>JBGSQD010000325.1:0-17192 GCA_041738275.1 Geobacterales bacterium
GCGACCCGGTGGAAATCGCCGAGATGTACGACCGCCAGGGGGCCGACGAGCTGACCTTCCTGGATATCACCGCCTCCAGTGACGAGCGGGATACCATTATCGACGTGGTGCGCCGTACCGCCGAGAGAGTCTTCATGCCGCTCACCGTGGGTGGCGGCATCCGCACCGTGGAGGATATCCGCCGCATGTTGAACGCCGGGGCAGACAAGACCTCCATCAACACTGCCGCCGTACACCGCCCGGAATTTGTCCGGGAGGCGGCCGAGCGCTTCGGCTCCCAGTGTACGGTTGTGGCAATTGATGCCCGCCGCGTGCCGGGCGAACAGCGCTGGGAGGTCTATACCCATGGAGGGCGCAAGCCAACAGGTATCGATGTCGTGGAGTGGGCCGCAAAGATGGAAGAGTTCGGCTCGGGAGAGATCCTCCTGACCAGTATGGATTGCGACGGCACCAAGGACGGTTATGACCTGGAATTGACCAGGGCAGTCGTGGATGCGGTCTCGATCCCGGTCATTGCCTCGGGAGGTGTCGGCAATCTGGAACATCTCTACGACGGATTTACAAAGGCCGGGGCCAGCGCCTGCCTGGCGGCGTCAATCTTCCACTACCGGGAATACACCATAAGTGAAGCCAAGCAATATCTGAGTAAAAAAGGGGTCCCGGTACGCATATGAGTGAACAGTCAAACCACATCCTTGACGCTGTCTACCAAGTCATCCTCGAACGCAAGGCCAACCCATCCGAGAACTCCTACACGGCCTCCCTGATGAAGAAAGGCCTCGACACGATCCTCAAAAAGGTCGGTGAAGAGGCAACCGAACTGGTGATTGCCGGCAAGGGGGGCACACGCGAGCAGATCGTCGGCGAGACCGCCGACCTTTTTTTTCATACCCTCGTCCTGCTGGGATACCACGACATTTTGCCGGAAGATATCTACGCAGAACTGCGGCGGAGGTTCGGCATATCGGGAATAGAAGAGAAAAACTCCCGCACCCTGCCCCAGCACTAAATCTGCTTATTTTTATATTGACAATCGTGCATTACCTGATATTGTACGTAACTCTCTAATTTCTTACGCCACGGCGCAGTACACATCATTTATGCAGTCATTTCACAATGAGGGGAGGGATACTGAATGCCGGGAGTAAAAATCAAGGAAAGCGAACCGTTTGAGCTCGCACTGAAGAAATTCAAAAAGCAGTGCGAAAAAGCAGGGATACTTTCCGAAGTTCGCAAACGCGAACACTACGAGAAGCCAAGCATAAAACGCAAGAAAAAGGCCATTGCAGCCCGCAAGCGCGCCCTGAAGAAACAGCGCAAGATGCTGGATTAGCCACCAAGGAAACACTGCATGTCACTAAAAGAACAACTTAACGATGCGATGAAGCAAGCCATGAAGGCGCGGGATGACCTGCGCCTTTCGGCTGTGCGCATGGTTCGTTCTTCGGTGAAAAACCGCGAGATTGACCTCAAACATGAACTGGACGATCAGGGGGTTATAGAGGTCATCTCAACCCTGGTCAAACAGCGCCGTGAATCCATCCGGCTTTATCAGGATGGCAATCGGCAGGATCTGGTTGACAAGGAAGAGGCGGAGATGAATGTCCTGCTCCAGTTTCTTCCCGCCCAACTGAATACAGATGAGATTACCGAACTCGTTTCACGGACCATCCAAGAGACCGGTGCTCAGGGAGTCAAGGACATGGGAAAGGTCATGAAAATTCTCACCTCCTTGACCACAGGACGCGCCGACGGTAAAATTGTCAGTGACATCGTCAGACAACAACTAGCCTGAGCTTGCTTCTGCCAGGAAATGCGGCAGCTCAAGCAGCACACCTGAACCGGCGAAGGGGCTATCAAACTGATCGCCCCTTCTTTGTAGCAGCCACTTCAAGGCTGCATTCCGTCAGCAGCAGCAGCGCAGAAAAGTATTACGTCGCGCTGGAATGCTGCTTGATATCAAGGCTCCTTGATGAACATTTTTGATATCATCATCCTGGCGGTCCTGATTATCTTCGCGCTCAAGGGGCTGACCCGCGGCTTTGTCAATGAAGCGTCTTCACTTGCAGGTCTTATTCTGGGTGGATGGCTGGCGTATCGCTATTATCCGGCAGTCTCAGTTCCGATACATAACATCCTTCATGTGCCTGCACATGTATCATCTTTTTTAGCCTTCATGCTGCTTTTGATACTGACCGGTGTCATCGCCCACATCCTTGGCAACATCATCACCACCGCAGTTCGTATCGTTATGCTGGGCAGCCTGAACCGCTTGGGCGGCCTGCTGATCGGAGCCACCGAAGGCGCCTTGCTGTTGAGCATGCTGTTTTCCATTGCTACTGCAGAAGTTATGCCCGCACAACTGAAACAGAAGATTCGTTCAACGGAGTCTGCCAACATGTTTGCACAAGTCGGCAACACGATGCTTTCCGTTTTGCGGGGTAAACCCGGCGCACAGCCATGATTCCTGAGGAGAAGGTACGCGAGGTAGCAGAACGGCTCTCGATTGTGGAGGTCGTTTCCGACTACGTTCAGCTGAGACGCGCCGGCGCAAACTTTACCGGTCTCTGTCCGTTTCATGCCGAAAAAACGCCCTCCTTCAACGTCAACCCGGCAAGGGAGATCTTCCATTGCTTCGGTTGCGGCGCCGGAGGCAACGCCTTTTCCTTTATCATGAAGATAGAGGGACTCAGCTTTCCTGATGCGGTCAAGATGCTTGCCAGGAAAGCGGGAATAGAGATTGAGGATCGCCAGCTTACCCCTGCCGAAAAACAGGCTCAGAGCGAGCGTCAGACCTTCCAGCAGATCAACGACCTGGCTGTTGGTTATTTCCGGTCAATACTGGAGCAGAAGCCGGAAGGAGCAGTTGCCAGGGCTTATCTGGAAAAACGTGCCGCAACAGGGGAAATTGCCGAGGCTTACCGGCTCGGTTTTGCACCTGATCGACGCGACGGCCTTGTACAGCATCTGAAGGCCAATCGCATAGATCTTGAAACAGCGCAGAAACTTGGCATCATCCGCAAGAATGAGGGTGGCTGGTACGATCTGTTTCGCAACAGATTGATCTTTCCCATCCGTGACGCCAAGGGAAATGTGATCGCCTTTGCCGGGCGGGTGCTTGACAGTTCACTGCCTAAATATATTAATTCTCCTGAATCGCCGCTCTACCACAAAAGTGCGGTGTTGTTCGGGATGGATATGGCCCTGCCGGCAATCAGGACCGAGAACAGCATTATTATCGTGGAAGGCTATTTTGACCACCTTGCCCTGTTCCGGGCGGGTATTCGTAATGTTGTGGCCACCTGCGGAACCGCTCTGACAGCGGTCCACGGAGGACTCATCAAGCGGCACGCGGCCAAGGTATATACCTTGTTTGACAGTGATGCCGCAGGACGCAAGGCCACCATTCGCTCCATGGAACTTTTTCTGGAGCAGCGGCTGCCTGCTTATGTCATCAGCCTGCCGGCGGGCGATGATCCGGACAGTTTTTTGGCCAAGAACCCGGTGGAGTTATTTCGCACCTGCCAGGAAAAGGCCCGGCCGGCATTCGAATATTTCGTGCGCCAGGAACTGGCCCAGACGCCGCCAGACAGCGTTGACAGCAAGGTACGGATTATTGATGAAATAGCGCCTCGTTTCCGCAAGATTGCCGATCCGGTGGAGCGGGATCTGTACGAAAAAGAGATTTGCCGCCTGCTGGGGATCACTGTTCATGCCTTCCGCAAACGTCTGGGTGGGGTGAACCTGACACCCCGCGATCTCCATGTTGAGCAGAAACAGATGTCCTCCGCTGGCGACACACATCAGGAGACGCTGCTGACGCTGATGGGCAGCTACCCCGAGGCACGAAAAGAAGCAAGTACGTACGGTGTTGACAACCTGTTCGACGGCGCCTACCTGGAGCTTGCACGCCTGATGCTCGATGCCATGGCAGCTGACGATGATGCCCAGGCACTGAGCCGCCTTACGGAAAAGATCAATGAGCCGGAGCTCAGAATGCTTCTGTCGCGCCTGCTGGTATCAGACGAGTATCTGGCAGACATAAACTGGCGAACTGTTTTCGACAACTGCAGACAGAGCCGGGAGAAACGATCACTTTTATCCATGAGGGACATTGCAGCCAGATTAGCGGTACTTGATCCTGATAGCGAAGAATTCACGGCCCTGTTGCAACAGGCAGATGCCCTGCGTACCAGAAAATCCAAACTATAACTAATGAAATTCGGCAGTTGAGGTGAATTGAATGGCCAAGAAAAATCTGGATGAAGTCAAGCAACTGATCGACCTCGGCAAGGAAAAGGGCTTCCTGACCTTTGACGATGTCAATGACATACTGCCGCCTGATATTGCCACGGAACAGATCGATGACGTCATGGGCATGTTCGGTGACATGGACATTGAGATCGTCGATTCTTCCCAGAAGGTCAAGATTCCCAAGATGAAAACCGACCTGGAGGAAGACGAGGAGGCCGAAGGAGAGGCCGAGGAAGTAGAGTTTGAACCTGGCTCCATCGGCCGGACAAGCGACCCGGTACGCATGTATCTGAGGGAGATGGGGTCCGTTTCGCTGCTGACCCGCGAGGGAGAGGTAGAGATTGCCAAACGTATTGAGGATGGAGAGCGCGATGTAGCCAGCGTCATCCTCAACACCCCTATAACCGTCAGAGAAGTGCTGCTGTTGGGAGAAAAGCTGCGCAAGTTCCAGATCGGCGCTTCGGAAATCAGCAAAGAAGTGGAAGAGGAACAGCTGGAAGAGGATGAAGAAGATGTTCAAAAGATACGCATCCTGGAAGATATTGATGCCGTAGCTGCCCAGGAACAGTTACTGACCGAGATCAGCGACGAGATGGAAGCGGCCGGCTCCGCAGCAAAAAAGAAGGAGTTGGAAAAGAAATACCGCCAGGCCAAGGACCGGCAGGCTGAATTGCTTAAATCGCTGCGCCTGAAAGATCGTCACATCAATAAAATCGCCGAGCGCCTTAAAGAATTGTCGGTCAGGGTTGAGAAGTTAATGAAAGAGCTGGTCGATCTGGAGATCCTGATCCCCACCGACAAGCTCAAACCGCTGCTGGAGAAATTCCAGAAGGATGAAGAGAAGGCAGCTGCTGATCTCAAAAAATTCAAGCTGGGCGCCGAGGAAACCGACAAGCTCGACAAGCGGTTGCGGAGCGCTGCACGCAAGCTGCAAAAGGTTGAACAGGAATCTGGGTTCAAGGCAAGTGAGCTGTCAACGGCACTCAAGGCCATTGAGGAAGGTGAGTGCAAGGCGCGCATCGCCAAGTCGGAACTGATCGAAGCCAACCTGCGGCTGGTTGTTTCCATTGCCAAAAAGTACACCAACCGCGGACTTCAGTTCCTTGACCTGATCCAGGAAGGGAATATCGGCTTGATGAAGGCAGTGGACAAATTCGAGTATCAGCGTGGCTACAAATTCTCCACCTATGCCACATGGTGGATCCGTCAGGCCATTACCAGGGCCATTGCCGACCAGGCCCGCACCATCCGCATTCCGGTGCACATGATCGAAACCATCAATAAACTGATCCGTACCAGCCGGCAGCTTGTTCAGGAGAACGGCAGGGAGCCGTCCCCCGAGGAGATCGCCGAGCGGATGCAACTGCCGCTGGACAAGGTACGCAAGGTACTCAAGATTGCCAAGGAGCCTATCTCCCTGGAGACGCCCATTGGCGAGGAAGAAGATTCACACCTGGGCGACTTCATCGAGGACAAGGCGGTCATCTCTCCCATCGATGCCGTCATCAAGGCCAACCTTTCCGAACAGACCGCACGCGTCCTGTCCACCTTGACCCAGCGCGAGGAAAAGGTGCTGCGGATGCGCTTCGGCATTGGCGAGAAGAGCGATCACACCCTGGAGGAGGTTGGCCAGGATTTCGAGGTCACCCGCGAACGTATTCGCCAGATCGAAGCAAAGGCGTTGCGAAAATTGCGGCACCCCAGCCGCAGCAAAAAGCTCAAGAGCTTCGTGGAATAAACCCATCCATGCGGAGTCGCATTGTCACAGCATTCACCATGGCACTTCTGACAGGGTTTTTGGTGCTGTTACCTGGGACTCCGCCTTCCCTTGCAGCGGAACTTGACGACTCCAGCCTGTACGTTGAGGCATTCAACGCCTTCCAGAAGAAGGATTATCTGCTGACCATCGACAAGGTCAGCCAGCTCACCCATTTTTTCCCCGACTCACCACTGCGGGATATCACCCTGCTATTGCTGGCGCGGGCCGGCCTCAAGTCCGGCGACAATGCCATGGCAGCCAAAACAATCTCGCAATTTACAGCAGAATTCAGCGACAGCCCTCTCAAGACCAGCGTGGAGGATGAACTGCTTGCCCTGGGGGTACGCCAAATCAAGGGCGAAAAATTGCCCCTCGATAAAGCACTGCGAGCAGCCGCCCAAAAGGTGCGCAACGATGAGCTTGCAGTGGAGCGGGCAATTGCCTTGAAAGCAGAACAGGAGCGCAAGGCAAGGGAACAGGCGGAGCAAGCCCGCATCGCCCGGGAAAATGCCGAGGCGGAGCGCAAGGAACGCGAGCGCCTGGCAGCTGTGAAGATCGCTAAAGAGGGTATCAAGCTGGTTTTTGTCGAGCCCACCGGTGTCAGATCAACGGAGGTGGGGAAAAACGGGCAGATGCCGTTCGAGGTCATCAATAAGGGTATCAAGCGCGAGGAATTTTTGCTGTCGGCGCCGGCTTCAAAGGAATACGCCGCACTGCTGACATCATCTGAAAAGCCAGGGGTGCCGCTGGAGCGGATAACCCTCGGACCGGGTGAAAAGAGTAAAGGCAACCTGACGTTCAGGATTCCGTCAGACAAGGTCGACGGGTTCAAAAACCTCCTGCAAATCAAAGCCGTATCTGCCACCTACAACGACGTGACTTTTACCAGGGAAGCCGTTGTTACGGCATCAGCACCCTTGGTGCGTGTCGTAGCTAAACCGCAAAAAATACAGGTTTCTCGAGGCGAAACCGTCAAATATCGCATTATGGTTCTCAATGCCGGTTCTCTGGCTGCCCAGGGACTATCCGTGCGGGTAATCATACCGGCCGAACTCGATTACATTGAGGCTTCCGGAGCCGAATTCCGCCAGGCGGCAGGCATTGTGACGTTCAGGGTGGATGCCCTGGAAACAGGGCGTTTAAAGGAGCTGGGAATTAGTGCCGCGGTACGGGAAAATGTTGTTGATAAACAGGAACTGCGCCTTCAGGTGGAGGTTATCAACGGCCCGCTCCAGCGGAAGGAGATCTTCACCTCCAAACCGGCCGTGGTGCAGGTGAAATAACCGCTGCTTTCAATTTCAAATCAAGGATGAAATCAAGGCGGCGAGGATTGAGGCGACGAAGGCGTACAGTTAAGTACGTTGAGGAGCCTAAGACGAGCCAACGAAGATAGCGCCTTGATTTGGAATTGAAATTACAGAACCACCAGGTTATCCCGGTGCACTATCACATCCGCATACCGGTAGCCGAGAATTTCCTCAATCTCACTGCTTTTATGACCTGCCAGCAGGACAACCTCGCTGCTCGAATAATCAGACAACCCTCTGGCAAACTCCTGCCCGTCAGGACCACAGATCCTTACGCAGGAGCCTCGCTCAAAGCGCCCCTCGACCCGCCCGATACCAGAGGGCAAAAGGCTTTTCCCCTTTTTGAGCAGCACATCCCGCGCGCCTTCATCGACAATAAGCCTGCCGGCCGGTTTGAGGGTATAGGCGATCCAGTGTTTTCGTCGGTTCACTCCAGTTTCAGACGGCAGGAACAGGGTTCCCACCTCCTTGCCTTGCAGGGCTGCAGCAACAATCCCTTTCTGCTTGCCCGGCACCATGATGGTTGGCACGCCGTTCTTGCCTGCCTTCTTTGCGGCCGCAACCTTTGTGGACATGCCGCCGGTGCCGACGCTGGATCGTGAGCCGCCGGCAGCCCGCTCCACCTCACGAGTAATCCCTTTAACCAGCGGAATCAACCGGGCATCGGGATTTGTGCGCGGATCAGCGCTGAAGAGTCCCTGCACATCGGTCAGGATCAACAGCAGGTGCGCTTCGCCAACATTGGTCACCAGCGCGGAAAGGTTGTCGTTGTCGCCGAATTTTATTTCATCAACCACGACGGTATCGTTCTCGTTGATTATCGGGATAATACCAAAACCCAGCAATGTGTCCAGCGTGGCCCTGGCATTCAGAAAGCGTTGGCGGCTTCCCAGATCCTCGCTGGTCAGCAGCACTTGAGCTGCCTTGAGTCCGTGGGGAGCCAGCCCCGTTTCATAGGCATGCATCAGGCGTGTCTGACCAATGGCCGCCGCAGCCTGTTTTTGCGGAATTGTCGCCGGCTTTTCCGACATTCCCAACTCACTGCGCCCGGCAGCGATAGCCCCGGACGATACCACCAGCACCTGCAGTCCTTTACCACGCAAGAGGGCGATGTCGTCACAGATCTGCCGGAAAACCTCAGCATCAAGGGCGCCATTGGCATCGGTCAACACCTGGCTGCCGATCTTGATTACCACCCGCTTGACATTTTTCAGCAATTCCCTGCGTATCACCACTCCTCCTCAGCCTTACCCCACAGCCTCCTGGCGATCTCATCCAGAAGCTCCGGGATTCCTTCACCCGTGGCAGATGAGATCGGGAACACCTTGACGCCGCGTTCTTCGAACAGGGCAGTAATCCCGGCCAGATTATCACGGGTCTGGGGCAGGTCGATCTTGGTGATCACCACCGCCTGTTCCTTTTCCGTAAGCTCGGCACTGAACAGGGCAAGCTCACGGTTAACCGCTTCATATTCGGCCAGCGGGTCACGTTCCGGCATCCAGGAGATGTCCACCAGGTGCAGCAGTATGCCTGAGCGTTCCAGGTGTTTCAGAAAACGAAGGCCCAATCCAGCCCCTTCGTGGGCACCCGCGATTATACCTGGAATATCTGCCATCACAAAGGAGCGGTAATTCTTGTACGGCACCACACCCAGCGAAGGGACGATGGTCGTAAAGGGGTAATCGGCAATCTTGGGACGCGCCGCAGAGATCTTGCTGATCAGCGACGATTTACCGGCGTTGGGCAGTCCCAGCAGCCCCACATCGGCCATCAGCTTCAATTCCAGGCGCAGCTTGCGTTCTTCCCCCTCTTCGCCTGGCTGGGCAAAGCGCGGGGCCTTGTTGGTTGCGCTGGCAAAACGGGCATTACCCTGACCTCCCCTGCCCCCCTTCAGCAGGATGATTTGCAGGTTGTCTTCATTCATGTCTGCCAGCACATCGCCTGTATCGGCATCCGTGACGACCGTTCCGACAGGAACCTTGATGATCAGATCCTCACCACCGGCGCCGTGACGGTTCTTGCCCTGGCCGTTATGGCCCTTCTCGGCCTTCTGGTGCGGTCGATGGCGCAACTCCAGCAGGGTCGACATGCCCGAGGTGGCCAGGAAGATCACGTCCCCCCCCTTGCCGCCGTCGCCACCGGAAGGACCGCCGAACTCAATGAACTTTTCGTGGCGAAAGGCAACACAACCGGCGCCGCCATGGCCTGAGGAGGTAAAAAGGGTTACTTCATCGATAAACTTCACTTTGATACCTCATAGTATTCTTGGGAAAACTACCAACAACATTATTACATGACCCAAACAGCGGGCCTAAAGGATGAACGGGATGTAGGGGATACAGAAGGATCTCGAAAAAATAACAGCGAACTTTGTTTCAATAATAAACGAACATCCTTGTTTTTAGATCTTATCCTGTTTATCCCTTTTATCCATGTTAAATTGATTTGAACAAGAGTCCGTGGTGATTATTTTTTGTCCAGCCATTCCTGGATCGTAGCCAGGCGAGCTGTCCAGGCGTCGGTCAGCCGCTCTTTCAGAAAAGCTGTGAACAGGCTGTCGAATAGCTGGACCCCCTGCTCCAGAAGGAACATCCGCTCGTAGAATGCAGCCTCCCGTTCGCTCATCTCATCCACCGTGGCATCCCGCTCAATGCGCACCTGGGGACATTTGAACGAGGCAAAACCGAAAGTTTCCCCCTTCAGGGTCAGTTTCCAGATGTTCTCGTCCTTTTCCATGCAGACCGTGGCGCTGGTGATCTTCTTGCCGCCCTTGAGCGCCGAGATCGCCTCCAGATAACTATCCTGGGAACCGGATACAGACACCTTCTGAATACCACCCTCTTCACCACCACCCTGGAGCTGGATGCGGTCATCGATCCAGGCGGAGAAGCGCTCTCCGGTGCTGAAATGGCCAGGCCGGCAAATCCCGAACTCCCCTTCGCCATTCAGGCCGCGTTGCAGCAGCCAGAGCAAGAAATCCCACCCCAGCCACTGGTTGTCGCGAATCAACGCCACAGCCGAATCGGAATTGGCCTGATTGGCCTTCTCAAGCCCCTCAAGCAACGAACCATCCAACAGCATCCGGGCGCGGGCAAAGGGATGGATGGCTACCGTGTTCAATCCCTCAAAGGTCTTGCGGAAGATATCCTCGAACCGCTCCACGGTCTTGTTACTCAGACTGAACAGGGTCAGGATACCACCCTTCTGGTCCCAGACCACATCGACTGTTGAAGGAACCGGCAGGCATTTTGCCATCAGACGGAGTTGCACCAGCTCCTTGATCTCGGTCCGCTTGTTCTTGGGGGTTCGGCGCAGGTTGGGATGCTGGGCCAGGAAGGCGCCCTCCTCACGGCCAGCGTGGGACTTGAGCAGAGCCGCCGGGATTTTGCGCTGATCGCGGCGCAGGGAAAAAACCAGGTAGTTGTCGCGCCAGAAGTCCGAAGGCGCCTCGAAACCGGCGTCATCAGGACGGTCAACCTGGGTCCACCCCTCGGAGGCCTCCTCGGCGGAGTTTTCAATGGATTGGAATCCCCGGCCGGCCAGTTTTTCGGAAAACCAGGGGAACTGATCGCTGTTCGGCAGATCGCCGGTTACGGTGAACTGGGTAATGCTGACAGTGTTGGCATAAACGCCCATAAATTATGTACTTCCTTTCTATTACTTGCCCAGGAGACGGGCATATTCTTCTAGTGTCAGCGATGTATTCCAATGACCAGTCCACTTGCCGACCAGTGTGCCACTCCAGAACAACGTGACCACCAGCAGGGCAAACATGGTACCCGGCACCGCATATCTTCTGACGGCACGCATGGAAAGCGCCGAGTTGAAACGGCAATGGCTGATACAGCGCCAGCAGCCGATGCACTCGGGCGACAACACGCTACGCTTATGCATGACATCTATATACGTGGGACAAACCTGGCTGCAAACCCCGCAGGAGACGCAACGATCCGTGTCCCGTGTCACCCGTAGCGGAGAAAGCATGGCCACCAGTCCCAACAGCGCCCCATAAGGGCAAAGGTAGCGGCAGAAGGGGTTTTTCAACGGCAGCGACAGCAGCAGTAGCGTCAGGATCACCCCCATCGCCAGGGGCGAAAGGTGCAGGAAGAACTCCAGCAGGCGCACATCGGACACCTTGTGGTAATCGGACTGGATAAAGCCCTGCAGCGCCACAACCGGCATGGCGATGACCAACTGATAAACGAAGAACACCAGCAACAGGTATTTCAGGCCGCGCAACACGACATCCAGCCAGCGGGGAGGGCGAATATTGCGCTTGAAAATTTTGAAACCGCCCTTCCAGGAACATTCCGATATGGTTGCCACCGGGCAGATCCAGGAACAGAAGGAACGCCGCAGCAGCAGCGAGACCACGAGCACAGTCACAAAGACAACGACTGCCGCAGGATGAATGCTGTTGATGCCCAGTCCCTTGAGCCAGGCTGCAACACCCATTAACCCGGAGATGGGCAGAAAAGCTTCGATACCCCCGGGACGTTCGACAAAGGATGTGCTGCCGCCGGAATAGAAGTAGCGAACAAACTGGTAAAAACGGATGCCCAGCCAGAGCATGAAACCAAAGAAACAGAATTGAATCAGGATACGCAGCGGCTGGACGTAACGGGCTGACATGGGGACTCCATTGGATTGCAAAACAGCAGGGGCGGGTCTGAAACCCGCCCCATATGGATTTAATCGGCCTTTATGGCCACATACTGCATACTGTTGTCAGGACGCTTCAGCAGCAACCGCACTATATCGCCCTTTTTCAGTTTGCCGACCACGGCAGTGAACGCATTGACGGTTTCCGGGCGCTGGCCGTTGATCTCGACAATCACGGTTCCAGGCGTTATGCCGGCCTCTTCCGCTGAAGAACCCGCTGTAACACCGGTGATAACCAATCCCTTCGGGTCGCGGATGCCGAAGCGCTCTGCATGGTCTTTCCTCAGTTCTTCAACAGTAATACCGATCTTGTTAACTTCGTTACTTCCGGCAGGAGTTGCCTCGGAATCTCCATCCGCGAGCTTGGCAACAACCAGGAAAACGTCCTGCCTTTTCCCATCACGGAAGATAACCAATTTTACCTTCTTGTTGATCGGGGTAGCGGCAACAAACCGGGGCAGCTCATTTCCTTCATTGATGGGTTTGCCGTCATATTCAAGAATGACATCGCCGCTTCTGAGTCCGGCCCTTTCCGCCGGGGTATCCTTTTCAACGTTGGCGATCAAGGCACCCTTGTCGTTATCAAGACCAAAGGATTTGGCCAGGTCAGCGGTCAAAGGCTGGAAGCGCACTCCGAGATAACCCCGCGTCACCTTGCCGGAGTCGCGCAGCTGGGTGACTATTGTCTTGGCAATGCTGACCGGGATGGCGAAACCGATGCCGCCGGCGCCGCCGGAGATTATGGCGGTATTGATGCCGATCACCTTGCCCTGGGCGTTAAACAACGGTCCGCCAGAGTTGCCCGGGTTGATGGAGGCATCGGTCTGGATATAATCATCGTAGGGCCCGCTGCCGATAACACGCCCCTTGGCGCTGACGATGCCTGCTGTGACGGTGTGCGAAAGTCCGAAGGGGTTGCCGATGGCCATAACCCATTCGCCGACCTCCATTGCATCGCTGTCGCCCAATTCGGCAAAGGGGAGTTTTTCCTTGTTGCTGATCTTGATCAGGGCCAGATCGACCTTTTCATCCAATCCCTTGATCTCGCCTTTCAGTTCGCGACCATCGGAAAGCTTGACCATGACCTCGTCGGCCCCGTTCACAACATGGTTATTGGTCAGAATATATCCGTCTTCGCTGATGATGAAGCCGGTACCCAGGCTCTGTTCGCGCCTCGGGCGCTGCTGCGGCATCTCATCGAAATAACGGTTGAAGAAATCGTCAAAAAAATTGTCGCCGAAAGGGTTCTGTTGATGCGGACGCCGGAAACGCTGCTTTGGCTTGATATTCTTGGCAGTGCGTATGTTGACAACCGTGGGATTGAGCCGCTTGGCTAATTCGACAAAATCGGGACTGATCGGCTTGGCAACCGACATGTTCGGCAGCAGCAATGCGCAAGCAATCCCCATGACCAGAAAACGAACTGCTGAAACAATTAATTTAGACATAATCTGACCTCCCTGATTTTTCTGAAGATTGATTGAACTGACAGGGGCGGGATCGCAAAAGTCACGACACCGCCCCTGATCGTTTCCAGACTATAAGATAATCAATCACACCAAAAAAATCAACCCCTCGCTACGCCTCCCGAAGGATGTATCCCTGTCCGCGCACCGTATGAATCAGCTTGGTGGGATGCTCTTTGTCCACTTTTTTACGCAGGTAATTGACATACACATCGATAATGTTGGTGAAACTGTCAAAGGCATAGTCCCAGACATGCTCGGCAATCATGGCGCGGGATAATACCGTATTGGGGTTACGCATCATATACTCGAGCAGGCCGTACTCCTTGGCGGTAAGATCGATCTCCTTGTCGCTGCGCCAAACCTTGTGGCTTACAGGATCAAGCCGCAGATCGGCAAAAGTGATCTCGGCGCCTCGGTCCTGCTCGCCTCTGCGCAGCAGGGCTCTGACACGTGCCAGCAATTCGGCAAAGGCGAACGGCTTGGTCAGATAGTCATCCGAGCCGGCCTCCAGGCCGGAAACGATATCATCAGTGGTGTCGCGGGCGGTAAGCATGAGCACCGGGGTCCTTTTGCCAGCTGCTCGGAGTTCCTTGATAACCGTCAATCCGTCCATCTTGGGGAGCATGACATCCAGAACCACCAGGCTGAAATCATTTTCCAGCGCCTGCTTGAAACCTTCAGCTCCGTCATGGGTGACAGTAACTTCATAGTTATCCTCTTCCAGACCGCGCTTGATAAAGCCTGCAACCTTCTTCTCATCTTCGACTACTAAAATTTTCATCGTTCGTTCTCCTTTTAATAATATTTTGATATACGCCGTTCAGTAACTGATGTTGGCATTAAAACGTCTCATGATCTCCGAGGATGCCTCCTCCACAGATTTATTGGTTATGTCTATTACCATCCACTCAGGATGCTGCCGGTACAGCTGCCGGGAATACGCAATTTCGTCTTCCACCTGCTGATAGTCGGCGTAGCTTCCTCTCGGGCTCTGTCGCATGTTAATCAGCCGCGAGGTGCGGATCTCTACCAGCCTCCTGGTATCAATAGTAAGTCCCACGATTTTGCTTTGATCGATCTGGAACAGTTCCTCCGGGGGCTCAATACCCCTGACCAGCGGAACATTAGCCACCTTGTATCCCTTGTGGGCCAGATACATGGAGAGCGGGGTCTTGGAAGATCGTGATACCCCTACCAGAACCAGGTCAGCCTTGTGCAGATAACGGGTTTCCTGGCCATCATCATGCTTGACCGTAAAGTTTACCGCCTCCATCCGTTTGTAGTAATCCGTGTCGATACGTTGCAGCAGTCCGGGCTTTTCTCGCGATGGCGCACCCAAATAGCGAGAAAGTGTGTATATCAGAGAACTCAACAGATCCACGGCAATCAGGGCATGTTCTTCTGCCACCCGTTCAACTACTTCGGAAAGATGGGGATCGACCAGTGTGTATACGACCATGCCGGGATCATGAACCGCCACCGACATGGCCTGCTGCACATCGGCCTGCGTACGTATCTGGAAAAGCCTCTGTACCCGCACATCTTCATCATAAAATTGGGAGAGAGCCGCCCTGATAACACGTTCGGCGGTTTCACCCGTCGAGTCGGAGAGAACATAAATAGTTTTCATGGTAAAAATGCCATCTTTCCCGGCTTCATTAAGTTACAGTGCAAACATTCTAATTAAAATTAGACCGCAGCATTGATATTTTGTCAAGTATTTTTGTTGCCAACCTGTAACTATTTTGCTAACGTCTTGAACTTCTGAGCAAATAACATTTACAGGCGATCATTAATGAACGATTACTGGCTGGAGATAGCCTGTGATGTCCCAGCTGACATCACCGACATTGTTGCGGAATACCTTGCAGATCTATCTGGCAGCGGCGTCTGCGTGGAAAACCTGAATGTGGATGCCTTCTCTCACGTCGAGATCGTCCATTCTCCGGTCATGACGGTCAGGGCCTATTTTTCCGACACTGAAGACATCGACACCCTGGTAGCAGAGATCTCCCTATATCTGAATAATCTGGCGGATCAGCATCCAGGCTACGTGTTTTCAAAACCGACAGTCTCGACTGTTCGCAGCGAAGACTGGAGCAATAACTGGAAGGCCAATTTCAAACCGTTGCGGGTCGGGCGGAGGCTGCTGATCGTACCGTCGTGGGAAGAGGCACAGCCTTGTCCGGATGACATCGTACTGAATCTGGATCCCGGCATGGCCTTTGGTACCGGTGGACATGAGACTACCCGGCTTTGCCTGGAGATACTGGAACGCATCATAGATGAGATGCCGACGCTCCTTTCACCTTCAGTCCTGGATCTGGGCACCGGTTCCGGCATCCTGGCCATGGCAGCGATTCAACTGGGCGCCGGACGTGTCTGCGCCGTGGATATCGACCCCCAGGCGGTTGAGGTTGCCCAAGAGAATCTGGCCGCCAACGGCCTGGCAGAACAGGTTGAGTTCAGCACCACCCCACTGGAATCAATGACCGGCAGCTTCGATGTCATCCTGGCTAACATCCTGGCCGAAGAACTGGTTCGGCTGGCCCCGCACCTGGCTGAGCGCCTGGCTCCGGGGGGAAAACTGGTTCTGTCCGGCATTCTTGCCGAAAAAGAGTCCCTGGTGCGTAACGGCTTTGCACCTTACCCTCTGAACTACCTGGAAACGCACCACGAGGGAGAATGGGTGGCGCTCCTTTACCGGAAAGGCAGCGGCCAATGAGCGGTCGGCGTTTCATGATCAACTCACGGTGCATCCGTGACGGCTATGCCTCCTTCGATGGTGACCTCTTTAACCATATAGTGCGGGTACTGCGCCTGAGCACCGGCGATGGGGTAACCCTGGTGGATGAGAAAGGTATTGAACACCAGGGGGAAATCAACCAGGTAGACAAGGAATGGGTGGCCGTAAAGATCTCCGTATCAGTGAAAGCACCCGACCTGGATGCGGACAAAACCCGGATCACCATTTGTCAGGCCATCCCCAAGGGAGACAAGATCGATCTGATCCTGCAAAAAGGGACCGAACTGGGTGCCCACGACTTCCGGTTATTTGGCGGGCGTCGCTCGATAGTGCGGGTGCGCGAAGATCAACGTGCCGGCAAACTGGAACGATGGAACCGGATCACCGCAGAAGCTGCCCGCCAGTGCGGCAGACGCACCATCCCGGCTGTGTCCTGGTTTCCGTCAGCAGTGGAAGCAGCCGACTCCTCCGAACATGACCTGCGCTTGCTCCTCTGGGAAGGTGAACATGAGCGAAACCTCAAAGGCACCCTGGCTGATACTGGCCGGCCTGCATCCATTATAGTGGCCATCGGACCAGAGGGGGGATTTGACCCTTTGGAGGTGCGACACTTTTCCCGACACGGATTTCAGCCGATTTCTCTGGGCAGCAGAATCCTGAGAACAGAGACTGTCTCTATTGCTATTACCGCAATTTTGCAGTATATATGGGATGATATGTAAGCTGAGGTTATATTTTTTCAGGTACTAAAAGGAGCCGCCGATGAAATGCCCCAAGTGCGGATACAACAGTTTTGAATATCATGATGCATGTAAAAAGTGCGCCAATGACCTGTCCGGCTACAAAGTAACCTACGGACTCAAGGAAATTGTGCTTCCTCAAGAGGCTCGTGCTTCCATGGCTGCGGCCTTAATGGCTGAAACCGCCGCCAGCAGCCAGGTACCGGAAGCTGCTGCTGAAGCCGCGACCGACATGTTTTCCTTTGACCTGCCTGA
>JBGSQD010000143.1:0-22216 GCA_041738275.1 Geobacterales bacterium
GCAATTCGGGTCGTAATACGGGTTTGGTTTCGGACCTATTTCCACGGCAGTAGCCGGGTAGAACCAGGGGCCGTACATCCAGCGGCCGAATGGATTGACGCCGCCGAAGCCGGCAAGGGTGTTCTGGGCTGGCATGTAGACATGAGGCAGCCAGAGATCGCCTTCTATTGGTGGCCGGACCCCGTTACCGTCAGGAGTGCCGCTGCCCCAGTTCCAGAGCGGATCATATTTGCGGATTTCGGACGCATCGACGAAGGTTTTGTCCTGGATGATCAGCGGAATCTGGTCAGGCGGGACCAGACCTCGGGTAACCAGGTCCTGCTCATACTTGTCGGTGATCAGGTAGCCTGCGGCTTCGCCGATATAAACGTTCAGGCGGGTGATGCCAAAGGCATGGTCATGGTAGAACATCAACCTGGCACTCTGCTGGTTGGTGTAATAGTAGGTCATCGAACCATCACCCGGGTCGGGCATGTCCGGGACATTCTGAAAGCTGACGCCTTTGGTGAAAGGCGTGATCTCCTCTACCGGAGTGACCCACTGGTGAGGGGTGCCGTCGCTGATCCAGGGGGTACGGCCGCCGTGAAGATGGACGGCTGCGCGGTTCTGGGGGTAGCTGGAGCAGCCATTGGAATTGTTGAGCGGGGTGTTGTCGCAGGGGAGGCCTTCACCACGCCCTCCGTTGAGGATTGCCGGCCCGGTGCCGGAGCCCATGACTGAAGTGTCAACCGGAATGAAGAGGTCGCCGGCTGTTCCGGAAGGAAGCCTGTTGGTGAATTTGATGCGTACCGGGCGATCTCTTTCGGAAACAATCGTCGGTCCCAGGTATTTGACCGGGTCGGGCGTAACATTGTTGACGCAGGCGACCGGAGATCCTATGGTGCCGCAAATTCCCTGGCTGGGCAGTGTGCCCGGCGCGACATTGGTGCCGTTGTTTACCTGCACATAGCCGCGCGACAGGGTTCCGGTGGTGGCTCCGGTGGTGGGTCCGGTGGTGGCGGGGAGGTCCGAGTGCATCCGCTGCCTGAACTCTACCAGTTCTATTTCATAATAGTCCGTACCGGGATAGGTTATTGTGTCTGGTTTGGCAACGGTAAGATATTGCCCCAGAAGATTGGCCTTGGCGCTCCCGAGACCGGGAAGGGCATCAACGAATTTGGCCATCGGCGGACTGTTCGCCCAGTTGGCTGTTGTGTAGTAATCAGGAGTACCATTGTAGGCATCAAGCGGTCCGGTCGGAATCTGCGCCAACGGAGCTGCGCCGGCCAGATGCGGCATGCTCCAGATGCAGAGAAGAACGAGCATCAGCCCGAATCTCCAGATGTCGTTTTTCCTTCGAGTATTCATAATTCCTCCCCTGTAACGATATGTCGGGCTATTTGTTGTCATTTTATGGCTTCGACTTATTTACGAGTTGTTTTGCTTTGTATACCTTAAGTCTTTCCGCCTTGAGTGCATCTATCGCTTTTTTTCGCTTATCAGGCGTGATGCGTTGTGCCTGCTGCTTGCGGATCATCTCCCTCTTTGCGGCCAATTCCGGTGACATGGGGGTGGGGTTGGGGTTGGCTGCGCTGGCCAGACCGCCGACCATTAACATCAGTACTGTCATCATCACGATCTTTACAAGGTTGGAAGTTGATGAAATAAATCTGTTTGACAGGGGGCCTTTGAAGCTTGGTTTCCATTTTTTCATGATGTTCTCCTTTCATGGCATGAGATTCTGTTTTTAGTTTTTTAATACAACGTAGTGATTGCTGCTGGAAATAACAAGAGTAAATAGGTCCAATAGGTTTATTGAGTTCTAAAGTTTACAATGCAGATGCCATGCCAAATCACACAATGTTTTATCTATCTGATATTATATCTGGTAACTGTTAGGGAGCTGAGAAGGACCAAGAAAATCGTCTCAATATGAGATTTGCGTCTCATCCACTGACTGAATAAACCTATAAAAGGCAGTTAAACCGCCGAACACGCCGAATAACGCCGAAAAAACCATGAGATATTAATAAATGCTGTTCACCAGGTTAGCCGAATGTCTTTACAAGCCTTTGATTTATCGGCGTGTATCGGCGTTCATCGGCGGTTAACAGCTTTTTTGAGGATAAAAGAAAGTTATGTCAATATTATCTGCAAAATGTCGCAGACCTTAAACAACATGCTGATTGACAGAAAAACCTTTCAGACATACAATCAAAAATCACGCCAAAGATGTTTCTAAGTATAGCACAATATCAACCCCAATACTAGATAGCGACGAACTGACAGGAATCCTTAGATATGGAAATGACTGCATCCCTGAGCAAAATCAGAAAAGAATTATTCTACGGTTCATCCAATTATACCAAAAACCAGCCGGATTTGTTTGTACCCCATCATTTTCAGATGCTGGCCCCCTCACAGGTCGATTCTTTTGTTGAGACGCTGAAAGAAAATATCAAGGAAGAAGAAATTCTGCTGTATTTCCATTTGCCGTTCTGCTTTTCCGAGTGCCTGTTCTGTAATTCATTTCCTCTCAAGGTTGATAAGGAAATCCAGCAGGAGTATCTGGAGCATTTGCTGCAAGAGATCAAGCTCTTTTCAGAATACGGTTTTTTTGATGGCAAGAGTGCTAAATGCATCTATTTCGGGGGTGGGACGCCGACCTCTTTTTCGAACAGTGATCTCAAACGCATCATCGACACAATTAAATCATCCATTGAATTGTCGGAAAATTGTAACATTACATCAGAAGCCCACCCGTTAACGCTCAGCAATGAAAAAAGGATTGCAGGACTTGCAGAGATCGGCATCACCAGAATCAGTATCGGCTGCCAAACCTTTGATCCGGATATTCTTATCCATTGCAACAGGAGTAATACCCCGGCCCAGATACAACAGGTCGTCACGACCGCACAGAAACATGGCCTAGCAATCAATATCGACATGATGACCGGGCTTCCCGGCCAGACTATCGCGAGTGTCAGAAAGGATCTGGAAATTCTGGAAGGTATTCGCCCGAATGCGGTTGAATACATCAGGCACGAAATTGTCAATCCGCTCGTTGTCGAGTTGTACAGGACTAGGCCGGACCTTATCGTTGAGGATGATACCCTCTTTGAAATGGTTTACATTACGCAGGAGTGGATGGAAAATCATGGTTATGAGCAAAACGGCCGCTTCAGCGATGACTCGCAGTGGGGATACCGCTACCATTGGTTGAAAGAGATGCCCATTATTGCCTTTGGTTCGCGCTCAAGGTCCTACACCAAGTCGATCTGCTACGATAAACATGAGGATTTGTCCACCTATAATCGAATGATAAGCAAAGGGGTTCTGCCGATCGGCAGGTATATTCCTCTTTCCAAAAGAGAGCGGATGTACCGGTCACTTATCCTGGGCCTGCAGCTTAAGAGCGGACTTGATATCAAGCAGTTCCATGGCACGTACAGTGAAGATGCCTTTGAGGTGTTTGGTCCCCTCCTTGCAAAACTCAACGAATACGGGTGCATCAACCAGGATACCGCCTCAATAAGTCTGACAAGATATGGAGCTTATTTTGTTGAGGATGTCTGCGATTTTATTATTGATACAGCATTGAAAGATGAATCCGGGGATCTTGTGAGGGCATCACATTCCGGCGGGAACAGATATTCAAGCGTAACTCAGGAAACCTAGCGTCCCCAATAACGGCAGTTTTATCAATATGCATCTGCATGATTTAACCCATAAACGGCAGTTGAACCGCCGAACACGCCGATGCACGCCGATAAAGGCGGAGTAAGTCAAAAACTGTTTTTTGGGGGGGTAATAACCAACCTCTTTAAGTTTCTGTTTCTAGTTTTCTCGGCGTCATTCTGCGTTCATCGGCGGTTAACTGTTTTTTAATGTTTAACTTCAAAAGCCTTAATCCTGAATATTCCTGCCTGATCCTGATAAAACAAGTACAGCATCGTTGTTCATTGTCTTGGGAAATTATCCCATTTATCAACATAGTATGTCTATTTATAATGGACATACTATGTTGATTGTTGCTATATTATTGCCATCACTCGGGAGATGGTGATCATGACGAACACCCTGTTGCTCAATAGCATCCCATACGAGGAGTTTGACTACCAGACCCTGCTGGACTCCGTTCATGGGTATGCGCGGCCACGAATGAAAATATCCGCAATGTTGGCCAAAGGGGATATCGTTCGGGTCAAGAAGGGACTTTATATCCTAGGAGAGTCGATGCGCCGAAGGCCATATTGCCGGGAGCTGCTTGCCAACCTCATTTACGGTCCGTCCTATGTGTCCCTCGAATATGCGTTGCACTATCACGGCCTCACTCCGGAACGGGTGGAATCGGTAACATCTGTCACCTGCGGCCGCTCGCGAACCTTTGATACACCGGTCGGTACTTTTTCGTACCGAATGATAACAATGGAAGCATTTCGCACCGGAATGGACCGGACGGAGCTTGATGATGGCCGCTCCTTTCTTATGGCCATTCCGGAAAAGGCTCTGGCTGACCTGATTGTCTCCGATCGTGGTGCCGGCATTTCAACCCAGAAAGAGTTGCACGACTATCTGTTTGACGATCTCCGTGTCGATCCGGCCGATCTCCGTGTTCTCGATCCAGTCCGGCTTGAGGAAATCGCCCGGCTCTACCGTTCCCGCAGAGTGAAGCTGCTGGCCCAACTGGTCAAACGCCAGAGTAAAGGAGTGAGATGATGCATGAGGCTGTAGCCCGCATGCTTGCCAAGTATGAACCGAAGAGCATCGACGAATCGGTAAGGGCGCTGAGGGAGATCATTCAGGAGGCAGCGCTGCTCGGACTCTGGCGCGCCAAGTTTTTCGAGCACGCCGCGTTCTACGGTGGCACTGCTCTGCGCATCCTCTACGGGCTTGACCGATTCTCCGAGGATCTGGACTTTTCGTTGCTGGAGCCTTCACCCGATTTTCATCTGTCTCGATACACGGCATCACTTGAGAAGGAACTTCTGGCATTCGGTTTCAATGTCCGGGTGGAGATGGTCAACAAGACAGAGGCGTCGGCGGTTCAGTCTGCCTTTCTCAAGGCAAACACCCGTAACGAACTCCTGGTTATAGAGGGGGGCGAAGAGTTTGCCGGCCAGATAGCCAATGGCCAGGTGCTGAAGGTAAAGATTGAGGTGGACACTGACCCGCCGCCTGGTTTTACTACCCAGACACGTTATCTGCTGCAGCCAATTCCATTTGCTGTTCGGAGTTATTCACTTCCGGACCTGTTTGCCGGCAAGATGCATGCACTTCTTTTCCGCAAGTGGAAAAACCGGGTCAAGGGGCGGGACTGGTATGATTTTGTTTGGTATGCTGCTAACCATCCACAGATAAACCTTGCCCATCTTGAGCAGCGTATGCGACAGACCGGCCACTGGAAAGGCGAACAGCGGCTTTTACCGGCAGCCTTTACCGATTTACTGTTCGAGGCAATAGACAGACTCGATGTGAATCAGGCCCGCAAAGATGTGATGCCGTTTGTTAAGGATCAACAGATGCTTGCAATATGGTCTAATGACTTCTTTCGTGATGTGGCGAGCAGGATTAATTGCCAATGATAACGATTCTTTCTTCATCGTCATCTGCAATGCACGAGAACTATTGCCGTCCGCTTCTAACTGATTCTGCTTCTGGCCTGTCCAATCACCTTATTATTTAGTTTTCTTCGTAAAACTCAAAAACGTCGGCAAATCCTTCAAAAAACGCCGCCAGCTGTCGGGCGATTTCCACATCATGGTTACATACTTCAGCAACACCTTCGGTCGGGAAAAATATCTGCGATAAAATTCGAGATGCCTTTCTTCCAACATCTCTTTGGTAAACCCTGTCGGTATAAAGGTGAAATTGGCCGCATTCATGAGGCCCCAATTCTCATCAAATGTGCCGTACTCCTGTATATCGCTGTACATGGGTGCGCCGGGGAAGGGGGTCAGCTTTGATAGATTGAATTCATCGAGCGGCAGGCTATATACGTACTCCATGCTTTTATTGATGCTTTCCTCTGTTTCACCAGGCAGGCCCAGCATGAACAAGCCCTTGACGCGGATGCCTGCTTTCTTGATGAGATGGACGGTCTCGCGGATATTTTCCAGCGGGTTGGCCATCTCCTTGTACGGTAAATATGAGCGATGTTTTTTCAGCAGTTCAGGGTCGCCTGTTTCGATGCCGATACTAATCATCCAGCAACCGGCCTTTTTCAGTAGATCAAGCATGGCTGTATCGAGCTGCTCGGTACGGGCAGCGCAATTGAAGGTCATCTTCAAGCCGGACTGTATCTTGAGTTCGCAGAATTCAATTACCCGCTGTCGATGCAGGGTGAAGGTGTCGTCATAGATATTCACATGCTTGATGTTGAAGCGCTGCTGGAGATACGTAAGATATTTCATCATATATTCAGGCGAATTATATCGATATGAGCGCTGGAAGACCGAACGATCGCAATATGAGCAGGTGTAGGGGCAACCCCTGCTTGTGATGACGGTGGTGTTGGGGGCCTTTGGATAACTGAAAATCGGCAGACAGTAGCTGTCGGGAAACCCCTGTAACTTCTCATAGGCAGGGAAGGGCAGCGTGTCCATGTCGATCAGGTTTTTGCGAAAGCCGTTAAAGATTACGTTGTCCTGCTCGCGAAAGATGAGGCCGGCAATGTCCTGCAGGCCGTTCCCGCCTGATTCGATCAGTTCCCGGAATATCTCTTCTCCTTCACCGACAACCCCATAATCGATGATCGGAAAATCCCTCAGCAGTTGGTCACGCAATGCCGATATATGGACGCCGCCAAATACTACTTTCACCGATGGCAATATCTCTTTTGCTGTAGTTGCCAGACGGACAGCGTCAATAAAACTGGAGGTTGTTGTCGAGAAGCCTACGAAATCGGGTTGTTCTTCTTTTAGATAAGAATAGATCTTGTCGTCATCTCCGGGAAAGGCATAACAATCGTGTACCTTTGTCAGATGACCGTACTTGTCGAGCCAGGCTGCCAGCGAAAGGAGGCCGAGAGGCGCCATGATATTTACGACCCGGGCGACATTTTGTGCGCCAGGAACCCAGTTTTCACCCAGGGGGTGGACGAGTAGTACTTTCTTTTTGGGGTTCAATGTATAAGATCCTCGATGATGGTAATTATTAAACCTATAAACGTCAGTTGAACCGCCGAACACGCCGAATAACGCCGAAAAAACAAAGAGATATTATAAAAATGCAGTTCACCTTTTTGGTTAGCCGAATATCTTTACAAGCCTTTGACCTATCTGCGTGTATCGGCGTTCATCGGCGGTTAATTGCTTTTTTAAGGTTAAACTAGTCAAGGTCCACTATAATGCAGAAAAGAATGCTTTTACACCTCTAATTGCAGACCATGCCGATTTTATCCTGGCCGAAATTGCCTTGACTGATGACAGGATGGGTGATAAATTTTCGTCCTTAAATCGATCATTTCGGGATTATAGATGTGGTTTTTGACAGCTGCGTGGGGTAACGGTTATATAAATGGAAATACCTAGAATCATCGTTTGCTTCATGCTTCTCATGATGTCATCTGTTGTCTTCGCTGCTGAAAACGATGTTGTTACAACCTCATCAAGTGAATTCGCCCTGCTCAGCGGTTATGGCATAACCCACAGGGGGTATGGCGAAACCCGGACTCAGGTGCAGACATTCGACTTGATCCTCAGGTATGGTCACTTTCTATCCAATGAATTGGGTAAAGGGCATTGGTACCAGGGGCGTCATGAAGTGCTTTTGGAGTTGCCGTACCATCTTGCAGTTGACCATGACGGTCGCTCCATGGTCGGAGGAACCATACTGGGCAGCTGGAAGTTCACGGGATCAGATCTGTTTACCCCATTTCTGTATGCTGGAGGAGGGGTTCTTTATGTTGACCTGGGGCTGCCTACCATGGGAAGCCGGCTCAACGGCACCTACCAGATCGGTGGCGGTATTCAGCATTTTATCAAGAAAAATATCGCGGTTAACGGTGAATATCGTTTTCATCACATCTCCAACCTTAATACTTCGTCACCGAACGAACCGCTTAATTCAAGCAAGTTCCTTATCGGCCTTTCCTACTTCAATTAAATGAATATCACAACGATCTCTCGCAATCATTTCTCTAAAGCCGGTTATAATACAACCATGAAAAGAACCTTGTTCATACTGGCGATGATTGCCATGCTTTTTTCCGGACTCCCATCAACAGGAAATTGCAAAACAATGGTATTTTTTATTGGCGGCTGGGGAATGACGGATACGCAGATGGAGTCCTTCTCCAGTTCTGTTCCGGAATCAAGAAAAGTGAAATACCTGCTGCCTGAGGCTACCTCGGAACTTGTCAGGCCGTGGCATTGCGCCGATCTGATCTTTAAATACATCAAGAAAAACAGGTTGGCCGGTGAGGATCTGATCTTCGTATCCTTTTCTCATGGGGGAACGGTTGCGCAGTGGCTTTTAAAGGATCATCCCGAACTCCATGTGAAAAAGCTTATATTGGTGGGTTCACCTATTGGAGGGTACAAGTTTGTTCCTCCCAACAATTATTTTTCCAACAGCTTCCCGAAGGATTTACCAATATTCGTGATTGCAGGGAACAAAGGGCAGGATGTCTGGTTTCTGCGCAATGAAAATGACGGCGTGGTGGATCTTGACAGTGCCCTGGATATTCCCGATCAAAATCTGAAAGACTTTGCCATCTTTTATGCCGACCACGCCGAACTGAAAAAAGATCCGGAGGTTCAGGCCCGGATATCACAGTGGCTTGATCTTCACCAAGAGCCGGATACCAACATGCTGGCCGAAAATAATGCCCTCTTGAACGCCTCCACAGATATCAGCCGGTTTATCAATTCCCCCAATAAAATCGCTAACTGACAGTACCGTTTAGGATATCCCTGAGTTGTATATATGCTGACGGCGCCAGCGCCTTCATGACGATGAGACTGGCGTTTGTCCCTGCCTTGACCGCCATTGGCACACCGCCGCCATATTCGCCGCAATGTCCTCCGACCAGCAGGTTTCTGACCGGAGTCTGGTAATGGGCGATCCTGGCGCGGATATTCCTGCCGGTCGGTTTGGCGCCGGAAATGGATCCTTTGGTGTTGCCGGTATAGCGCCAGTAGGTCACCGGGGTGGCAATCTCCATCACTTCGATATGTTGCCGGAGCCCGGGGGCCACGCAGGCCTCGACACGGTCAAGGAGGATGTTGGCAAAGGCCTCCTTGTAGAGTCGGTACGCTTCTCCCCGCTCCAGTCCGGCACCGGTGTGCCACTGCTCGGCGCTGTCAAGATAGGCCGGGCAATGGATGGTCAGCGTTCCCTTGCCAGGGGGGGCCAGGGAGGGATCGCGCAAAGAGGGCGCATTGACGGTTATCAGGGTGAGTCGTGGATCACCGCCGCTTTGCTCGGCCCGAGTCACATCGGAGCGGGTAAGATGAAGGTTCTCTTCACCAAAACCCAGGGTGGCCGGGCTGCATGCAAGACCGAGAAAAATGCTGAAATAGGAATGATACAGATCTGCGTTACGCAACCCGTTGAGCAGGCGCTTGGAAATAATCCCGGCCGGGAGCATCTTTTCGTACAGGGTCTGCAGATCGCAGGCAGCGATGACGAAGCGGGCCTTGACCTGGAGTCCGTTGGCCAGCACTACCCCGCAGGCCTGCTGCCGGTCATCAAGCAGCACCCGCTGGACCCTTTGGTTGAGCACAACCGTCGATCCGGAAGAAATAATCCGATCATGGAGCCACTGGGCGAGAGCCCTGCTTCCGCCGAGAGGGGGGGACTGGATGTTGCCGGAGGATGCCCAGGCGATGGAGACCATGACCGACATCAGCGATTCGTGACTGTTGAAGATGTTCTGTGCCCCGCAACTGAAATAGCGGCGCAGCCCCTTTTCTATGGGAGTGCGCACATAACGGATGATCGGCAGTGACCAGAAGAACATCTCCAGTGCATTTCGCAGCTTCTCATGCCAGGCCATGGTCTCGAATCCTAAGGTCTTCAGATCAAGCAGCCGCAACTGATCCCCGAGACGTCCGGCATCGCGGAAGAAGGCCCGGATGCCGCTTTCATCGCCGGGGAAGTCACGAATCAGTGAATCGCGCAACTCTTCAGGATTGGAATTGAGCAGGTAATCAAAGGAATCACTCTTGAAGCGGCGGATGTTTCGCATCTGCGGGCATTCGGGAAATCCGTCACCGATATGGCTGAAGATGTTATAGACAAATCCACCAGGGGCACACTGGTTGAGCCACTCGATAGAGGTGTTGAAGTGAAAGCCGCTGCGCTGAAACCCGGCCAGATAACCGCCTACCTGCGTTTCGGATTCGAACACCACGGTTTTCAGTCCGGCTTTTGCCAGCAGGCCCGCAGCCGTCAATCCGCCTGCCCCGGCTCCGATTACAACAACGTCGCATTTTCCAGGAATCTGACCGTCCATCTCGACCATCAAAGCACCTCATGCCAAAAACAAATCAGGATTGCATCAAGCTTTAAATACTGGTTTTCTCCGTGCCTCCGTGTGAGTCAACTGTTTTTCCAGGTTGAAAAACTAGTTACAGATAACGCGGGCAACATACATGCAGAAATATTTTTAGTCTATTGTTATTGGCGCGGGACATTGGATAACTTGTCAGAATTGTAATTATCTCATTATTTTCCGTCGTTTGACTCAAATGCCATCCTGCTTGACAGTGAAAAATCGATAGTGTAATGTTCTTAAATTTATAACGTTCTTTTCTTCTACATTGGTTTTTAATTTATTTAGATACATTAATAGCAAATCGGTAAATTGATATTGGGACAGGCGCAAATTATGAAAATTGCATTAATAATCGGAGGGAGTCGCGGGATAGGTCGTGCAATTGCTCTCAGGCTGGCAAAATCGGGTTTTGCAATCTGGTTGACATACAAAGGCAACCATGAGGCGGCAAATGCCGTTAAATCAGATATAGAGGCTTGTGGCAGCAGCTGTGAACTTATTCCTTTCGATGTCTCCAGTTTCGAAGAGACAGAAGCTGCGTTAGGCGCCCGGTTGGAAACGGTATCACCTGATGTCCTGGTCTATAATTCCGGTATTGCCCGCGACAATCTGTTGATGTGGATGACCAAGGAAGAATGGAGTTCGGTAATATCTACCAATCTGGACGGTTTTTTTAACGTAACCCGTGCCGTTGTCTTTTCCATGCTGAAGGCGAAAAAAGGACGAATCGTCGTTATCTCATCGACGTCAGGGCAGATCGGGCAGGCGGGCCAGGTTAATTACTCCGCTTCCAAGGCCGGTTTGATCGGCGCGGCAAAAGCCCTGGCACGCGAGGTCGGCAAGAAAAAGATTCTGGTGAATGTGGTTGCCCCAGGTTTCATTGAAACGGAAATGACCACGGAAATACCCAAGGAGCTGGTTCTCCCCATGATTCCGCTCAATCGTGTCGGCAATGTGGAAGATGTTGCCTCGGTAGTTAATTTCCTTTGTACCGAAGAGCATATGTATATCCATGGTCAAGTAATCGGCATTAATGGCGGCCTGGCAATGTAGTCTATAACATTCTGATATTAAAGATATTTCTGTTTATCAGGTTGAGGAGTCGGCTGTTTATAATGAAAAAATATGATCACATTGTAGTAGGAAGCGGCATCAGCGGTTTGACGATGTCGCTTTTGCTCTCCATGAGCGGATATAAAGTTCTGTTGATCGAAAAAAGTCCAATTATCGGTGGTTCCCTTTCCCGTTTTACCAGAAGAGGCATCCCTTTTGATACCGGCTTCCATTTTACCGGCGGGTTTCACGAGGGGGGAATTCTTTCCGATATCCTGACGCTGCTTGATCTGAAAGATGCCATTGAGCCGATCTTCCTGCCCGATTCATCCCAGAATCAATTTATCTTTGAGTCGCATGGCAGGAGTTTCGAACATCCGAGCGGGATAGAATCAATCAAAAAAACTTTCAAGGGTTATTTTCCCGCTGAAGCGCAGGCTATTGACAAGTATTTTGAAATGGTCCAGTCGGTCTGTGCCCGAACCCCTTCACTTAATCTGCGGGAAAACGTGATCGGTCCCCCCAATCTGGAAGAGGATTATGTTTCGCTCGATACAGTATTGAAGGGGATCACCTCAAATGAGCTTCTAAGAGGCCTGTTTTCCGGGTACGCAATGTGTTATGGTGTTCAACCTGCCGAAATATCATTCGCCAACCACAGCAGGATGGTCCTCAGCTTCTACGAATCCATCGCCTTTGTCAAAGACGGCGGCGATGCCTTTGTAAGGGCTTTTCGTGAAAAGTTGGGACAGTATGGCGTCGATATCCGTTGCAGCACATACATTACTGAACTGGCGGATATTCAAGACAGCAAGGTGGGGCGCTTTATCCTGAACAGCGGCGAAGAGGTTGCGGCCGATGCCTGTACCTTTACGATCCATCCCAAGGAGATTCTGGGACTCCTGCCGGATAAGAATTACAGCAAAGCATTTGCCAACAGGATCTCATCTTTCGAATCCTCTCTTGGCCTTTTTTCGGCTTTTGCCACATTCAAACCGGGCACCAGTGATCCGAATCCTGATGCGTCAATACTGTCGATCTTTCCGGATGCCGATGTGAATAATCTGTTGGATCCCGCCTACAAAGGTGCGCCGGCCCTGGTTGTGGTAAAGTCTCCCAATCTTGGTATCGGCAGCAAAGAGAAAGGCATCTGTATCGTTGAACCATCGTTTGCCGACCAGGTTGCTAGGTGGACTGATTCCAGGAGGGGGAGCCGGCCTGAAGCATATCTGGAATACAAGCATTCCCGGGTGGAGGCAATCAAGGAACACCTGTTCAGTGTCCTTCCTGAATTCCGTGACACCCTGGATTTCCTGGATGCAGGCTCAATGCTTACCTTCAAGGACTACCTCTGCAGTCCGGACGGCAGCGCCTATGGTGTCAAACAGAAAATGGGTCAGTTCAATCTTATTGGGAAACTTCCTTTGCACAACCTTTTTGCAGCGGGTCAGAGCTCGCTCCTGCCCGGAATTATCGGCGCCATGATGTCTTCGCTCATTGTCGGCCGGGCAATTGTTGGAAAAGAAAACTACGGAAGGCTTCTGGACGGGTCACTATGTCATTAAAACGAGTCGTAATAACCGGAATAGGTGTTGTCTCTCCCTTTGGCAACGGAGTGCCGGCACTCATGAAAGGGATTGAAGAGGGGCGCAGCGCCGTTCAATTCATGGAAGGGTGGGATCAGTACAATGGCCTGCAAAGTCTGGTTGCCGCCCCTGTGGAAATGCAGGGTGAAATGCGTATTCCGCGACAGAAGAGACGCTCCATGGGGCGTATGAGCATCTTTGCCGCACAGGCTGCCGACGAAGCGCTTAGCGATGCCGGCATTACCCTTGCTGACGAGGACCTGTGGCGGGTCGGCTGCGTAATCGGGTCAACCATGGGCAGTGCGAAGAGCATCAATGATGTCTTCGAGACGATGCTTCCGGACCGGGATTTGAGCAAACTGAATTCCACGATGTTCTTCCAGTGCATGTCGCATACCGCAACGGTTAACGTTGCCCAGTATCTTGGACTGACCGGAACGGTCATGGCTGCTTCAGCCGCCTGCGCATCAGCATTGCACGCTATCGGCGCCGGATATGACATGATCCGTCTGGGACGTCAGGATATCCTTCTTTGCGGAGGCGCCGAGGAGCTGCATCCTACGGTAACCGGGTCATTTGATATCCTTTTTGCAACCTCTACCAAATACAACGACAATCCTCAAAAAACGCCCCGCCCCTTTGACAGGGACAGGGATGGCCTGGTGTGCGGAGAAGGCAGCGGCATCCTGGTTCTGGAAGAGTATGAAAGGGCTGTCAAGCGAAATGCTACGATTTATGCCGAGATAACCGGGTTCAGTACAACAGCAAGTGGTGTTCATGTAAGCCAGTCAAACAAGGAGTCAATGATTACCTGCATACAACAGGCGCTCGGTGATTCCGGGGTAACGGCGTCTGATGTTGATTATATCAATGCCCATGCCACGGCCACGATACAGGGAGATCAGGAAGAGGCAGAGGCAATTCGTGAAATTTTCGGTGCCGATGTCCCGGTAAGCTGTCTGAAAGGGTACATTGGGCATACGCTCGGTGCCGCCGGCTCTATCGAACTGGCCGCTACCCTCAAGATGATGGAGACAGGCATTATTTATCCGACCCTCAATCTGGAAAACGTCAGCGAGGATTGTGAAGGGATTCAGCATGTGATGCATCCCTTAAAGAAACAGATAAAAACAATATTGAAAAACGGCTTTGCCTTTGGCGGCATCAATGCTGCACTGGTGTGCAGAAAAATCTGATTATTTATTCCTGAATCCGTGATGCCGAAACGCCGAAACGCGCGGAATGCTGGTGTTGACCGTCGTTTACGCCGGAACAAGCCTGTTATTCAGGGTGTCCTCCGTCGAACAGTATCTTTGCCAGGGAAAGCCAATACATAAGGCGTTCCGGGCAAGTGAAGGCGTGAAGGCGTCACGGATTCAGGTTATTATTACTACGGAGGAATATATGACTGAACAGGAAGTTATTGATAAAACGAATAAGGTATTTGAAGAGTCATTTGAAATCGAGAAAGAGCGCCTGGTGCCCGAGGCTAATATCTTCGTTGACCTGGGACTGGACAGCCTTGATATCGTCGATCTGATTGTTGCCCTCCAGAGCAGTTTCGGGGTGAAAATCAGGAATGAGGAAAAGGTCAGGGATATCAGGACGCTTCAGGATCTGTACCAGTTTATTTCCTCAATAAAGAATGATGACAGCGTGAAGAACAGTTAACGATGATATCTCGTTTCAATTTGTATCTTCTCAATCTGTATTTCTATACTTTATTCGTAGTGCTTTCCGCGACAGTCATTCCAATTCTAACGGTGTATGTCGTCTGTCTGGGTCTATTGATCCCGTCACGCCGCAAGACGATGAAACGGTTTCGGCGAGCTATAAGCTGGTATGGCAGGGTTATAATCGCCTGCCCGTATCCCTTCATAAAACTTCGATATGAGAATGTAGTTAAGAATGATCCGGAGGGCCCGTACATTATTATATGCAATCACCGCTCTGCTTCAGACGCTTATCTCATGGGTATTCTTCCCCATGAGCTGGTCCAGATTGTAAATATATGGCCTTTTCGGATACCGGTCCTAGGTATATATGCAAAGCTCGCCGGATACCTGAATATCAGAATGATCCCCACTGAAGAGTTCATGAAGAGCGCCTCTGAATTGCTGAAGGACGGGGTCTCCATCATCTTTTTCCCTGAAGGGACGAGATCCACGACCAATAAGATGGGGAGCTTTCATGGCTCGGCGTTCCGTCTTGCACTTGAGACAAAGGCTGCCATTGTCCCTCTGTGCATCTCGGGCAGTGAAAATATTCCACCAAAAGGGTCGCCTCTCCTGCGTCCCGGAATTATCACAATCCGCAGAATGCCGGCTATTGCATGGAGTGAGTATAAAGATCTGACCGCTTTTGCCTTGAAGAACCGAGTCTGGAAAATAATGGACCATGAGCTGTCCGTGATGGAGAGCTGAGTATGACAGATTTTGACAGTCAGCAAAAATTCGAGTTTTACAGCTCAGATGAAATTCGCAAGCTGCAGGAAGGCAGGTTGAGCAGCCATCTTGCGTACGCTGCTGCCCACTCGCCGTTTTACCGGGCAATGTTCCGCGAGCACGGGATAGATGTTGCCGCTATCACCCTGGATTCCCTGACCACCATTCCTCTTACGGACAAGACAATACTGGGCGAACAAAACGACAATTTCCTCGCAGTACCCATGACACGGATTGTTGATGTCGTGTTGTCTTCCGGCACCACCGGCAGGTCCACCAAGGTGATGTATACCGAAAACGATCTGCGTCGTCTGGCATACAATGAGGAGATATCATTTGCGAGTTGCGGACTGACATCCGATGACGTTGTTTTGTTGACCTGTACGATTGACCGCTGTTTCATTGCCGGGTTGGCGTATTTCTCGGGAATCAGGAAACTGGGCGCTGCAGCGGTCAGAAACGGACTCAGCAGCGTGGAAAGCCATCTGGAAATCATCCGCAGGCTGAAACCGACGGCGATGGTAGGAGTTCCGACTTTCTTGCTGAAGCTGGGCCAGTTCCTGAAAAGCGAGGGCATTGATCCCGCAACGACCGGTGTTAGCAAGCTGGTCTGTATCGGTGAGCCGGTGCGGGACAAAAATCTTGCCTTTCTGAAGGTAGGTGAACAGCTTGAACTGTTGTGGGGCGCAAAGATTTACTCAACCTACGCCTCGTCTGAAACCATCACCTCCTTTTGTGAATGCATTGCCCAGCAGGGGGGGCATCTTCATCCTGACCTGGCGGTCGTAGAGATTGTCAATGACCTTGGTGATGTTTTGCCGGTCGGCGAAACCGGTGAAGTGGTTGTGACCCCCATGGGCATAGAAGGGATGCCGCTGGTTCGGTTCAAGACCGGCGATGTGAGTTTCCTTATGGATGAACCATGCTCATGCGGCAGGAACTCCCCGCGTCTCGGCCCGATTCTCGGAAGAAAGAAACAGATGATCAAGCTGAAGGGGACAACTCTCTACCCAAACTCGATCAACGCTGTTCTCGACACCCTTCCCGGAGTCAAGGAATATTATGTGACGGCAACGACGGATTATGACCTCTCCGATGTCGTGAAAATCTATGTTGCAGTAGGTGACGACTCCTGTTCCGCGGAGATGGTCATGGATAAGCTTCAGGCCCATCTGCGTGTGCGGCCGGAGGTTATTATCACGAGTGACGAGCAGGTCAAGAGCAAGGTGTACGCAGGCAACCCCCGCAAATTAACCCGTTTTTGGGATGAAAGAAGCTCTCTATGAAACCCTGTATTGATAGAATTTATGGTTCCGAATTTACCGCGGAAGAGATCAGCGCTGCCGTCCGTGATGGCCGGCTGCTGTCCATGGAGATTGAATTCAACCAGAGCTGCAATTTCAAATGTATCTACTGCTATGCCCTGGACAGTGCCAAACGCCCGGATGAACTTACCCAGGATGAGTTTGTTAACGTCATCCAACAGGCCAGGGATCTGGGGGCGCGGAAGATAATCATCTTGGGCGGCGAACCGATGCTGTACCCGCATATTATGGAGATGATCCGCTTCATAAAAACGCTGGATATGGAGATAGAGCTGTTCACTAACGGCGCGAATATCACGCTTCCTGTCGCGCAGGAGTTGTTCAGTAACGGCGTCAGGGCAGTACTCAAAATGAATACCTTCGACGAGAGCCTTCAGGACACCCTGTCGGGGCATAAAGGGTCGTATATTCAGATTCAGGAGGCCCTGAAGAACCTGAAACTGGCCGGCTATCCTTCGCAGGAAAATCCCCTGGGTGTCAGTTCCATCATCTGCCAGCAGAATATCCACGAGCTGCCGCGCTTGTGGCAATGGCTGCGGGACCAGAACATCCTCCCGTATTTCGAAATAATGACGCCGCAGGGGGGAGCCCGCGAGCACAACATGCTTGAGGTGGATTCACAGACATTGGAGAAATTTTTCCAGGAGATCTCAGCGATTGACAGGACCAAATACGATATCCATTGGGATCCGAAACCGCCCCTGGTCGGGGGGGAGTGCCTGCGGCACCAGTACTCCTGCGCGGTAAACTCCGAAGGCAACGTGCAGTCATGTGTCGGCATTACGATTCCGCTCGGAAACGTGAGGCAGCAAAGTCTGAAGGAGATTATTCGGGACAGTGAGGTTGTGCAGGATCTGAAGAATTATAGAAATACGATAAAAGGGCCCTGTGGTGAGTGCGAATCCCTCGAAACGTGTTACGGCTGCCGTGGCACTGCCTATCAGATGACGGGCGATTACCTTGCTTCCGATCCTCTTTGCTGGAAAAATATCGAGCGGCGGGATGAAATCATGTTTCTGCCGTCAGATGTCGGCCATGTCATGCCCCATAAACCACCGATGCTTCTCATAGACCAGCTCCTGGAAGTGAAGGAGCGTGCATCGGTTTGTGAGATGACGGTTCGGGATGACATGATTTTTGTTGATGAAAACGGTCATCTGGACGATGCTTCCTATCCCGAGATCATCTCTCAGGCAGTGGCTGCCCAGGAGGGTTTCAGGAGGTTCGGGGGGCGCAATCCTTTGATCGAGGGTTTTCTACTCGGCATTAAAAATCTCGAGATCCTGGGCGATTCTTTTGTGGGTGACACCCTGCGCATCGAACTTTACAAAAAAACAAAATTCGGCGATTTCGGCATCCTCAATGGTGAGGTCTATAATGGTGAACAACTGGTTGCCCGCGGCGAAGTAAAGGTGTGGCAGAGCGATGCGGGGGCGGCACAATGAAGATGCATTCAAGAATCATCGCAGCGTTATCTCTGTCGATATTTATCATGTTGCCGGCAAACCTTGTCCTGGCGGCTGAATCAGGCAAGGTTAAGACATCCCAGCCGGCAGACCTGGCGGCTTTTTTACAGGACATCGGGAAAAAGGCCTCCAACTTCAAAACCCTGAAGACCGATTTTACCCAGGAAAAAAAGATGGTCATGTTCAAGGAAAAACTCGTCATGAAGGGGAGGATTTACCTGGAAAAACCGAACAAGATCGCGTGGCACGTTGATTCACCGGTCCGGTATTCCGTGCTGATAACGGATAAATTGATTCGTCAGTGGGATGAAGACACCAATAAGGTTCAGGAAATATCCCTGGCCAAGAATCCGATTTTTCAGAATGTCCTCAACCAATTGACCGTCTGGTTTTCCGGAGAATATGGCTCGCTCCTTGATACCAACGATGTACGGGTAATAAAGAGTGCCCCACTTGTGATAGAATTCATTCCCCGCGACAATAATGTCTCCAAAAAAGTTATTAAAAGTATCACCATCACGTTCCGCGATGATCAAAAATACCTGCAGCAGCTGCGCATTCAGGAAGTGAGTGGCGATGTAACTACCATCAATTTTATAAATACCATTATGAATACGCCGCTTAAGAGCAATAGTTTTGAGGTAAAAGGGCGTGTTTGAAAAAGTTTTTTTGCTGTTCAATGATTTCGTGCGTCAACAGAAGAGATGGATCTTGCTGCTGGTACTGCTTGTCACCGCAGCCGCCGGGTCAGGACTTTTTTTCACCCGCTACGAAGGCAATATCGACCTGATGCTGCCTCCTGACAAGGAGATTGCAAGGAGCATGGATTTCCTGAGGGGCTCAAGCTTCTCGGATAAGGTGATTGTTTCCGTTGCCTTGACGGACCCCGCTAAAACAAAAAAAGACCTTTTCCTTGCAGTCGATCAATTGGCCGCCTCCCTCACCCCGCCGCTATTCATGAAGGTAGTGTCCGGTTTTTCCGTTTCAAATGTCATGGATGAATTTTCCGTCCTCCAGTACGCCCCGCAGATTCTTGGTTCAAAGGATCTGGAGAAAATAGGCGGTCTCATCAACAGCAATACGGTATCCCAGAAGATGCGGGGTATCTACATGCAGTCAATGCGCCCGGAAAGCGTCTTTACCTCGTCGCTGTCCCGTTCCGATCCGCTTGGGATAAAGATGTTGCTCCTGGAAAAGATGCGGGCGCTCCCTGCGTCCATGGGATATGATGTTGCGATTGAGGATGGGCATTTTATCAGTCGTGACGGCCGTCATGCCATGATGATTATTCAAACCTCGGTAGCAATGATGGACAGCCCTCGCAGCAAAGAGCTCGTTGCAACACTGCAGGGCAGCATCAAGGCTCTGCCGGCATACGTATCAGCGGATATCATCAGTGGCCATCTCCATACAGTCAGTAACGAGCAGGTAATCAAGCGCGACATATCGATAGTTTCCACAATTGCTTCCGTAACGTTTCTCTTCCTGTTTTTGCTGGTTTTTCGCGACCCTCGTGTCCTTTTCGTTTTTATTATCCCCTTTATCGCCATTGTCTGGGCAATCGTACTTGCGACGGCCGTTGAAGGCCGCCTTCTGTATCTGGTCATCGGTCTCGGCACCGCAATAGCCGGCTTTTCAGTTGATTATGGCCTGCATATGTATATCGCGTTGAAGCGGGGTGTTGACGGCTCACAATTTGTGAAACTGTCAAGATTGATCACAATAAACGCAACAACAACCATGTTCAGCTTCCTGGTCCTGTTTGTTTCTAAAATTCACGGGTACCATCAGCTGGCGCTCTTTTCCGCCCTCTGTGTGTTTATTTGCCTGCTGTTTGCTCTGTTTGTGCTTCCTCTGGTTCTTTCAAACATGAAGGCAGCGCCGCCGCCGGTATCAGGATCTAATATTGACGACAAGCTGCGGTCGTTTCGCTGGCCGGTGAAAACATGCATCAGTGTCTGGGTGGTTCTGCTTGCACTGGCTCTTTACAGTTCCACGTCGGTCACCTTTGACAGCGATATCAAAAAACTGGATGGCAGCGGTCCTGACGTTCTTCGGGCAGAGCGCACCTTCCATGATGTTTGGGGCGGCAAAACCAGCCAGGCAATCTTTGTGGTAACCGGCAAGAGCCTTGAAGAGGCCATGGAGGTTAACGACTTTGTATTCCAGGCTGCAGGCAGTCTTGTTGGAACAGGCGATTTCACAAGCCTGGCCCAGTTTTGGCCATCGGAAAGGCTGCGTAAGGAAAACATTGCTCAATGGGACAGTTTCTGGAAACAGGGGCAGGAAGACAAACTTAAAAAGCTGATTCGCGAATCAGCGGCATCTTACCAGTTTTCTGATGTAGCCTTTGCACCGTTTTTTGATGGCCTTTATCGTCATCAGACTGATAGCGCCAGTAATGGCCTTATTGCCCAGTTGCAGGAAAGATTTGTATTGAGCAAAGATGGAGAATACCGTATTCTTTCTTATTTCCCTGATGAGCAAAAATATATCGATTCATTGAAGGAAATTACGCTTAAATATCCTGGCACCTTCATTGTGTCCGGGAAAGCCATGTCGGCCTCTATTTCCTCATTTACGGCCAAGGAAATCGGAATACTTGCTCCGCTGGCACTCCTGTTCAACGTTTTGTTGTCCTGGCTGTTTTTTAAAGACTGGAAGTATGCCCTGATCGCTCTTGTCCCGCTGGTCACCGGTGTTGTCTGGTTTGTAGGAATCATGTCGTTCTTGAAGATTCCGTTGAACGTCATCAATATCGTTGCTTCCATAGTATCGACCGGGGTTATTGTTGATTACGGTTTGGGGGTCACCTATCAGTATCGCCACAAATTGCGTACCGGGACCATCATTGCCGTGACGATCTCTGCCACAACAAATGTTATTGGTACCGGGGCGCTGTTATTTGCCAAACATCCGGCGCTGCATTCCACCGGAGTAGCCATGTTTATCTGTATCATAACCGGTTATCTTTCTGCCATACTGGTGGTTCCGCCTCTTTGCAGCTTGCTTGAGGCAAGGGAAAATAATGATTAGGTTTGTCACCCTGCTGATCGGATTTCTGCTGGTTGCCGGATGTGCGCATGTTCCGTTTCAGGAAACAAAGCGGGTATCCTTTGCATCGGTTGAGCCGAAAAGTGTGGTGGAGCAGTTTAAGGCCAACAGCCCGGAAAATTTCCAGTTGCTCAATTCCGTTGTCTTTGAGTACTCATGGAAAACCTTTATGGGGATCGGCTATATCGATATCAACCGGCAGGACAGTACGTTCAAGGTTGTCTGCCTCAATCCTTTGGGTGTACAGCTGTTTGAACTGTCGGGAGACCGTAATAACATCGTGACCCACAGTGCAATGCCCGCTCTCATGCAGTATGGTGATCTTCCGACCGCGGTCGGCAACGACATCCGGAGGATTTACTTTGACCTGTTTCCTTCAGACAAGGCGCGGGTCTGGAAGGGAAAATATAAAGTCAACTTTTGGCAGCCTTACGATTCCGGTGTCATGGAATATGAATTTGCCGGAGAAGGTCGGCAACTTGTTGAGAAGGTTTATTACGAAAATGATGAAATCATTTGGCGGATATCCTATTATGAATATGTTGTGCAGAACGGAAAGCATTACCCGCAGGGAATTATCATGACCAACTACAGGTATGGCTACCAACTCACGGTCCGGCAAAAGGAGTTGTTTTCTTGAGTAAAATTAAAAAAGATATCGAACGCTACATGGAAGGTCCCACTAAAAGCGGCTTGACATTGACGTCAAGTTTCATGTTTCCGTCTGAATTTATCGGTTTTCAGGGGCATTTTCCCACGACAAAGGTACTGCCTGGAGCATGCCAGATCCAGTGTGCAATCTCGACAA
>JBGSQD010000060.1:0-20307 GCA_041738275.1 Geobacterales bacterium
TCTGGCGCTGGTTGAACAGTATAGAGAGGGCAAAAATGATTCCCAGCAGATATAACCCGAACAAATCCCGCGGACAAAAGCCCATAATCCTGACCGTCGATGACGATCCCAACAATCTGGCTGTTGTGCGGGATTGTCTGGTGGAATTCAATTATACCATTCTAGCATCCGAGGATGGTGAAAGCGCAGTCACCAGGGCAGAGTATTCCCGCCCGGATCTCATCCTGCTCGACGTAATGATGCCGGGAATTGACGGTTATGAGACCTGCCGCCGCTTGAAATCCCTGGAGACCACGAAAGACATACCTGTAATCTTCATGACAGCGCTGTCGGAAACGGAGCACAAGGTAAAAGGGCTTGAAGTCGGGGCGGTTGACTATATCACCAAACCCTTTCAACGTGAAGAGCTGCTGGCTCGCATTGCCGTGCATCTGCACATCAGGGAACTGACAAAAAAACTACAGGAAGCAAAGGATTCCCTGGAAACACGTGTTGAGGAGCGGACTGCGGAACTGGCCCAGGCAATCAGTGATCTGCACGATGAAATCATCGAACGGAAACTGGCCGAGGAAGAGCGAGTTCGCCTGGCAACAGCCATAGAACAGGCAGCTGAAGCAATTTTCATTACGGATGCGAAGTGGCATATCAAATACGTGAATCCGGCTTTTTTGGAGATCAGCGGATATACCAGGGACGAGATCATCGGCCAGCACCCACGGATACTGCAGAGCGGTACGCATGAACGTGAATTTTATACTCAACTCCTGAATACGCTCCATACCAATGACTTCTGGTCAGGTCGCATCACGACCAGAAAGAAGGATGGTTCAAACTACGAAGCAGAACTCACTGTTTCTGCTGTTCGTGACAATGACGGCACGATTATCAACTATGTCAGCATCCACCGGGATGTAACCCATGAGATACGGCTCGAAAGGGAACTCCACCAGTCGCAGAAGATGGAGGCCATCGGTACACTTGCCGGAGGTATTGCCCATGATTTCAACAATATTCTGACTGCAATCATCGGCTTTTCGGAAATGGCCATGATGAAACTGGATTCTGACAACCCGGCGGTACATGACCTTGAGAGGCTGCAGAGTGCCAGCATTCGGGCAACGGAGCTGGTGAAACAGATCCTCTCCTTTAGCCGCAAGAGCGAGCCGGAACGAAAACCGGTACAGTTGACCTCGGTGGTCGAAGAGGTTTTGAAGCTTTTGCGCTCCTCGCTTCCATCCACCATCGAAATCCACCAGCACATTACTACCATTCCCAATGGCGACACGGTCCTGGCTGATTCAACCCAGCTCCACCAGGTGCTGATGAATCTCGGTGCCAACGCGGCACATGCGATGCGTGCCAAGGGAGGAATACTCAGTGTATCCCTGTCGGACCTGGAAGCCGACGAATCCCTGGTCTCCCTTTACCCCGATCTGACACCTGGTCCGTATGTCAGGCTCACTGTGAGCGATACCGGTCATGGCATGGAAGACTCCGTCAAGGAGCGGATCTTTGATCCTTACTTTACCACAAAGAAGGTTGGAGAAGGGACCGGGATGGGTTTGGCGGTGGTCCAGGGGATCATCAAGAGCCATGGGGGAGCGATCAGGGTTTACAGCGAACCGGGGCAGGGAACGACCTTCCACATATTTCTACCGAAGATCGAGGAGGAATGTGGTCAGGAAGCAACTGTGGATGAATCGATTTATGGAGGAACAGAACGCATTCTCTTTGTGGATGATGAAGAGATGTTGACAGAACTGGGACAGGAACTGATCACCTCACTCGGCTACACCGTCACCGCCACAACAAACAGCAATGATGCCCTGAAACTCTTCAGCACAGATCCGAATGCATTCGACCTGGTCATAACGGACATGACCATGCCAGGGCTTACCGGTATGGAACTGTCGGCAGAGCTCATGGCGATAAGGCCGGATATTCCGATTATTCTCTGTACCGGTTTCTGCGAGCATATCAATGAAAAGCTGGCCAAGGAAAACGGGGTTCACAATTTCCTCATGAAACCTTACGGGAGAAGCACACTTTCAATAACCATAAGAAATGCTTTGAAAAAAGTCGTTGTCCAGTAACAATATCAATACGCCTCCAACACCAGTATGGCTCACCATAAAAAGCCCCGCACTCCTCTCGGAAAGCGGGGCTTTTTTCACATCATTCAACAGATACTAGCCTTCCTATCCCTTGCCCATCAACCCGCGAATGGCCGCAGGCAGATCCGACGGCAGGATCACCAGCTTGGAGTTTTGTGACGTTGCTATCTTTTGCAATGTATTGATGTAACGATCACCAAGCAGGAACACGGCAGGCAGGTCATTGTCCTTGATAGCTTCGCTGATGTCGGTTATGGCCTTGGCGGATGCCTCGGCCAGCCGGATCTGCGCCTCTGCCTCGCGCTTGGCGGCTTCCAGCCTTCCCTCGGCCTCGCGGATGGTTGCCTCGCGTTTGCCCTCTGCTTCCAGGATGGTGGCCTGCTTGAAACGGTCGGCGCTGGCCTGCTGCTCCATGGCCTTCTGCATGGATTCCGAAGGCTTGATATCCTGGATCTCCACCGACTGGACATAGATACCCCAGGCAGCCACTTCCTTTGAGATATTTTCCTGCAACCGGGCCTTGATGTGCTCCCGCTCGGAGAGGGCACTGTTCAGGTCCATCTGGCCGATGATGGCGCGCAGCGAGGTCATGACCAGGTTCTGGATGGCGTATTCGTAATTCTGGATCTCGTAGACGGCTCTGGTCGGATCAGTGACCTTGATAAAGGCAATGGCATTGGTGATGATTACGGCATTGTCTCTCGTAATGACTTCCTGGGCGCCGACCGAGAGTACATCCCCCTTGGTGGAGACGCGGTAGGCCACAATGTCGATGTAGGGGATTATGAAGTTGAGCCCCGGCTTGAGTGTCACATGGTACTTGCCCAGACGCTCCACAACCCACTCCTGCCCCTGGGGAACGGTCTTTACTCCGGCAAACAGGGTGGCAGCAACAACAACAAACAATACTCCGAAGATAAATACTCCTGGCATGATCCCCCCCTAGATTTTTGTTACCTTGAGAATCTGACCTTCAATATCCAAAACCCGGACCGTATCCCCTACATGCAGCGCATCGTCAGCATAGCAGCCCCACTCATCCGCACCCAACACGGAGATGCGGAACCTTACGATACCCCTGCCATAGCTGTCGTCTGTTCCACGGATGATAATCCCGGTCTCGCCGACAATCCCTTCCTTGGACATACCGGCGTGGGTGCGGTTTTTTCCCGGCTTGATAAACCTGAACCAGACAACTGTGAAACAGATTGAGGCAACACTCCAGAGAAGGAACTGTCCCGCCAGGGGAAAACCGGGCCAGACAACCTTAAGCACACCAACGACCAGTGCACCCAAGCCGAACCAGATGATCGTGAACGAAGGGACAATCAGTTCCAGCCCGATCAGACAAAACCCGGCAATAATCCAGTGCCACCACTCTATTTGCATAATTAACCTCATTTCCGGCGATGGTGTGGAACAGAAAATTATATTTTTCCATGAAATACATTCCAGCCTTGCAACAATACCTTATTACTGCAATAATTTAAACAGTCAAGGAGGTGTAACATGGATACGAGTACCATTGCCGGGGCTTCTTTACTGGCGAAAACAGCACAGACCCAGCAGGCCATGTCTGCCAGCCTGATGAAGCAGGCAGCGGCACAGCAGAATCAACTGGCCGACATACTGGCCCAGAACGCTCAAGCAACTCCGCAACCGGCTAAAGACAGCAACTACAGCTTTTCAACCTATGCCTAAGTGAAATTTCCTTGCGTTACAAAAAAACCGGACTTCAACAGTCCGGTTTTTTTGTGCCTTACCTTAATCCGTGATGCCGAAACGCCGAAGCGCGCGGAATGCTGGTGTTGACCGTCGTTTAGGCCGGAACAAGCCTGTTATTCAGGGTGTCCTCCGTCGAACAGTACCTTTGCCAGTGGAAGCCAAAACATAAGGCGTTCCGGGCAAGTGAAGGCGTCACGGATTCAGGTCTTATTCATCATGTGTATTGTCCGGCATGGTAAGAACTGCGCACATAGGGACCGCTCTCCACATGTGAAAAACCGAGGCCCAGGGCCATGTCTCGAAAAAGTTCAAACAACTCCGGCCGGACATATTCCTGCACCGGGTAATGTTGCCGACTGGGGGCCAGGTACTGGCCGATACTGAGATACGTACAGCCGACATCCCGCAGATCACGAAGTACCTGCTGCACCTCTTCCCCACCCTCTCCCATTCCCAGCATGATGCCCGATTTGACACGGATCTCCGGCGCCAGCACACCGCACGTTCGCAGCAGTTCCAGCGAACGGCCGTAGTCTGCTCCGCTGCGGATATGATAGAGCCGCGGCACCGTCTCCACATTGTGGGCGATGATGTCCGGCCGCGCGGAAACAACGGTCTCCAGACAGTCCCGGCTCCCCTGAAAATCCGGGATCAGCAGCTCGATCCGGGTAGCCGGTGATGCGGTACGGATAGCCGCCACCGTTGCTGCGTACAGCCCTGCACCGCCATCAGGGAGATCATCGCGGGTCGGGCTGGTGATCACCACATGGGAAAGTTTTAGGCGGGACACCGCCTCGGCCACCCGGGACGGCTCTTCCTGATCAACCGGCAACGGTACGGTCTTTTCCACATTGCAGAAGCTGCACTGACGGGTGCAGTTGCGTCCCAGGATCAGGAAGGTGGCCTGCCCACAAGCAAAACATTCCGAGATATTGGGGCAGAGCGCCTGCTGGCAGACGGTGTTCAGCCTCAGCTCACCCAACAGGCGCCGCATCTCGGACTGGTCGCCCGGGTTAACCTTTTTTTGCAGCCACTCCGGCTTTCGCTTTATCTTCACTCCCCCACCCCTTCCAGGTTCCAGCCATCGGTTGCATATTTCTCCGTGCTCAATCGTTCGGCTACAGCCTGTTCCTGCGCTGAAAGCACGTTTTCACTCAGCTTTACCATGAAGCAGTCGCAGAATGCGGCAATGAGATCCCGTTGCAGTGCATCAGTCCCGGCAGCAATACCGCATTCCGCAAGGCCAGTCACATCTTGTGCCTGTTCCGCACCCTGCTCCCGCATATAGCGCAGGCCTGTGTGCGCCCGATTCACCAGCGGTATCGAACCATGTTGAAAGATGAGCCCCTTCAACCGGCGCTGGGCATTGCCGCCGATCTTGCAGCCATTTGCCAGGATGTCAAAGCTCTCCTTGCCGGCAAAACAGAAGGCGGTGCGCTCACCCAGTCGTGTGCCCTTCGGAGCAGCGTCCTGCGCGTAGACGGCATCCATGCCGAGTCGGCGGTAGAAGTCCAGAAGGAAGCCGGTCAATATCCGAAAGGAATCCTTTACCGAGGCCGCGGGCGGGATCTGTCCCGGAGCGCACACAATCGAATAGGTCAGTTCATCGGCATGGTAGATGACGCCGCCGCCGGTGATCCGGCGCACAACCGGAACATCGTCTTCCCGGCAGCGCTCCAGATTCAGCACCCGTTCCGCATCCTGAAAACGCCCCAGGGACAGCGCCGGCGGCGACCAGCCGTACAGACGCAGGATCGGTGTAGACGAATTGGGATCGAAAGAGCGCAAAAGCGCCTCATCGATGGCCATGTTCAGTGGGCCGGGCAAAGAGCCGGTATCGATGAGGCGCCAGGTTTTTACGGCATCATTCATTTTTTCACGCTATCCAAGGCGGAAGTAAACTCTCAGGCTTATCCGGCACAGCAGACGTTCTGTTCCCGGGCCGCCTTGGTCTCATCCAGGCGCCCTACGGGCATGGTCAAAGGCGCGTCGTGCAGAGCCTGGGGGTTGCTCTCGGCGGTCTGAGCCGCTTCGATCATGACCTGGATAAAGGCATCCATGGTGGCCTTGCTTTCCGTCTCGGTCGGCTCGATCATGATGGCCTCCTTGACGTTCAGCGGGAAATATACCGTGGGTGGGTGGTAGCCCCTGTCGATCAGGTATTTGGCGATATCTATGGCGTGGACACCATGGGCAAGCTGCCTGGAGGCCGAGAAGACGCACTCGTGCATGCAGGTCATGTCATAGGGGACTTCGTACCAGGCCTTCAGCTTTTCCTTGATGTAGTTGGCATTAAGCACCGCCTGCTCGGAGGCCTGGATCAGCCCTTCCCGCCCCAGCATGACGATGTAGGCATAGGCCTTGACCATCACCCCGAAGTTGCCGAAGAAACTGGCTGTGCGGCCGATAGACAAGGGATTGGCTGTCTCCACCTGGAACAGTCCGTCGTCGTCCATGACGATGCGCGGCTGCGGCAGGAACGGAATAAGAGCTTTCTTGACCCCCACCGGGCCGGAACCTGGTCCGCCGCCACCGTGGGGCGTACCGAAGGTCTTGTGCAGGTTGACGTGGATCACGTCGAAGCCCACATCGCCAGGCTTGACCTTGCCCATGATGGCATTCAGGTTGGCGCCGTCGTAGTACATCAGCGCATCATGGCTGTGGGCGATGTCGGAAATCTCCTGGATGTGCGGATTGAACAGCCCCAGGGTATTGGGGCAGGTCATCATGACCGCCGCCACCTCGCCATTCATGGCTTTTTTGAACAGTTCTATGTCCATATCGCCGTAAGGGGCGCTCGGAACGGTGATGATCTCGTAACCGACCATGGCCGCGGAGGCCGGGTTGGTACCGTGCGACGAATCAGGCACAACAACATATTTCTTACGGTTCCCCTTGGCCCGGTGGTAGGCAGCGATCAGCATGATGCCGGTCATCTCGCCGTGGGCGCCGGCCAGCGGCTGGGTCGTCACCTCATCCATGCCGGTGATATCCGCCAGCAGCTGCCCCAGGTCATAAAGCATCCCCAGGGTCCCCTGGCAGAATTCCCCGCCGCCCGGCAGCAGCGCCGTCATGGGGTGAATGGGCGCAAACAGGCCGGCCGCGTTCTCCAGCACCTTGGCGTTGTACTTCATGGTGCAGGAACCGAGCGGATAGAAGTTGGTGTCCACCGAAAAGTTGCGCCTTGAGAGGTTGGTGAAATGCCGCACCAGGTCCAGCTCGGAGATCTCCGCCAGCGCTGCGGTTTCATTCCTGAGCAAATCCGCAGGCAGAGCAGCTGCAGCGGGTACATCAGAGGCGGGCAGCTTGACACCGCGCCGGCCCGGAGTTGACAATTCGTAGATCAGTTGCATAACGCCACCTCCAGCTCCTTGGCCAGGAGATCGATCTCTTTCCTGGTTCTCTTCTCGGTCACCGTCACCACCAGGGCATTGGCCGAATCCTCGTAGTAATCCCCCAGCGGCACGCCAGCGGCGATGCCCAGCTTCAACATTCCGGTCACGATCTCATTGGCAGGCCTGGGCAGGAAGATCGTAAACTCGTTAAAGGTCGGCGCACTGCGCAGCACGGTCACACCGGGGATCTTTGCCAGTTGCTCCTTGGCATACTCAGCCTTGTCGCGGTTGAGATTGGCCAGCTCCGCCAACCCTTCCCTGCCGACGGAGGAAAGGAAGATCAGGCCGCGCAGGGCACACAAACCCTGGTTGCTGCAGATGTTCGAGGTTGCCTTGTGGCGTTTGATATGCTGTTCCCGGGCCTGCAGGGTCAGCACATAACCGCGCCGGCCCTGTTTGTCGATGGTCTCGCCGATTATGCGGCCCGGAATATTGCGGATCAGGGCCTTTTTGGCGGCAATAAAGCCGAAGGAAGGGCCGCCGAAGGAAAGCGGATTGCCCAGACTCTGGCCGTCGCCCACACAGATATCGACTCCCATCTCGCCAGGGGACTTGAGCAGGCCAAGGGAAATCGGGTAGACCGAGGCGATCAGCAGGGCTCCCGCGCCATGGGTCTGGTCGGCAATAGGGGAGAAATCATCAACGCTGCCGAAGAAATTGGGATTCTGCACCAGCACGGCAGCCACGCTGTCGTCCAGCACCTCTGCCAACCCGGCCCGATTGAGCATGCCGTCCAGCGGTGCGACCTCGATCACAGCCACGTTGAGATTCAGCAGATATGTTCTCAACACCTGCCTGGAAAAGGGACTGACACAGCCATCCACCACGATTTTGTTCCTGCCGGTCACGCGCAGCGCCATCATGGCGGCCTCGGCACAGGCTGTGGCGCCATCGTAGAGCGAGGCATTGGAGACATCCAGCCCGGTCAGGCGGCAGATTGCGGTCTGGTATTCGAACAGCGCCTGCAGGGTTCCCTGGGAGCACTCCGGCTGGTATGGGGTATAGGCGGTGTAGAATTCGGCCCGGCCGGAGAGGTGATCCACCACGGCCGGAATGACGTGGTCATAGAAACCGCCGCCGATGAAATTGAGCATATCATTGCTGTTCTCGGCTACGATGGACTGCATCCTGGCAAAGGTCTCAAACTCCGACATCCCTGGCGGGATGTTGAAGGTCTTGGCACGCAGTTCCGGCGGGATGGGGGCGAAGAGTTCCTCGATGCTGGAAACGCCTATATCCGCCAGCATTTCCTTTTGCTCGTCCAGGGTATGGGGACAGTAGTGCCTATCGGTCATTGCAATCTCCTGATTAAATTGTAGGGGCACCGTTCCGGCGCCCAATCATCAGGGCGGGGAAACCCCGCCCCTACAGAGATTTCAAATATTCGTCGTACTGCTCTTTTGTCATCAGGTTCTTCAGCTCGGCGGCGTCGGCGATCTCGATCCAGGCCATCCAGCCCGCATCCTCGGCGCTCTCGTTAACGATTTCCGGGGCATCGTCCAATGCCTCGTTTACCTTGATTACCTTGCCGGAGACCGGAGCATATATGTCACTGGCGGCCTTGACCGATTCTATGGCTCCCAGCACCTCGAACTGCTTGACGGTCTTGCCGGTCTTTGGAAGCTCCACAAAGGTAACATCACCCAGCTCGTGTGCCGCATGCTCGCTGATACCGACCGCGCCGATACCCTCTTTGACCTTGACCCACTCATGTTCCTTGGTGAAATAGATGCTCATAACAGATTCCTCCTTCGTATTTGAAAATTTAAATTGCAAAAACCTATACCGGACAAGCCGAAACCGAAATATTTTGTTTCACGCAACGACGCAACGACGCGACGTTTAAAACTTTGAACCGAAAATTTGTTTAAAAGCCTTTCGTTGCGTCGTCGCGTCGTCGCGTGAGTAATGTCTTTCTGATGTTAAAACTATTATGTTCTTTGTGCCACTGAGGTAATGCTTTTTAGATTTTGACCCGTGTTATGAACGTAGCGACCCGCCCCGGTAAAACGGCAACTCGCAGATGGTTGCTTCCATGCTGACCCGCTCGTGCATGATGGTAAGCGGCGTACCGATCACGGCCAATTCCGGCCGGACAAACCCGATACCAACACCGCAACCGAGCATGGGTGAGAACACCCCGCTGGTCACTGTACCAACCTTTTCGCCGGAGAAGCAGATGTCGTAGTGGTGACGCGGCGAGCGGCGACCAATGACCTCAAAGGCCACCTTCCGGCGCGCCAGGCCCTGTTCCATCTGCCGCTGCAACGCTTCCTTGCCCACAAAATCCTTCTCGAAATTGACGAAACCTTCCAGCCCCGCCTCCAGCGGTGTCGTTGTCTCGTCAATATCGCTGCCATACAGGGAATAGCCGACCTCCAGGCGCAGCACATCCCTTGCCCCAAGCCCGGCCGGCTTGACCCTGGGGTCCTTAAGCAGCAGATCCCACAGCTCCGCAACCTTTGCCGTAGGCAGAAAGATTTCATATCCCAGCTCTCCGGTATATCCGGTGCGGCTGACAATGGCCTCGCTGCCGAGGATGGTCATCGTGGTGAATTTGAAATAGGGGAGTTTGGCAAACCCGTCTCCGAAGGCAGTTGTCAGCACATCTCGGGAAAGCGGCCCCTGGATGTCGAGCTTGCCGGTAGCAGCGGTGATGTTTGTAAAGGTTCCGCCCGTGAGACGCGAGGCAATAACGGCGAAGTCGTTGTTTGCAGTGGCGGCATTGACCACGATCATGGCCTTGTCCTCGGCCAGGCGAAAGACGATCAGGTCATCGATGATGCCGCCCTGTCCGTTGAGCAGGAAACCATAGCGCGAGCGTCCCGTCGGGATGGATTTCACGGAAAAGGTGAAGACATGCTCCAGTCCGCCGGATTCAATATCCCCCTCATACAGGAACTCCCCCATATGACAGATGTCAAAGAGAGCCGCCTTTTCCCGGCACCACTTATGCTCGCTAATGATACCTTCGTACTGGATCGGCATATTCCAGCCGCCAAATGGCGCCATCAGCGCCTTGAGTGCCTCATGCCGCCCGCAGAGCGGTGTAGTACTGAGCTGTTCCATGATCTCCCCCTGCCCGCCAATAGTTATAACCCACGGTAATTACGTTGTTCATATCAGAAATCAATGTCTGCTTTTTTTACCGCTGACGCCTGCCAGATCCAAAACATCATTCAAGCGCATCTTCCATGTCTGAGAATCATGGGAAAGCTTGAAGTCGCGACTGGAGGATTCCACAGGACTTGGCGTACCCTCCAGGCCGATCTTGACATGTACCGTGGCCTCGGTACGCTTCTCGTTCAACACTCTGAAATTTTCCATCTTCTGCCAGCAGCAGGCCGGGCGGCGCGCGCTGTTGCGCATCCAGGCAATGAATTGTTCCCTGGATGTCTTGCCACGATGGGACAACTGCTCATAAAGTTGCTCATAGCGGCCTTCGCGCCACAAATCCAGGGTATCCGACACCGACTGTTCGAGGACAGAGGCCGGGGTCTCCGCAAAAGCGGACGACATGCCAAACGATAAGATACCTGACAGCATAAGTGCAGTAATTGCTGTGCGAAGGCTCATAGGCATCCTCCGATAAATGTTTTGCATGTTAGAACAATTGCCACCCCGGCGCAACCCGAAAAAGGCCGGAACCAGTGCGGCAATTTTCCGGTATTTTAATGATTATTCCTACAGGCTCCTGCCCGCCGCCTCTGCGAACAACTTCAATTTTTCCATCATGGCGGCAAACTTGGCCGGCTTAAGCGATTGGGGACCATCACTGGATGCGTGCTCCGGATCAGGATGAACTTCCACGATCAGACCGTCTGCTCCGGCGGCAACCGCGGCAAAGCTCATGGGCGCAACATAATGATGATTGCCGGTGGCGTGCGATGGATCGATGACTATGGGAAGATGGGTTTTCTCTTTGAGTACAGGGACCGCAGAGAGGTCAAGGGTGTTGCGTGTTGCAGTCTCAAAGGTGCGGATACCGCGTTCGCAGAGGATCACCGACTGATTGCCCTCACTCATGATATATTCGGCACTCATCAGGAACTCCTGAATCGTCATGGCCATACCCCGCTTGAGCAGCACAGGCTTTTTCAACTGTCCCACCTTCTTCAGCAGGGCAAAATTCTGTGAGTTGCGCGCACCTATCTGCAGAACGTCGGCGTACTGCGCCACCAGATCGGCGGATTCGGGGTTGATTACTTCGGTGACAAAAGGAAGACCGGTCAGTTCACGTGCCTTGGCCAGCAGTTTCAGGCCATCCTCTTCGAGGCCCTGGAACGAATAGGGAGAAGTGCGCGGCTTGAAGGCGCCGCCTCGCAGCACATGAGCGCCGGCCTTCTTGACAGCAATGGCAGACTCGATGATCTGTTGTTCGCTCTCCACCGAGCAAGGACCTGCCATCATGATCACTTGATTGCCGCCGATAACCACGTCATCGCTGATCCGCACCAGGCTCGACTCCTTTTTGATCTCCTTTGAGGCCAGTTTGTAAGGCTGCAGGATCGGAAGAACGCTCTCCACGCCATGCATGGATTCCACAGACTGCAGAACCGCCTTGCCTCTCTCGTCTCCCACCGCGCCGATAACATCGCGCGTTTCGCCATGGATTACATGGGGTTTGTAACCCAGTTCCCTGATCCGCTTCAGCACCTCGTCCCGATCTTTTTTTGCCGCACCTGCCTTCATAACGATAATCATTTGCCTCTCCTTTTCCCGCAAAACAAAGGGCCGTAAGGTTTCCCCCCGGCCCTGTTCATCGCATACTAAGCGGAAACAAAAAAACCGGGGGGGACTTCCGTCCGCCCCGGCTTTGTGGTGTGTGATGTGGTCGCTTCTTACGCTTACACCTCTACCCGGGCAGACGGCCTGAAAAAGTAGCCGAACCAGAAGAAAAAGTAATAAGCATTAAAGAAGCGGTTTGTTTCCATGGGTAGGCAGTTAAGCACAGCACCTTAAAAGTTGTCAAGAACAAATAATCTACGAAGTTAACTCGTCAGCCACCTTGACCAGATGCGGCAGGTCCGGTTTGGTCAGGATGTGGCTGGCGCCCAGACCGATCCATTTGCGCTTGTTGTCTTCCGATGCCAGGGAGGAGAAGATAACCACCGGCAATTCCTTGAGCGTCTCTTCACGGCGCACCAGGGACGTCAGGTGCAGACCATCCATCTGCGGCATCTCGACATCGGTAATCAGCAGGCTTATATGACTGCCGAAAGATGATCCGTCCTTCACGCAGGCAGTCATCTTCTTCTGGATCATATCCCAGGCTTCTGCCCCGTTTTCCGCTTCTTCCACCTTATACCCGGCGCCGCGCAGGGCAGAGCACATGGTGGCCCGGATAAATGCAGAGTCATCGGCAACCAGGATGGTTTTCAGCGCCCGCGCTTCGCATTCCGCCGCACCCTCCAGCTGGGTGATATCTTCAATCGGCTTAAGTGCGCTTTCCGAGCAGAGTTCGGCCACGATCTTCTCGAAGTCCAGTACCAGGATGATGCGGTCATCCATCTTTACCAGACCCGTCACCTGCGAGCTATGCACCGACTTTGAGGGCGGTTCCACGTTCTTCCAGGAGATGCGGTAGATGCGCGAAACAGAATGCACCAGAACACCAACCATCAGGTTGTTGAACTCAAGCACCACTACCCGGTCGGCCACCAGGTCTCCGGTATCCTTGCCAAGTACATTTGCCAGATTAATGATGGTGATGACCTTGTCGCGCAGCTTGATCATTCCTTCGACGCCCTGTTTGGCATTTACTATTCTCGACATCTGCGGCAGGCGTATGATCTCTCTGACCTTGGCCACGTTAACACCGTAGTGACAAGGCACCAGGTTGCCGTGAGAATCCACTTCATCAATCCTGAATTCAACAATCTCAAGCTCGTTGGTATCGCTTTCCAGAAGTATGCCGGATTGTTTCACGGGTAATGCCATGGATGTCGCCCCCAAATATATTGTTTATTTGAATTGGAATTATATACACGAATCCACATGAATGGAAGCGGCAATATTAAAAGGGCGTCACAAGCATCAAAACCGCTGAACTTGACACCCATCGACGCGTGTGCTAGCTTTTTTTCTTTTTTACCCTTTGCAGCCTGCTGGAGCCACTATGTTTTTTCCCCATATCGATACCTTCCGATCGTTGACCCGCCAAGGCAACCTCATCCCGGTTTACCGCGAGATAATGGCGGATATGGACACGCCGGTCACAGCTTTCAAAAAGCTCGATGACGGTCATTTTTCCTTTCTGCTGGAGAGTATCGAGGGTGGCGAAAAGTGGGGGCGCTATAGTTTTCTTGGCTCCAGCCCCTCCTTGATTGTTCGTTCCAAGGGAAAACTGGTTGAAATCATCGAAAATGGGGTAACCACAACCTTCACCAGCGAAGACCCTCTGGGTTCTGTCCGCGATACCCTGGCCCGATTCGACCCGGTGGAGGTGGAAGGACTGCCCCGCTTCTTCGGCGGCGCGGTCGGTTATATGGGTTACGACATGGTGCGTCATTTCGAGCACCTGCCCACGAACAAGCCGGCACTGCTCGATGCCTATGACGCCTATTTCCTGATCACCGACACCATCGTGATCTTCGATACCATGAGCCAGAAGATCAAGGTTGTTTCCAACGCCCATCTGGATGGTAATAAATCTGTTGAACAAGCCTACCATGAGGCGACCGACAACATCGACGCCATCATCCGGCGCCTGCGCGGACCACTGCCTGCCTGTACGTCCGCCTCATCCGGCAAGCGGGTCGAGTTCCGATCCAACGTGAGCCGTGCGGACTACGAAGCCTCGGTGGAAAAGGCCAAGGAATACGTTCGAGCCGGCGACATCATCCAGGTGGTGCCTTCCCAGCGTTTCAGCGGTGAACTCACCGCCGACCCTTTTGACATCTACCGCGTGCTGCGCACCATCAACCCCTCCCCCTACCTGTTTTTTCTGCGCCTGGACGACACGGTCATCGCCGGCGCCTCACCCGAGGTCATGGTCCGTAAGGAAGGTAAAAAAGCGGAGCTGCGCCCAATTGCCGGTACCCGTCCACGCGGCGTCACCCCTGCGGAAGATTGCCGTCTGGCAGAGGAACTGCTGGCCGATCCCAAGGAACGGGCCGAGCATGTCATGCTGGTGGACCTGGGCCGCAACGACCTGGGCAGGGTATGTGATACCGGCACCGTTACGGTCTCGGAATTGATGGTGATCGAGCGTTACTCCCATGTCATGCACATCGTATCCAACGTTTATGGCGAACTGGCCGAAGGGTACGACGCCTTCGACCTGGTACGGGCCACCTTCCCGGCCGGCACCCTTTCGGGGGCCCCCAAGGTGCGCGCCATGCAGATCATCGACGAACTGGAACCGGTGCGGCGCGAGATCTACGGTGGCGCGGTGGGTTATTTCTCTTTTTCCGGCAACATGGATCTGGCGATCACCATCCGCACCCTGGTCATCAAGAACGGCATGGTGCACCTCCAGGCCGGAGGAGGAGTCGTTGCCGACTCCGACCCGGCCGCTGAATGGCAGGAAACCGTTAACAAGGCCATGGCGGTACGGCGGGCGATCGAGATCGCCGAGGGAGGTCTGGAATAATGCTACTCATGATCGATAATTACGATTCCTTCACCTACAACATTGTCCAGTACTTCGGTCAACTGGGCATGGATGTGCTCGTTCACCGCAACGACCGGATCACACTGGATGAGATCGAGGCGCTCCAGCCCGAGCAACTGGTGATTTCCCCCGGTCCCTGTTCGCCTGAGGAGGCCGGTATCTCAGTTGTTGCCATCAAACATTTTGCCGGAAAGATTCCGATTCTCGGCGTCTGCCTTGGCCACCAGGCCATCGGCGCCGCCTTCGGCGGCAACGTGGTTCGCAGCATCTCCCTTATGCATGGCAAGACCTCACCCATCCACCATGACGGCAAAGAGCTGTTTGCCGGACTGCCCAACCCCTTCCAGGCCACCCGTTACCACTCGCTGATTGTGGACCGCCCGACCCTGCCGGACTGTCTGGAGGTGACCGCCTGGGTGGAAAACGGCGAGATCATGGGTATGCGTCACAAGGACCTGCCGATCTGGGGGGTACAGTTCCACCCGGAATCAATATTGACAGAAAGCGGCATGGACATCCTCAAAAACTTCCTGGACGTCAGCCGGCGATAACAAATTGATTCGCGATCTTAGCCACATCGAATAAGCTCCCCACTCTTCCGACTTGCTTTCATCCAGACCGATGTTGCCGATCTGCTGTTTTTCTGCATATCAATTCGTTGGACTTCTCCTGTTACGTGGACAGCTCCCCACGAATTACGTCCTCTCAGCTTTTTTCCTTGACAGCTGAGTGCCATCCTGCTAATGATATTGAAAATCAATTACACGGAGTAGCGGATGGCTTTTTCAAAAGTTGATTATGCAACCAAGACAACTCAAAGAGCACAAGGTCACCACCAGTTCGCATACCACATTGCCCATCAAGGCATCCGCGTCCTGCTGGAAAAGGCGGGCTACGACACCTCTCTGACCAACCATGCCCTGCTGGCGAAGCTTTGCCGACGCTTCGAAAACTCCGATGCCTTCCCCCACGAGATCGGCCTGTTCATCGGCTATCCCGCCAAGGATGTGGCTGCCTTCATGGGGTTGGTCAACCTGCCTTTTTCCTGCCAGGGGCCTTGGAAAATCTATGGCAACCCGGCGCAAAGTCTTTGTTTAGCGGAACAATACCGCTGCTGCCGCCAAAGGATGAGCGACCTCCTGGCATCGGAAAATCATAAGATGCTCGATCTTCATACCCCTGGTCACCCATTTTTTACGCCGGCTTATTGATAAGGATTGTCAATGTCGCAAGCAAGCCGACCTTATAAATTCAGGAAAGGAGACACAACCGAAATGGCGAAACGCAGCATCACCAGCGCAGAACTTATTGGCGACCAGCAGGAAATAATCATTTTTCATGCGGGTGAAGAATACCGATTGAGAATCACCAATAACAACAAGCTGATACTTACCAAGTAAAGACAACATCCATATATTCAGCCAGCCACAGGTGCCCACCACCACGCAGCCAGCCAGAAGCAACTCCCACATAAAAAGGAGAATATCCATGACTGCGCTGCATGCCACCACTATTGCCCTTGCACTCTCCATGATAATCGCCGGTTCCGCCCTGGCCGGACCGCCCCTTGCCACTGACGACGCCGCTACGGTCGATGTCGGCAAGGTTGAGGTAGAACTTAACGGTTCCTACACCGAAGACAGGGAAACTGCCTTCGGTGTCACCACAAAGTGCAGAACAGCCGATGCCGAAGTAAAGATCACCACAGGACTGAGCAAGAATCTTGGGATCTCCCTGGCGCTTCCGTACAATATCGACGATCGGATCACGCAGAACGACCAACTGGTCGGCAAAAGCGACGGCTTTGGCGATATGACTGTTGAACTGAAGTACGTACTTGCCGAACTGGCCGGCATCAGCTTCGCCATCAAGCCAACCGCCATCATCCCGACCGGCAAATACAGTGCAGGGCTTTCCGAGGGGCGCTGGCAGTTCGGTGGGACCCTGATAGCAACCAAGGAGTTCGACAACGGAAAATACACCCTGCATGCCAATCTGGGCTACGAGCACCATTCCTATCGCACTGATGAAATCAGCGCTGCAACCCGCAGCAATCTCTGGTCCGGCTCCATCGCCGGAGAGATGGAAGTGGCAAAGGGCCTGACCACCGTGGTTGACTTCGGGGTGGCCACAACGGCCGACAGATCCACCAGCCAATTATCCGCCTGTGTCCTGGGTGGGGCACGCTATGAGATCAATGAGCACCTGGATATTAATGGCGGCGTAAAACTGGGACTGACCAAGGCAGAAAATGACATCAGCGGCCTGTATGGTCTGACATTGAAATTCTGACAAAAACGGGATGCTGGAAATTAATAAGGTATGGGGCTGGAACTGGTCCCTGAAACGCCTGCCGGAGACCACAAAAGAGAAGTTGAGCGAAATCAAAGCAGGGTACTGACCGGATATTTTGGCGACTTGCTGTCAGTCGGGAGTTCTGAAACAGAAGGGATCCTTCTCCGTGAACGGGTCCAGCCCAAGGCTGGCGGTCACGGCCGGACAACCACGACAAACCGCGTTCAGACGGCAGCTTGCACAGGCAGAGCTGCCGGACCGATAACGACGGGCTGCCTCTGAGGCATAGATATCCTCAAGGCTATGGGTGAGGATATTACCGATGGGTGACGGAAACTTGCGGCAGGCATGCACCTCGCCGTCGGAGAGGATGGAAACGAAGTTGAAGGCCGCACCGCAGCCGTAACCGGCGCAGCCGCCGAACAGGCCGCTGTTGTCACCTTCAAAGATGATGTTGAGCAGGCTGTCCTTGAGTTTCAATACGGGATGATCCTCAAGTGCCAGGACATACTGCTCGAGAAATGAGCGGTATTCCTCCGTTGTCGGCAGCTCCAGGCTGGCCCCTTCGCCAAACAGGGCCAGACGGTTGAAGGTCAGACCGCCCGTGATCCCCTCCAGCTCTGCTGCCAGAGGGATGATCTGATTCATATTTTGCCTGGTCAGGGTCAACATGACCATGTTGGGCATACCCAATCCCGTCAGCATCCGCAGGAATTCCATCGTGCGCCGGAAGTTGCCTTCACCCCGAATCTCGTCGTTGTGTGCTTCCAGCCCTTCCAGACTGACCTGGTAATAGACCGGCATCCTTATCGCCATGATCCGTTCGATGGTGTCGCGATCCGTGGCGTTGCCCAGAATGGCGATCATCAGGTCCCGGTCGGCAGCTGCACGGTACAGTTCAAAAAACCGGGGGTACAGCAGGGGATTGCCCCCGGACAGGGAGACCTGACCGCGCACGAAACGGCTGCAACAGAAGCTGCGCAGTTCATCCAGCAGCGATATGGCCCGCTCGAACGGAAATGCCCTGCGGCTGCTACGATCGTAACAATGCCGACAGTGCAGGTCGCACTCCTGGGTCAGGTGCCACTGCAGGGTAAAGGCCTCGGCTGCGATGTAGTCCTTCTCAGGCGACAGTTCCGCAATCGCCTGTTCGCGGCGCAGTCTTGATTCCGGCGATATCACCAGACCATTCCAGACCGCTTCCCTCATGACGGCATCAATAACCCCGACCGCAACCCCCGCCTCACGGACAGCGTCAGCAGGATCTGTTTCCTCGGCAACCAGCTTGATTGCCAGCAGGTCACCCTGCTGGGCGACGCGCGTGACCAGTCCGTTACCGGGGGTGCGCCAGGTGATGACGATTTCATTGCCGGGCACGACCTTGTCAAGATCGCGTTGTTTTGCCCGAATGAACAGACGGTCGAGATGTTTCCATGAAACAGGTGTGATATGCAGGCTGGAATTGAGGATATATGCGTCTGGTGCTGGGGGGCTGAGCTGGACGGCAGCAGCCTTGTACCTTGACAGTTCGATACGGGCGAGCCCGGGGAGAAACGGGGGTATTCCGGGCCCGCCCTGATTTTCCAGAAAATCCGGAAAGCTGTCCGGAGCCATGTCATAATTATCTACCTTGCGTTGCCAGGCTTTTATGCCAAGCAACGAGCGGCAGAGCGGATACATTTCAGATAACAGGTTCATGACAAGATCATATCGGACATCTTTTGTATGGTCAATCCGCCTTCCGGATGCTGTGCAGCGCGACCGCGCTACTTGGATGAACCGCCTCAACCACTTTTACCAGGCGTCTCTGCAGGTTTTTCGCCTTCCTTCTGATCCTTGACAGCATCTTTCTTGACGGCCTTTTTCACTTTTTTGGCCTTCTTGACTGCCTTTTTCTCATCCTTGGCCGGTGCCTTTTCCGTTACCTCGGCACTATCCTTGGGGGCGCTCCCGGCGCCCGCTCCACCGCCTCAACCGCTTTGGGCCGCGTGGGTCGGCGCAGCAATCGATATGCCTGCCACCAGGCCGGCAATACCAAGTCCTGCTACGAAACTCTTGATCTGATCCTTGTCCATGTTCTCACCTCCTTTTCATATTGGAATAATATTCCCATGTATTTTACCAATAGACTTCCATAAATCAATCGTTAATTACAATTAAACAAAATACTCAACCTGCTTGACCTTCCAACGCTTGAATAGTATAAATAAATCATAGACATATCAAAGAATTCAGGGAGGTTTGCCATGAAAAAAATGTTCCTTTTACTGGTGATGCTCTGCCTGGCAGTCACAGCCGAGGCAGCTGTAAAAACCAGTGTCGTTGAATACAAACAGGGAGATACCGTACTGGAAGGGTATCTGGCCTGGGATGACGCATCGAATGTTTCGCGCCCCGCAGTGCTGATCGTACATGAATGGACCGGCTTGGGCCCATATGTGAAGAAACGGGCCGAGATGCTGGCCGAACTCGGCTACGTTGCCTTTGCCGCCGACATCTACGGCAAGGGGGTCCGGCCTGCCACCCAGGCCGAGGCCGGCAAGGCTGCCGGGATCTACAAGAACGACCGCCCCCTGATGCGGGCACGGGTCAAAGCCGGTCTGGACATCCTGACCGCCCAGAAATTTGTTGATCCGAAACGTCTGGCCGCAATAGGCTACTGCTTCGGTGGCACGACCGTGCTGGAACTTGCACGGGATGGCGCCGATATCAGAGGGGTTGTCAGTTTCCACGGAGGCCTTTCAACCCCCGCACCACAGGACACAAAGGGCATCAAGGCCAAGGTACTGGCCCTGCACGGCGCTGACGACCCGTTTGTGAAGGCGGACGAAGTGGCCGCCTTCCAGGATGAAATGCGGAAAGCCGGCCTGGATTGGCAGTTTGTCAGCTACGGCGGAGCAGTGCACAGCTTCACCAATCCCGATGCCGGCAACGATAACAGCAAGGGCGCCGCCTATAACGAGAAGGCCGACAAACGCTCATGGGAGGCGATGAAACTGTTTTTCACAGAAATATTCAAATAAAGCAGTGTCAGGTTTGGTTTATGCAGTTGTCTTAAAAGTCCCCCCTCCCCCTGCGGACCCAAAAGGGCCTAAAGGAGGGGGTTAGGGGGTGGGGAAATTTGCCATATTTGATACTTACGGCAGCTTCACCCACCCCTCAA
>JBGSQD010000083.1:0-39297 GCA_041738275.1 Geobacterales bacterium
GCAGGGAAACAAAAAAACAGACGACACCGCGGTGCGCCATATCATTCACTACCGGATGGCTCAGACTGCAGTTAAACAGCATTGCATATCAATTGCCACCGGTATAGAAAGCGGCAAGGTTCGATTTAATCTTCTGAATGGATTTGTCGCCCAGAAACTGCTTTTTGCTGACGGCTTGGAGCGCAAACCGGTCTCAATGTTCTGGTTCCGCATACTCTGGCCGTTGATCTGGCAGAAAAGGCTGTTAATGCCGCTTGTTCAACCGGAGGGGATATACTGTTTCTATTCGCAGCAGCTGATTGCGGCGCTTGCCGAAGAGATCGGGACCAGGTCCTGCGTGGAGATAGCTGCCGGTGACGGTACATTGACACGATTCCTGGCACAGCGCGGGGTTAAGATCCAGGCTTCGGACGATTACAGCTGGGAACATTCGATCCGCTACCCCGAGTGGGTCGCCAGACTGGATGCAAAGGAAGCACTGCGCCTTTACGCCCCGGAAGTGGTTATCTGCTCGTGGCCCCCTGCAGGCAACAACTTTGAACGCCAGGTCTTCAGGACGCGAACTGTTCAGCTTTACATAGTGATCAGCAGTCGACACCGGTTTGCCGCCGGGAATTGGGGTGACTACCAGCAGCAATCAGCATTCAGCATGGAAGAAGACACCAAGCTCAGCCGTTTGGTGCTGCCGCCTGAACTGGACGCCGGCGTTTACCTCTTCAGGCGGAAACCGGCATCAACGGAAATTGCCGACTGATGGCATGAGATAGATAAGGGACGTGGGGGGTGCTGGATGAACTAAGGTTCGCCGCGTTCGCCGTCACCGGAAAGCATTACGAGATCGACGCGGCGATTCTTCGAGCGTCCTTCCGGGGTGGTATTCTCGGCAATCGGACGGAATTCTGCGTAGCCGGTTGCCGATATCTTGTTCGGATCAACATCGAAGTGCTTGAGCAGATACTTGAGACCATTTGTGGCACGGGTCGTAGATAATTCCCAGTTGGATGGGAACTGGGAACTGCTGATGGGAATATTATCGGTGTGCCCCTCAAGCCGGAGCGGGTTGTTGTATTGGGTCATAACCTCTGCGATGGTGTTGATCAGTTCATGGGCATCGGACCTGATCTGAGCCTGTCCGGAGTCAAAGAAACCGGCTTCCTTGAGACTTACAATCAGTCCGCGGCGGGTGATGTTCAGGGAGACCTTGTTCTGGGCGCCCTGCTTTATCAGATAGGCCTCGATGGAGGAATTGATCTGGCGGAAGTCCTTTTCTTCGGCTCGTGTCTTGCCTTGACCGCGAGCTGCTTTTCCGGATGGGGTGATTGAAATCTCGGGTTTGATGGATGGCAGGATATTTATGGATTTTGAGGGGATTACGTTGATTTTAGGAGACACTGCTCCGGCAGTTGACATGCCGAACGATTGCTGCAGGGATTGCATGACCTCTTCGACCTTCTTTTTGTCACTCTGCCCCATGGCGTAGAGAACTACGAAAACAGCGAACAGCAGGGTGATGAAGTCGGCGTAGGAGACGAGCCAGCGCTCGTGGTTAGCATGCTTTTCCGGTTCTTTCTTTAGCGCCATGGCAGTTTAGTGAACGCCGGCAAAGGCTTTGAGTTTCTGTTCGATGAAGTGTGGATTTTCGCCGTTCTGAATTGCGATCAACCCCTCCAGAATCATTACCCGCCGCAGCACTTCCTCCTTCATGCGAATCTTCAGCTTGGAGCCGATTGGCAGACAAATAATGTTAGCGACAATCAGACCGTAGATGGTTGCAACGAATGCCACTGCGATACCGCCGCCGAGCTTGGAGCTGTCGGAGAGGTTGCCCATGACGTGGATTAGTCCGAGAACAGCGCCAATGATACCGATGGTCGGAGCGTAACCGCCCGCAGCTTCATAAAATTCGATACTGTGCTTTGAATGGTCCTCGTAGGCCACGATGTCAGCCTCGAGAGTTTCGCGAAGCTTCTGCGGGTCGATGCCGTCCACCACGAGGGAGATGCCTTTTTTTATAAAGGGGTCTTTGGCGGACTGGGCCTCCTGCTCCAGAGAAATCAGTCCGTTGCGCCTTGCCTTGGTTGCATAATTGATAATGTCTTTTACAACGCCCTCATGGTCCACATTGGCGGGAAGAAAGGCTATCTTGGCATCCTTGAAGGCCTTGATGATCGCAGGCAGCGGGAAGCTGACAAACGCGGCGCCAAAGGTGCCGCCAAGCACGATCATTGCAGCTGTTGGCTGGATAAGAGCCTTGAGGTGCACGCCTTCGATGACTGCGCCACCAAAAATTGCCCCAAATCCCATTACCAAGCCAATGATAGTTGCTAAATCCATATGTTAGAATTCCCTGCTATGGAGTGGACTGCGTTCATGAACAGAACAGTTTTCCGGGCAGACAATATCCCGATTAAGCGTGCTACTGCGAAACAGGCTCGTTTTTTGCCGTTCGAGATATTTTTTCCGGCTGTGTCCACCGGAGCGGCGGATTATTTTGGCTCTGTATGCCACGATCCTGCTGATGATGATGCGGGCCCGTTCCTTGACGATGAAATGATTGCCGTTAAACAGGGTTATAACCGTATCGGGCGTCTCCTCGATGCTGACGATATGGTCAGGATTGAGGAACATCTGCTGTTTGTCCATACGGGTGAGAAAAATCATAGATCACCATAAAGAAATGAATATCTGTCTATAAATATCAAAAAACGCGCAAGGTCAAGAAGAATTAAGACTTTTAGCCGCTTCTGCGACCGTGGTGCTACAAAATGGCGTTAATGGCTTCGAAATCGATATACTGATCGGCCATGGATTGAATCAACTCTATCTTTTCCTTGTCATCCGGGCCGATCTTTGAAACATGCTCCTTCAAACAATAGAATACATCGGAGGACGTTTCGATAATACGAATGTACGGAATATTGCTGTCATCGATAATCCGCTGGGTGATCTCTGATACCGGTACATGCCCTGCAATAACCAGGCCAGCCAGCCGCTTTCTGAACTCAGGGATGTGGTGCAGCGATGACGCGGTCACCAGAAGCTCGTCACGTGAACTGGTCACAATCAGCAGCGTTGAATCCTCAAGGCTGTCGATAACCCGCTGGGATGAGGCGGCCCCGAGCTGAATATTGTGGCAGATGCGGCTGCGGTCGGTTTGGTCGCCGCACAATGGCTGCCCCACCAGCTCGGCCACATGCTGCAGGGTTGGATCGGCAAGAACCGGCGAATAGTCGAAAGCGCTGGTCACGAGGATGTTTGTGTTGGCAAAGGCCTTTCTGAGATAGCTTAACGAACGTTCCCGCTTTTTCGTTACCAGTTTGTTGGCCATGATCACCCGCACTTCCGTCTTTTCCCGTTCATAAAGGGCCAGGTTCAGTTCTACGGAATCAATAACATTGCCGATGCCGCCGCCGGTGATCATCAGAACCGGGGCGTTCAGCATCTTGGCAACCATGGCGTTGTTGGCTCCCACTACAGACCCGACGCCGCCGTGACCTGCACCTTCGATGATCAGGAAATCGTATTTTTTCTCCATCTCCCTGCAGGCCGCAAGGATCAATTCGCGGGGAGTAGCCAGATCCAGTTCACCATCCAGGAAGCGGCGGGTTGTGCCTGGGGTCAATGTCATGGGGGACATGAGGGCCACATCCTCTTCGACGCCAAATACACTGGCAAACATAGCCGCGTCCTTGTCAACGGTAAGTCCGTTGAATTCGATGCACTTCGGACCGATCGGCTTCATAAATCCGACCTTGGGATATTTTTTCAGCGCCAGATACATGAGTGACAGGCTGATGGTTGTTTTGCCGCAGTGCTGACCGGTGGCGCCAATAAATATTTTTTTGCACATTGTCGAGGACCTCCCTTAGTTATTCAATATTCTGTTCATCAGGGGCAGGGAACCGCTATTCAGTTTCCATCCGGAAACTCCGGATGTGAAACTGTTGGTTTACGATTCGGAAAGGTGGAGTTTTTCGTCCTGGCAAGGAAATCAAGGAATTGCGCGGAGGCGTACATCAGTACGCCGCACAAGCAAGGCCGAAGATTGACACTGCCAGGGCGGAAAAGAACCCTTTCCGGACGGAAACTATTTATCAATGGACATGTTCTCGCAGAATTTCATGAACTGTTCCTGGCCGGAATTGAATCGGATGAATCGTATCCCCATCCCGCTTTTTTTAACCAAATGGAAAAGGTTTTGAGGAACCTTCTTGGCCCACATGACCCGGGCTTCCAGCACCACCCTGCAATCATCCGCGAGTGAAAATTCTACCATTATCTTTGTATTGGGTGGGCAAACGTTAGGTGTTTTGATGAACATGCCAGTTGCTGAAATATCCTCGGTAAATGCGATCCGTGTTGCTTCATCCATTCCAAAGCGGATAGACAGTCGTTTTTTATGTCTTTTGATATCCCGCTTGTCAGCCATTTAAATCCTCCTGCAACATTAAGCACCGCACTAAAAATAAATTTGCCGGGACCATACCACAAAACATGATAAACCGTAATAAGTTTGATGAATTTGCAGCATTTTACAGATCCGGAAGGACCGTTCATTGGATAAATCCATTGACAGGCAGGCCTCAATAATCTAACTTATTTAAAACGCTGGGGGAGTTTCGACTGAGAGCGGCCTTTATGGTTGCGACCCTTAGTACCTGATCCTGGTAATGCCGGCGTAGGGAAGCGCTATCGAGTTACATTGAAAAGCCGCTTCTGCGGCTTTTTCTATTTATAGTTCACATATTTTTTTCGCGTTTTTTTACAGTTACGCACTTATCCTTTTTTATTCGGGTTACGGGGGCAGATGTGCAGGTTATTTTGAATGGTGATCCTGCTGATATCAAAGAGAACAGCACCGTTGCGGAGCTGCTTGAACAGCTGAAAATCGGCCGCGAACGGGTGGCAGTGGAGGTAAACCTCGAGATTGTCCCCAAATCCGCCTATGATTTACATACACTTGCCACGGAAGACAGGATCGAGATCGTCCATTTTGTGGGTGGTGGGTAACCAAACCTTATTGATACCAAAGGAGCAACCTTTATGGCACTCGAAAACGATAAGCTGATTATTGCGGGACGCGAGTTTTCATCTCGCCTGATGGTCGGAACCGGCAAGTATGCGGATTTTCAGCAGATGGTACGTGCTCTGGAAATTTCAGGGGCGGAAATCATCACCGTGGCTGTGCGCCGCGTCAACATCTCCGACCGCAGCAAGGAATCGCTGCTGGATCACATCGACCTGAAAAAATACACCCTGCTCCCCAACACCGCCGGCTGCTACACGGCCGACGATGCCGTACGCACCTGCCGTCTGGCACGTGAAGCCGGCTTATCGGACTTTGTCAAGCTTGAGGTACTGGGTGATGAGAAGACGCTTTTCCCGGACAACGAGGAGCTGCTCAAGGCGGCCAAGATCCTGATCAAAGAGGGCTTCACCGTGCTGCCATACTGCAGTGACGATGTAACCGTATGCCGCAAGCTGGAAGACCTTGGCTGTGCAGCGGTCATGCCTCTGGGAGCTCCCATCGGCAGCGGTCTCGGCATACGCAATCCCTACAATATCAAGATCATCCTCGAGAACATCAAGGTGCCGGTTATCGTGGATGCCGGGGTCGGCTGCGCCTCGGACGCTGCCATAGCCATGGAGCTTGGTTGTCACGGAGTACTTATGAATACGGCCATTGCCGGCGCCCAGGATCCGATTGCCATGGCCGAAGCCATGAAGCTGGCAGTCATTGCCGGCCGTCTTTCCTACCAGGCCGGCCGTATCCCCCGAAAGCTGTATGCCAACGCATCCAGCCCCATAGAGGGGCTACTGGCCTGATGCCGCTCCTCCCCTCGGGAGATGGGCGGAGCGAGATCGAAGTTGATTTTTCACTCTACCTGATTACCGATCGTTGCCAGATCACGGATCGCTCATTGGTTTCGGTTGTCCGCGAGGCCCTGGAAGGTGGTTGCCGAGCGGTTCAGTTGCGGGAAAAGGACCTGGCCGGCAATGAACTCTTCAAGTTGGCCGGGGAGCTCAGACGTGTTACCCGAGAGTATGGTGCGCGTCTCCTGATAAACGAGCGCCTGGATATTGCCCTTGCAGTAGATGCCGACGGTGTGCATCTCGGCGCTGCCAGCCTGCCGGTTCCCGCTGCCCGCCGCGTATTAGGGGCGAAGGGCCTGATCGGCTACTCTGCCCACAGCATTGATGAAGCGGTCCGGGCAGATGCAGACGGCGCTGATTTTGTCACCTTCGGCCCGGTTTTTTATACCCCTTCCAAGGCACCCTATGGCGAACCGCTCGGTATTGAGCTGCTCAAGGCGGCCAATGCGGCCCTGACCATACCGGTCTTTGCCCTGGGCGGGGTCAAGCGGGAAAACATCGCCTGTGTCATGGCGGCCAAGGCCCATGGCATTGCCATTATATCGGCTGTCATCGCAGCAGCAGACCCAAGATCAGAGTCAGTATCCTTCCTCCAAGCGATAGAACAGCATGCCATTAATCCCTGACATAAATATCCATCCGGAATTGCGCATCCATTCCTATGGCCATTACCTTCGGCGCCGTTTCGGCTGCCGGGTCAGCAAGGTCAACGTGGACGCCGGCTTTACCTGCCCCAACCGCGACGGCAGCAAGGGTATAGGCGGCTGCATCTACTGTAACAACAGCTCCTTCTCACCCAGGGACACCCAGCCGGTGATCCCGCTCGAAGAACAGATGGCGCACGGCATGGCCTATCACCGGTCACGGCTTGGCTCTGAAAAATTCATCATCTATTTCCAGAAGTACACCAACACCTACGGCTCCGAGCAGATGCTGTCCGATCTGTACCATCGCGCCCTGGACCATCCCGATGTGCTGGGTATTTCGGTCGGCACCCGTCCTGATGCCCTTTCCGACGAAGCGCTGGAGCTGTTGACCGAAATCGCAAGGACTCACTACGTCTGCCTGGAGTTGGGGCTGCAGTCCATGGACGACGCCATCCTGACCAGTATTAATCGGGGGCATACCCTGGCGGATTTTGTGGCTGCCGTCAATCGGGCAGAGGGTCGGAATTTTGACATCTGCGCTCACCTGATCTATGGCTTTCCCGGAGAGACCAGCGCTGAATTTCTGAAAACAGCCGACCTGATGACCTCCTTGCCGATAAACTCGGTCAAGCTGCACCAGTTGCATGCCGTTGAGGGAACTGAGCTGGCGGAGATGTACCGGCGGGGCGAATTCGAGCCGGTGCAGTTTTCCGGGTATGTGAATACAGCAGCTGATTTTCTGGAACGCCTGCCGTCCCGGATTACCATCCAGCGCCTTTATGGGTCGGCGCCGCTTGCCATAAGGGTTGCCCCTCAATGGGGATTAAAAAACAATCAAATGTGGTATGCTATTGTCAATGAATTGACAAAACGGGGTACCTGGCAGGGATGCAAAGCTTAATGTATGAGTAAAAAAGGAGAATTAGATATGTCCGATCTTCGCGTTCGTTTCGCCCCCAGTCCCACCGGCTACCTGCATGTCGGCGGTGCCCGCACCGCCCTGTTCAACTGGCTTCTGGCCAGAAAGCAGGGGGGCACCTTTATCCTGCGCATTGAGGACACTGATGTGGAGCGTTCGACCCAGGAGTCGGTGGATGCCATCCTGCAAGGGATGGAATGGTTGGGGCTGGATTGGGACGAGGGGCCTTTCTACCAGTCGGCCAACTTTCCCCTGTACAAGGAATACGTCCAGAGATTGCTGGACTCGGGCAATGCCTACAGGTGCTACTGTTCCGCCGAGGAGCTGGAGGCAAGACGTGAACTGGCCATGAAGGAAGGGCGCAAACCAAAATATGACGGCACCTGCCGCCAGCGAGCAGATCAGCCCGTTGACAAGCCATTTGTCATTCGATTCCGTGCGCCCCAGGAAGGGAGCACCTCCTTTGACGATCTGGTCAAAGGCGTCATCACCTTTCCCAACGAAGAACTGGACGACCTGATCATCCAGCGCACCGACGGCACCCCCACCTACAACTTCTGTGTGGTCATCGACGATGTCATCATGCGCATCACGACAGTTATCCGCGGTGACGATCATGTCAACAACACCCCGCGCCAGATCCAGCTTTACGAGGCACTCGGATTTCCGGTGCCTAGGTTTGCCCATGTGCCCATGATCCTGGGGGCGGACAAGACCCGGCTTTCCAAGCGTCACGGTGCAACGAGCGTGATTGCCTACCGCGACATGGGCTTTCTGCCCGAGGCCCTGGTCAATTACCTGGTTCGTCTGGGGTGGAGCCATGGTGACGACTAGATCTTCTCCCGCGAGGAGATGGTTCAAAAATTTGACATATGCAATGTGGGGCGCTCAGCCGGCGTGTTTAATCCGGAAAAACTCCTGTGGCTGAATGCCCACTACATCAAGAACGGTGATCCGCAGCGCCTGGCCGGGCTGTTGCTGCCCTTTCTTGCGGAGCAGGGGATCGATCCGCAGGCCGGTGGTCCTGATCCGGCAACGGTGGTGAAGACGCTTCAGGAGCGGGCCCGCACCATGATCGAGATGGCAGAAGGGGCACTGTTTTACTACCGGGCTCCGGAATCATATGACGAAGTGGCCCTGGCTAAATTTGAAAAAGAGCACCTGCGTGCGGTTTATGGGGCGGTTGCTGAAAAACTGGCCGCTTCTCCGGCCGTTACAGCCGCTGAGTTTGATGCCCTTTTCAAGGAGCTCTGCACAGAGAAGGGGTGGAAGATGCCGCAGGTTGGCCAGCCGGTGCGGATCGCCCTGTCGGGCGGCACCCATGCGCCTGGAATCGGCGAGATTATTGTTACACTGGGGATTGAAGAGACGCTGCAACGGATTGAACAGGCACTGTCATTTGTTCAGTCCTGACAGGAATTACCATCAATGGCTGTCAATAGCTTCTGCAGGGCGTGCCGGCAAGATCACGGCCTGTCTCAGGAGGAGAGCTCAGCCACGGTTTTTTCCATATCATGCACATTATAAGGCTTCGAAAGCACGCCGGAAAAACCGAACGATCTGAAGTCGGTCACCGTCGTATCATCTGAATAGCCACTGGAAACTACTGCCTTAACCCCGGGATCGATCTCCTTCAGACAGTGCAGCGCCTCCTTGCCTCCCATGGCGCCAGGGACGGTAAGATCAAGGATCGTCAGGTCAAATTTCCTTCCTTCGGCCATTGCCTTCTTGTAAGCAATTACCGCTTCAGCGCCGTCTTGCGCCGTCTCCACCTCATGCCCCAGGTCCGTGAGCATCATGGCAACGACCTCCAGCACCATCCTGTCATCGTCCATAACCAGAATCCTGCAATGCCTGGTCTGTGCGGTCTCTTCCGCCGGGGCATCCTGTACCGCTGTTTCCGCGGCTGCCGGAAGGTAAATGTGAAACGTGGTTCCGGTGCCAGGGGTTGATTCCACCTCGATGCGGCCGTTATGTTTCCTGATGATGGAATAGGACGAAGCAAGGCCGAGTCCGCTCCCTTTCTGCTTGGTGGTGAAATAGGGATCAAAGATCTTCGGCAGCAGGTCGTGCTGGATACCGATGCCCTGGTCCTGGATGTCGATCCTCACATAATTTACCGCCACCATGCTGCCCGATGGTGCCGGGATGTTCTCGCAGCTGACCAGGATGGTGCCGCCGCCCGGCATGGCCTGGTCGGCGTTGATGACCAGGTTGTGAATCACCTGGCTGATCTGTCCCCCGTCGATCTCGGCGCTCCAGAGATCGGCAGGTATCCGGAAGTCGCAGCGTGAGCCTGAGCCACGGACGGCAAAGGAAGCGCTTTCCTGGATTAGAGTGCCTAGGTCTGTGAGCTTTTTGAGTGGTGCTCCTCCCTTGGCAAAGGTAAGCAATTGCTGGGTCAGGTCGCGGGCGCGCTGGCAGGCCTTTTCGCTTTCTCCCAGCAGGTCGAAGGCGCGGGAATCCGGCGGTACCGACATCCTGGCCAGAGAGGTGTTGCCGAGGATGGCCATCAGCAGATTATTGAAGTCGTGGGCAATGCCCCCCGCCAGCAGACCGACCGATTCCAGTTTCTGTGCCCTGAGGAGTTCCGCCTCCATTTTTTTGATATCCGTAATATCGCGGAAGATTGTCAGGATTAATTTGTTTGATTCAAGCGGCAGAACCTTTCCGGTAACCAGGACATTTCGTATCTGCCCGTCTTTGGCGCGGTGCAGGGCTTCAAATGTCGAAAAGCCCTGCTTCATCAGGACCTGGGCGCACTGATCCAAATCCTCCTCCGAATCAACCACCTCAATATCCGCCATGGTTAAGGCAGCGAACTCTTCGCGACTGTATCCCAAATGCTGGTGCGCCGCCGTGTTGAAACGGATGGGCCTCTTGCTTTGGGGATCAACCAGCAGGACTCCATCGGGAGACTGCTCAAACAGTATCCGGTAATGTTCTTCCGCTTCCTGGCGTGCCGCAATCTGGAGTTCCAGTTCCCGGTGTGTCGCCAGCAGCTCTTTATGGGCGATCTCCAGCACACTGTAGTTGGACAGCTCGTTTCCCAGCATCAGGGCGGCATACACGAAAAACGGCTGCAACTCGCTCTGAATGGCGCTGTCGGTGAGTTGCATGCCTTCCATGGCAACCGCTCCGATGACACGCTGCTGCATGTGCATGGGGAAAACCCAGGTCTCCTGCCGGATATCCCCTGAAAGCGAAGGCGCTGAACGGATAAAGACGCCTTCCCGCAGGGCGCTGACAACAAGCGGATCGTCGGGCGAAGCCATTGTCCGGGCAACGCCGAAGACATCTCTGGAATGCCACTTCCCCTCCATCGTGTAGTAGATGACGAGGTTGGCGCCGCCGATGGTCTCCATCAGGATCGTGAGGATATGGTTGACCACGTTGCTGATCCCGCTGGCCGAACTCAGCCGGGTCAGCATACCATTGATCAGCTTCAGGTGGGCATTGTCACGGGCGAGACTGGCAACCCGATCGCGCAACGCCTCCATCTCTTCCGGTATCGTGACAGCGTCACCCATGGGAGCTCCTGCATGCAGCGATGATGGTTGTATCCAGCGCACGCTCCAGGCTTTCCAGGCCGATATCGATCCAACGCAGCTCCAGCGTGGTGCGTTGGCTGATGTCTTCGGCCTGGACTCTAAAATCACCGGAACAGGGGGTGCGGATGGCGAGCAGATGCGTATGGGCACCGCGGAAGATTTCCCGCATGACCGGCGGGGTCAGCCCCTGCGCCCCCCCAACGATCCGGTCCCACTTCCTGGCCCAATCCTCGAACAGGAAAAAGGCTCCGGCGCTGAGTTCACGACTGAATGCTTCATGCCCCAGATAGATGTCGACACAGTTCTGCCCTGGCGTGCGAATGGTGCAGGCCTTGGCAAGTATGCGGTCCATCAGCGGGTGGCAGGCCCCGTAAAATACAATGCAGGGCTGGCCTGAGTGGCCCTCAAGGCTTTTTTCAATGGTATTCTGCAGCTTGTTGAAATCCGTATGCAAGCCGGACGGCAGATAAACCGGCGTGACCGGCCAACTGTTTTTTGCAATCAGATAGTTGATTTCCTTCTTCAGAATGCCGCATGCGATAAGGGTCAGTTTTTCAATCATATCAGGTCCCGTCCTGATGATAACAGCCATGGCGATATGCTGCCTCCAGCATGACGCGGATATTCTGCTCAGGAATGGCCAGCGGCATCATCAGTGTGGAAAAGACAAACCCCCCTCCCTGCTTGCCTTGCTCCATGATGCGGCCAACCTCGCTATCGATCTTTTCCGCAGCCCAGTCAATCAGTCGGATATCGTTGATTGCAGCCACCAGGAGCGCCTTGCCGTCCAACGCAAGCTTGGCCTCGGACAGGTTGTCAAACGGGTTAATGTAAAAAGCCCGCAGGTCGGTCCGCTCCAGCAGTATCTTCAGGTGAGGATTGATCTGGCCGCCGCCGTTGAAGTAAATGATATCGCCTGTCCCCAGTCCATCAAGATCCCGGATAATCGTCGGCAGTGCCAACTCGTGAAACTGCCTGAGTGTGATAATATTGGAGGTCGCCACCGAGCTGGTATAGGCGATCAGATCTGCTCCGGCAGCTCGCAGCGCCGCAATCTGCCGGCGGCAGAACAGGGAGCACTTCTCCAGCAGCATCTCACGCAATGCAGGATCACCGCAGAGGAATAGCTCCATCCACCCGGTAATACCCATCAGGAGTGCAGGCAGGCTGAAAGAGCCGGTGACAAGACAGGTTACAGGGTAATCCCCCGCCAGTTTCTCTTTCATAATACGGATGCAGGTGGCCAGCTCTCTGAAGCGGGGAAGCTCGTTGAAATCTTCAGGTACCTTTAGAGTCTCTATATCCTCGGGCCTGCTGATGACTAGATGGCCGACATTGGGTGGTCCGTCATCAGCATAGACGATGGACCGGCAGCCGAAAAACTCCGCCTCCATAGCGACGTAGAACATCCCCACGACCCCGTCGTAACCATATTTTTCCCTCATCCGGAGTTGGCCTTCGGCCACGTTTTCGCCACGGCTGTAATACTCCCTGATGCCCATGCCCAGTTCGCGGGCGCCCTGATCAAGCAGATTGCACAGGACAGGGACCCGGTCAGGCAGGCGGCCGGCCATCACGGTTTGAAGTCGTTCCATGCCGGTCATCATGAGCGTATCTCCCGGATCAGCCTGGCAATGACCTCAGCACCTTCGATGGCGGTCACCCCCCAGGCATCAGCCCCCACCTCCCGGTAAAGGGTGTCATGGAAACGGTATGGTGCCCCACCAACCACGATCCTGATACGGTCTTCCAGTCCCTGTTCCCGCAGCAGCTCCCGCACCCGGCGTGGCCCATGTTCTCCCACGGCGGTATGAACCATCATGGATGAAATGCCGATCACCTGCGCACCACCGGCCAGCGCCTCCTCCACGAAGCGTTCCGGACGGACGTTGATACCCAGATCAGTCACCTGGAACATCTTGGCCCTCAGGCAACCGCTGACGATCTTCTTGCCCAGTCCGTGAAAATCACCAAAACTGGTGCCGATGACGATGTGTCCCTGCATCTCCGGGGCAGTCTTGAAGAGGGGGATGAGTGTGTCGGCGACTTCTTCTGCGATCTGGGAGGCGAGAAAGTGCTGGGAAAGGGTAACGAGCGAATCGGTCATCATACCGCCGATCATCTTTTCCATGCATGGGATCACGATGGTGAAGATGACCTCTTCGGGGGAAACCCCCTCATCCAGGGCGCGCTTCACAACGGCGAGTGCCCGGTCCCGGTCGGTATCGAAAACAGCATCATAGTAGGCGGAAAGGTGTGCGTCACCCATGAAAAAACCCCCAAACGGCTTCTACGTACTGAGCAGCTGCCGTATGGGGGAGTATAACCTGTAAATGAGAAAAAACGTCACCATTTATTTGCAATCAGCTCCGGAAAAAACATCGGGTACGAGACACAAACAGCCCTGCCTCATACCCGATGGAACTGCAGGACCATCTTATCCCAGTGCGGCGTGGGCCGCTGCCAGGCGGGCAATGGGCACCCGGAAGGGTGAACAGGAGACATAGTCCAGCCCGATGTTGTGACAGAAAATGACGGATGACGGATCTCCGCCATGCTCGCCGCAGATGCCCAGCTTTATGTTCGGGCGGGTAGCGCGCCCCTTCTCGCAAGCCAACTTCACAAGCTGGCCGACACCTTCCTGATCCAGTGACACGAACGGATCCTCCGGCAGTATGCCGTTGTCCACGTAAAACGGCAGGAACATGCCGGCATCGTCGCGGGACAGACCAAATGTGGTCTGGGTCAGGTCGTTGGTGCCGAAGGAGAAGAATTCAGCTTCATGTGCTATCTGGTCGGCAGTCAGGGCGGCGCGGGGCAGCTCGATCATGGTGCCGATCAGGTATTCCACCGTAACGCCGTACTTGGCGATAACCTCTTCGCAGATTGCCACGGCGTTCAGCTTGAGTACCTGCAGCTCCTTGGCGGTAGCGATCAGCGGAATCATGATCTCGGGCACGATGGTGTACCCCTCGTTTTTGACCAGGCCGCAGGCAGCTTCCATGATGGCCCGTACCTGCATATTATAGATCTCTGGGTAGGTGATGCCCAGGCGGCAGCCGCGGTGCCCCAGCATCGGATTAAATTCGTGCAGGCTCTCCACCTTGTGCTTGAGAGCGCTGACCGGAACCTTCATGGTCTTGGAAAGCTCTTCGATATCCTTGTCTTCCTGTGGCAGGAACTCGTGCAGCGGCGGATCCAGCAGACGGATGGTGACCGGCAGACCCTTCATTTCGCGGAAAATGCCGGTAAAGTCGCCCCGCTGCATGGGCAGGATCTTGGCCAGCGCCAGTTCACGCCCTTCCAGTTCCTCGGACAGGATCATCTCCCGTACGGCAGCGATGCGCTCGGCATCGAAAAACATGTGCTCGGTGCGGCACAGGCCGATTCCTTCGGCCCCGAATTCACGGGCAACCTTGGAATCATGGGGCGTATCGGCGTTGGCACGCACCTTCATGGTGCGGATCTTGTCCACCCAACCCATCAGGGTACCGAAATCACCGGTCATCTGGGGAGGCACTGTCGGCACGGCACCCAGCATGACCTCCCCGGCAGAGCCATCAAGGGTGATCATGTCCCCTTTTTTAACCACCAGCCCATTGCGGGCGGTAAAACACTCACCGGTATAATCTACCTTGATCTCGCCGCAGCCTGCCACGCAGCATTTACCCATGCCGCGAGCCACAACCGCCGCGTGGGAGGTCATGCCGCCCCGTGCAGTGAGGATCCCCTGGGCGGCATGCATGCCGTGGATGTCTTCAGGCGAGGTCTCGATACGTACCAGGATTACCTTCTTGCCGTACTTGGCCTCGGCCTCGGCTTCGTCGGCGCTGAAAACCACCAGACCGGAGACCGCGCCAGGAGAGGCAGGCAGCCCTTTGGCGATGATCTTTTTCTCGGCCTTGGGGTCGAGCGATGGGTGCAGCAGCTGATCAAGCTGGCTGGGAGCAACACGCTTGACCGCCATCTTCTCGTCAATCAGCCCTTCCCTGACCATGTCGACAGCAATCTTGATGGCTGCCGGTGCGGTGCGCTTGCCGGTACGGGTCTGCAGCATAAAGAGTTTGCCCGATTCGATGGTGAACTCGATGTCCTGCATGTCCTTGTAATGTTTTTCCAGGATGTCGCGGATCTGGACCAGTTCCCGGTAGCATTCCGGCAGAACCTCTTCCATGGAAGGGAGCTTGCCGTCCTTGTCCTTGACGCGGTTGATCGGCTGGGGGGTACGGATGCCGGCCACCACGTCCTCGCCCTGGGCATTGACCAGGAATTCGCCGAAGAAGTAGTTCTCGCCGGTGGACGGGTCGCGGGTAAAGGCCACTCCGGTGGCGCAATCGTTGCCCATGTTGCCGTATACCATGGACTGGACATTGACAGCGGTGCCCCACTCGGACGGGATGTTGTTGAGTCTGCGGTAGGTAATGGCGCGCTGGTTCATCCACGAGCCGAAGACGGCGCCGATAGCGCCCCACAGCTGCGCCTCGGGGTCTTCGGGAAATTCTTTGCCAAGAACGGTCTTGATCTTGGCCTTGAAAGCAGCGACCAGGTCCTTCCAATCTGCTGCGCTCAGGTCGGTGTCCAGATGGACGCCACGCTCTTCCTTCTTCTGTTCCAGAAGGTGATCAAGGACTTCCTTTTCCATTCCCATGACCACATCGGCGTACATCTGAACAAAACGACGATAAGCGTCATAGGCGAAACGTTCGTCGCCGCTCTGGGCAATGATGCCCTGCACGGTGATATCGTTGAGGCCCAGGTTGAGGACGGTATCCATCATGCCCGGCATGGAAGCGCGGGCACCGGAACGTACGGAAACGAGCAGGGGATTCTGGGGGTCGCCAAATTTTCTGCCCATGAGTTCCTCAACCTGTTTCAGGTTGGCGGACACTTCGGCGGCCAGGGATACGGGATACTGGTTATTGTTCTTGTAAAATTCGGTACAGACTTCGGTGGAGAGGGTGAATCCAGGGGGAACCGGCAGGCCGATGCTGGTCATCTCGGCCAGGTTGGCGCCCTTGCCCCCCAGCAGGTTCTTCATGTCGGCCCGACCCTCTGCCTGGCCGTTGCCAAAGAAATACACGTACTTCTGCGTCATTGTTCTGCCTCCTCAATGTTAATAACGTTTTAGTAAGTTAGAAGTCGTTTTCTGCGATATTCCGGCAGAAAACGACTTCGTTATTGCACTTATCCTGTTTTTTTATCAGGGCTAAGATTTACACTGGCTAAAAACGTTTATTCATAATAAAAATAATGAGTTAGAAGAGTTACTATAACGCAGAAATTAAAAATTACAACTGAATAATGTCTATTTCAGGTCCCAACTGGCAATATCGCTGTTCTTTCCCTCCCCTCCCTTGACGCCATCCGCGCCATTTGATGACAGGTCATAGTCGCCATGCTCCCCTGGTGATACATAGATGAAGTCGTTGCCCCAGCCGTCCTTGGGCACCTGTTTGCTTTCCAGATATCCGCCCTCTTTATAATTTTTGGGGATAACGCCGACGGTGGGTTTTGCGACCAGTGCATTCAGTCCCTGCTCCGTGCCTGGGTAGACGCCACTGTCCAGCTTATAGAGCTTAATGGCGGTCTCAAGTTGTTTGATCTGGGTCTTGGTGGTGCCGATCTTGGCATCATCGGTGCGCCCCATCAGCTTGGGGCCGACCAGCGCGGCCAGCAGCGCCAGGATTACAATCACCACCATGATTTCGATAAGGGTGAAGCCTCGCTTGTTATTGAGTTTGTTCACAGTGTTCTTTCCTCCATTAGTAAGTTAGATAATATTTCCTGCGGTCTTTTGCAGGGAATATTATCGTTAACGCACTTATCCCGACTTGTCGGGGTTAGTAAGTTAGATAATATGATCCAATGCTGCGGGAATTTTACATGAACGGTGCTGCAAGGCAAGAGATTTAGTTTGCACCTGAAACAGGCCTCCACTTTGAAAAACCAAAAAACATTGGTTTGTATTCAAAACTTTTATATTTATTTTTTAGTTAGTTGCACCTAAACCTATTTAAAGAATTACTTGCCTCATTTGCGGCATAACATGAACAACCTGAAGGACTCCGGAATATTGAAAAGGCTATAAATCAGATGTTTGCAGGGTTACTCTACGTTTGGCACGACACGTGAAAGAGTGACTGACAAGAAAGCTGTTCAGTTACAATAAATAAACAACCAAAAGGAGATGGTCAGATGAAAAAAACTATTATTGCCATGCTTGCCCTTGTTGCATTTGCCGGAACAGCATTTGCCGCCGACGTAATCGAAATGAAAAAAGGGGTCAAGTTCAACCACAAGACCCATAGCGAATTGCTGAAGGATTGCACCAAGTGTCACGCAAAAGCTGAAGGAGGCAAGATCGAAGGCTTCGGCAAGGATTTTGCCCACAAAAGCTGCAAAGGCTGCCATGTGGAGATGAAAAAAGGCCCGACTTCCTGCAAAGACTGCCACAAGTAACAAGCTGAAGCTTGAGATCTCCGTAATGAGGGTGATGCCGTTGGCGTCACCCTTTTTTATTGATATCGCACGATTCAAACCATTCTACCGCAGCGCCAGTTCCATCTCCTCCAGCTTCCTGACCTTGTCCCGCAATTCTGCAGCACGCTCGAAATCCAGTTCCTTGGCCGCCGCCAGCATCTCTTTGCGCAGCTTCTTGACCAGTTTCGGGATATCCTTCGGCCCGACACCGTAATCCTCGGGGGTTTCGGCCACGCTGCCGGGCGGGGTGTAGTAGTCCCTTTCCTCGATGGAACCGAGAATGGTGCCCATCCCCTTTTTGACGGTCTCCGGGGTAATGCCATGTTCCTGGTTATAGGCCAGCTGCTTGACCCTGCGCCGGCCGGTTTCGTCGATACAGGCCTGCATGGAGCGGGTCACGTTGTCGCCGTACATCAGAACCCGGCCATTGATGTTGCGGGCGGCGCGGCCGCAGGTCTGGATCAGGGAGCGGGCCGAACGCAGGAACCCCTCCTTGTCGGCATCCAGGATGGCCACCAGCGATACCTCCGGCAGATCCAAACCCTCGCGCAGCAGATTGATCCCCACCAGCACGTCGAACTCGCCCAGCCTCAGGTCACGCAGGATCTGCATCCGCTCGATGGTGACGATATCGGAATGAAGATATCTGACGCGCACGCCCAGCTCACGGTAGTAGTTTGTTAATTCCTCCGACATGCGCTTGGTGAGGGTCGTCACCAGCACCCGCTCGCCTCGGGCCACGGTCTCGCGCACCTCATGCAGCAGGTCGTCCACTTGGCCCATCCCCACCTTAAAGTCTCCCCCTGAATTTGGGGAGGATTGAGGGGGAGCGGCCGTTGCCGGCCTTACCTCGATAATCGGGTCCACCAGGCCGGTGGGGCGGATAACCTGCTCCACGAATACACCGCCGCTCCTTTCCAGCTCGAAGTCGGCCGGGGTGGCCGAGACGTAGACCGCCTGCCTGATTCGGGACTCGAACTCCTGGAAGTTGAGCGGCCGATTGTCCAGGGCGGCAGGCAGGCGGAAACCGTAGTTGACCAGGGTTTCCTTGCGGCTCCGGTCGCCGCGGTACATGCCTCCCACCTGGGGGATGCTGATGTGGGATTCGTCCACGAACAGCACGAAGTCCTCGGGAAAATAGTCGATCAGGGTGTAGGGGGGTTCATTGGGCTGGCGGTTGTCGAAGTAGCGTGAATAGTTCTCGATACCCTGGCAAAAGCCCATCTCCTCCATCATCTCGATGTCGAAGAAGGTGCGCTGTTCGATGCGCTGCGCCTCCAGCAGCATGTTCTGCGACCGGAAATAACGGATGCGCTCCTCCAGATCAAGCCGGATCTGCACGACAGCCCTGTCCAGTGTCTCCCGGGTTGAAACGTAATGCGACGCAGGGTAGATGGCACACTTAGACAGTCGCTGCAGCACCACTCCCCGCAGCGGGTCAATCTCGCTGATCGCCTCGATCTCGTCGCCGAAGAACTCGATCCTGAGCGCCTTGTCGCTGTCGTAGGCCGGGAAGATCTCGACCACGTCCCCCCGCACCCGGAAGGTGCCGCGGTGAAAATCCATATCGTTGCGTTCATACTGGATCTCCACCAGCTTTTTCAGCAGGGTGTCGCGGCCGTAGTCCTCACCCTGGTGGAAGAAGATGTGCAGGCTGGCGTAGGCCTCGGGCGAGCCGATCCCGTAGATGCAGGAGACCGAGGCCACGATGATCACGTCGCGCCGGGTCAGCAGGCTGCGGGTGGCGGAATGGCGCATCTTGTCGATCTCGTCGTTGACCGAGGAGTCCTTCTCGATAAAGGTATCGGTTGTGGGGAGGTAGGCCTCCGGCTGGTAGTAATCGTAGTAGGATACAAAGTATTCCACGGCGTTGTCCGGGAACAGCTCCTTGAACTCGCCGTACAGCTGGGCCGCCAGGGTCTTGTTGGGAGCCAGCACCAGCGCCGGACGACCGGTGCGGGCAATCACGTTGGCCACTGTGAAGGTCTTGCCGCTTCCGGTCACCCCCAGCAGGGTCTGGTGCTGGTCACCCCGTTCGATACCGGCAACCAGCTCTTCGATGGCCAGGGGCTGGTCGCCGCGCGGGGTGTAGTCGGTTGTAAGATTGAATGTGGACATTATGATAATTTAAGAGATAACCTATTGAAATATTGTAAATATCGGGTTGACATTTTATTGATTGTACACCAAACTGCTCAGACAATGCCAGAAGATATCGCCACTGGCGACACCGTCACTACTGCGTTAAATCCATCGCTAAGTTGAGCAAATTCCACAGAAGAGGTTATAGGCCTTGACCGGTTTCATGAACATCATAATAATTGTCTGCGGCTGTCTGTGCGGCGCTTCAACCGTCTTTGCCGAAACCCAGTCCACGTGGCTCGGTTTATCTCATGGCTACGATATACTCGCCGAACCCGTCCTTGCCGGATTTGTAGCTCTTTGCCTGTTGGTCATGGCGCTTCTGTTCTGGAACCGTACCCTCAAAATCGCCGTCAATAAACGTACGGCTGAACTGAAACGACGCGAGCATGAATTCAGATCCCTGGCGGAGAACCTGCCGGATGTGGTTGCGCGTATCGACAGGGAAGGACGGCATCTATATGTCAACAGCAAGATAGAATCTATCTCGGGCTTGCCGCAGGCCGCTTTCATAGGCAAGACAAATCGTGACCTGGGAATGCCCGAAGATCTCTTGATACAATGGGATAGTTCTATCGCACAGGTTTTTGAATCCCGAAAAAGCGTTACGCTTGATTTCGATTTCCCCGCGCCATCCGGTGTCTTGAACTTTGAAGCGCTTCTCATTCCTGAAATGGGGAGGGATGGTGATGTTCAGACCATACTTGTCATCAGCCGCAATGTAAGCGAACGCAAACAGGCAAATGATGCGCTCCGGCAAAGTGAAGAGCGCTTGCGGATCATCTTCGAGACCTCGGAATCCGGGATCATCCTGGTAAATCCCCAGGGTGTAATCGATTTCGCAAACAGCCGGATGGCAGAGATGTTTGCCATGTCCCATGATGAAATGATCGGCACCTCCTACGGCGAACATCTGCATGAATCGGAAAAAACCATCGGCGATGAACGGATGCGGCAACTCATCCTGGGCAAAATCAAGACCGTCGCGACGGAGCGGCGCTACATCCGCAGGGACGGCTCTGATTTCTGGGGGTATCTGTCGGGTAGACGGCTCGAAAATCCGGATGGCAGCTTGAGGGCCTTGGTAGGTTTTATTACCGACATTACCGAGCGCAAGCAGATGACACGGATGCTTGCCGAGAACGAAGTCCGCCTGCGCACCCTCGTGCAAACCCTCCCTGACCTGATCTGGCTGAAAGACGTTGACGGCGTTTATCTATCCTGCAACGCAATGTTCGAGCGTTTCTTCGGCGCCAGGGAAGCTGATATCATCGGCAAGACCGACTATGACTTCGTAAGCAGGGAACTGGCTGACTTCTTCCGCGAGCATGACCGCAATGCCATGGCTGCGGGGAAACCCACCAGCAACGAGGAATGGATCACCTTTGCCGATGATGGCCGTCATGTCTTGCTGGATACCATCAAGACGCCGATGTATGATTCCGAGGGCAAGCTGATCGGTGTACTGGGCATAGCCCGCGACATCACCGACCGCAAAGATTCCGAGGAAAAACGACTGGAACTGGAACGTCGACTGCTGCACTCACAGAAGCTGGAAAGCCTGGGGATCCTGTCCGGTGGCATTGCCCACGACTTCAACAACCTGCTGCTGGCGGTACTCGGGAATCTTGATCTGGCTTTGATGAAGCTCCCGGAGGAGGCAATTGCCCGCAAAAACATCGACCAGGCGATCAACGCATCCAGACATGCCGCCAAGCTGACCAACATGATGCTGGCCTATTCCGGCAAGGGGAGTTTCATTATCAAGGAATTGAGCCTGACCGACCTGGTGGAGGAAAACGCCGCCATGCTGTCGGCAGCAATCTCCAAGAATATCAAGCTCGAGCTGCAGCTCGACCATGCCCTGCCCCTGATCATGGCCGATGCCGGACAGATTCAGCAGGTGGTCATGAATCTGATCACCAACGCCTCCGAAGCCATTGGTGAAGCAAACGGCTCCATCACCCTCGCAACCGGTGTGAACGAGTTTGATCCATCAACACTCCATCATAGCCGGCTGGAGGAAAAGCTGCCGGCGGGCAGTTATGTCTGGATGGAAGTCCGGGATACCGGCTGCGGTATGGATGTCGATACGCTGCACAAGCTGTTTGATCCGTTTTTTACCACCAAGTTCACCGGCCGGGGCCTTGGGATGTCGGCGGTGCTGGGGATCATCCGTGCCCACAAGGGGGCCTTCCTGGTGGAGAGCAAACCTGCCGTCGGCACGACCATCAAGGCCCTGTTTCCGATTGTGGATCTTCCGCGTACGGAACAGGCGAACACCCAGGTGGTTGCCACCAGGGACGTTGCAGTTTCAACCCGCGCCGGCGCCATCTTGATCGTTGACGATGAGGAGATGATTCGCGGGGTATGCGTCGACTTGATCGAGGAGCTCGGCTTCGAAGCATTGGTGGCGGGCGACGGGGAAGAGGCATTGCGCATCTTCCGTGAACATGGCAACAGGATCTGCCTGGTGTTGCTGGATCAGGTCATGCCAGGCATGGACGGCGTCTCTGTCTTCAAGGAGTTACGGTGTATCCGGCCGGATATCAAGGTGCTGCTTGCCAGCGGTTACAGCGAGCAGGAGGTTTCTGAACGTTTCATCGGGCTGGGGCTGGATGGTTTTATCCAGAAACCTTTCAGCCTGAATTCATTATCGGATGAGCTGAGGCGCATGTTGAGCCAAGCCGGCTGATTACACGATCTTGCGGTCGATGATGGTGCGCTCGCAATCCTGAAGCTCTACCGCTATTCCCATCCTTCCGCCAACATGGGTGGCACATGACAGGCAGGGGTCATACAGGCGAATGCCATGTTCTACCCGGTTGAGCAGTCCTTCGGTAAGCACGTCCCCCCGGATGTGCCTGCGGGCAATGTCGGTGATGGTCTGGTCCATGGCCCTACTGTTGTGGCCGGTGGCCACCAGCAGGTTGACGCTGGTCAGCAGGCCATGCTGATCCACCCGGTAGTCGTGGATCAATGTCCCCCGTGGCGCCTCGGTCACACCAACCCCTCCGGATCTGGCAACATTGCCCTGCGCCAGAACATGGTGGTCTGTGATTCCCGGATCATCCAGCAGCTGGGAAATCTTTTCCACGGCGTACAGCATCTCGATCAAACGGGCATGGTGATAGTCCCGGCTGTCGGTTGACCCCTTTTTCCCGGCCAACATCCTTTCCCGCTCCATGCCGGCTTGTGGCGCACCGCCGAACCGGGCCACGTTCAGCCGCGCCAGAGGTCCGGCGCGATACAGGCCGCTTTCGGAGAGCGAGCAATGGGTCGGCTTCATGTAACTGTCGCCGGTGATCGTCTCGCTGATGGCCTTGGCGTAGTCCTCAGGCGCAAACTCATCCACAACAGCTCCGTCGGCTGCCGCAAAGCGCAACCGGCCGGCAGTGTAATCAAGGCAGCCATCCGCTCCCACCAGACCCAGGAACAGGCTGGGAAAATCCCCGCAGTTGCCAAGCTCCTCCATGAAGCGACCTTTATGCTCATGCCATATTTCCAGGGCAAACAGCACCAGGCTCTGCGCCTCAGGCAGCAGCACGGCCAGGGTGTCGCGATCCTCCTCGGACAACGGTTCGCGCATACCGCCAGCAACGATGTATTCGGGATGCAGGTGGCCGCCGCCAATCCGGTTGACGAACTCCTGGCCGATCTGGCGCAGACGGATCCCTTTACGGATCAGCTCGGGAAAGCGTTGGGCCAGGCCTAGGATGTTGCGTTCGGCAGGATCGCAATCCAGCCCAAGGATGATATCCGGAGCAGAGAGGTGAAAAAAGCTGAGGGAATGGCTGAGCATCAGCTGGGCCAGGGAGAGCAGGCGGCGCAGCTGCTGTGCTGCCATGGGGGGGGTAATGTCCAGTATGCCGTCACCTGCCAGGGCTGAAGCCAAGGCATGGCTGGTTGGGCAGATCCCGCAGATACGGGCGGTGATGGCAGGCATTTCCCAGAACGGCCGGCCCGCGCAGAAGGCCTCGAAGCCGCGGAACTCCTGTACATGCAGGCGCGCTGCCGCCACCTTGCCGGCATCATCCAGTCGGATCGAGATCTTGGCGTGCCCTTCGATGCGGGTAACAGGCGATATGGTGATGGTCCGGGTCATGGTGTGAAGTGTACCATGCTTTGGAGGGGATGCCAGGGATATCAACTGGGACAGCCCCTGAAGCTTACTTTTCCCCGAAGACCTGTGCACTGAAGATGAAGATGGTGCACTCTTTCGTCCAGCTGTTTTCCGGCAGTCCGGCCTTGACACAGGTGTGATTCAGGAACGTATCCCGATCCCAGCCGTATTCGGTTGCGACCTGGGGAAGCAGCACGCCCTGATAGCTGTCTTTGATGATGTAGATGCCATGCTTGCCGACCTGGATTTCATCCACGGAATCAATTTTACGCAACGGCGACAGCACCGAGATCTCCAGGGTGAAATCGGCCAGATCGCTCGGCTTCATGGGGTAGAAGCGCGGATCGTGGGCAGCGGCGGCCTGTGCCATTTCCTGCACCAGACGGTAAAGCGGTTTGTTGGAAACAAAATTGCCGATACAGCCCCGCAGCTTTTCTTTCTGCTTGATGGTCACAAAGCAGCCATTCTCGGTATTCAGTCCCGTGGATGCCGTCTCCACGGCTGGCACTTTTCCGGTGTTGACAAAGCTGATGATGGTTTCGCGGGCAATCTTGAGCAGTTCCTTCTGTTCCGCCTTTGTGAGCAGTTCTGCCATGCCTGTCCCCCTATTTTAACGGTAATTCTTTCTCCTGAACAATCCGGTTTTAAGGCAGACGATCCGGTCCAGGAACAGTACGCCGTCCAGATGATCCATCTCGTGCTGGATGGCGACCGCTTCAAAGCCCGACGCCGCTATTTCCCGTGCGCTGCCATCGGGCTCCTGGAAGCGAACCGTGATCTCCGTGGCACGCTCCACGTCGCCGGTGTAGTCCGGCACGCTCATGCAGCCTTCGCGCATGACGGCAACCCCGTTGCGGGCAATGATCTCGGGGTTGATCATGCATAACTGGCCATGGTTGTTCTCCTTGCCATGGCGGTTGGCCGACACGTCCACCACGCAGACACGCAGCGTCACTCCGATCTGGGGTGCGGCAACTCCTACTGAGCCGGGTCCGTCGTGCATGGTGTCCAGCAGGTCCTCAATCAGGGTATGTATTTCGCGGTCAATCGTTACCACCTGGTTGCAGACCTTCTTGAGTACCGGGTGGGGATAACGCAGAATGTTTTGACTTGGCATAGTTCAGAAGGCCACCGGCGTAATAATCCGCACGCCGATCTCCACGCTCAACTCCTTCTTAAGGTCAGCCAGCATGGCTTCCAGGCTTTCCGGCGTCTGTCCCTCCGGCAGGGCCGCCTCCAGCATCATGACATACACCGGCTCATCATGCGTCCCGATCAGCTTGGTGTTGAGATCCATGATATTGATCCCTTGCTCGGCCAGTTCCCTGGTCACCCGGTAGACAATGCCCGGCTGGTCGGCGCCGTAAACCGATACCATGCAGATTTCACCCATGGTCTCCTGACGAGCCACTTCATCAGCATGCAGGGTGCGCACGGCCAGAGACATGCCCAGCCCTTCGCAGACCGGTTTCAACTCATCGAACAGGCGGCTTTTACTGAATGGCCTGGGATGGGAAACAATCAGGATCATGGCGAACTCGCCAGCCAGCATGGTGCAGCTGGAGTCGGCAATGTTGCACCCCAGCCGGAAAAACACCTCGGCTACGCCGGCCACGATCCCCGGCCGGTCCTTGCCGACCACGGAAACGGCATAATGCAGGATTTCAGGTTGCTGTGTCATAGTAGAGGCTCCTAACAATAATTCTCTGTTTGGGTATCACTATTCAGGGCTATCTGCAATTGTTTTTTGAACCGGGCGGAGTATACTGCAGGAACAGCCCGAATCTGCGGAAGCTCTTCCGTGCTGCCTGTTGTACCGCCAACCGAGAGGATTCATGCCATGAACACAAATATCGTTCGTTCCGTCTGTCCCTATGATTGTCCCGATACCTGCGGCCTGCTGGTGCAGCTGGAAAACGGTTGCGCCGTCCAGGTGACCGGAGATCCCGAACATCCCATGACCAGGGGACTGCTCTGCCCCAAGATGAATCACTACGAGCGCTCTGTCCACTCTCCCCGCCGCCTGACAACACCCCTGCTGCGCTGCGGCCCCAAGGGGGAGGGGAAATTTCAGCCCATATCATGGGATGAGGCCATCGAACGGATCTGCTCCAAATGGAAGGGGCTGATTGATCAATTTGGCGGTGAAAGCATCCTCCCTTACTCCTACGCCGGCACCATGGGACTGGTGCAGCGGAACAGCGGCCACCCCTTCTTCCACAGACTTGGTGCCTCCCGCCTGGAGCGGACCATCTGCTCACCTGCCAAGGATGCCGGCTGGAAGGGAATCATGGGTGACACCCCGGCCATGGACCCGGCCGAGATGCAGGATAGCGATCTGATCATCCTGTGGGGGATCAACGCCGCTGCAACCAGCATCCATGCCATGCGGGACGCACAGGCGGCCAGGCAGCGGGGTGCCCGGTTGTGGGCCATAGACACCTATCGCACCCCCACCACCGATGCGGTGGACGAGGCCTTTATCGTCCGCCCCGGCGGCGACGGCGCTCTGACGCTGGGGATGATGCATGTCATGACGCAGGAGGGGTTGCTGGACCGGGACTTTATCCGCGACAACGTGCTCGGTTTCGACCAATTGGCGGCCCAGATCCTGCCGGACTGCACCCCGCAGCGTATGGCCGGGATATGCGGGCTACCGGCCGAGACCATTGTGCGAATGGCGCTGGAGTATGCCGGTGCCCGCGCCCCCTTCATCCGCCTGGGGAGCGGCCTGACCCGCTACGCCAACGGCGCCATGACCGTGCGCACCATAAGTTGCCTGCCCGCCTTGAGCGGAGCCTGGCAGCGCCCGGGTGGCGGGATCTTCCTGGGCAGCTCCACCGGTGCCGCCTTTCCGATGCACCGTATGCTGCGGGAGGATTTCATGCCCCAACCCACCCGCCTGGTCAGCATGAACCAGCTGGGATCTGCCCTCACCGAGCTGAACGACCCGCCAATCATGTCCCTGTATGTCTATCACTCCAACCCGGCGGCCATTGCGCCGGATCAGAATGCCGTCATCCAGGGGCTTTCGCGCAACGACCTGTTCACCGTGGTGCACGAGCGCTTCCTGACCGATACCGCCCGCTATGCCGATATTGTCCTGCCGGCCACCACCTCCCTGGAGCAGGCCGATCTGTACCGCTGTTACGGCGGCTACCATGCCCAACGCTGCGCTGCCGTCATTGCGCCGCTTGGAGAGGCCAGGTCCAATTGGGACGTATTCCGGCTGCTGGCTCAAGGCATGGGGTGGGACGAGCCGTTCTTCCGTCAGGAAGCAGACGATCTGATAACGCAGCTGATTGATTACGAAACTCCCTGGCGGGATACGGCCGCCAACGAGCGCCTGCGGCAGGGGGAACCGGTCCTGCTGACACCGCCATCGAGCCCGAAGGGTGACTGGAAGACACCCTCCGGCAGGATCGAGATCATGAACGAGCGTGAAGCGGAACCATTGCCGCGCCTGCTGCCGACCCATGCCGAGGGGGATGGTTTTCCCCTGCGGTTGCAGCCGGCCACCACGCCATACGCCCTGAACTCCAGCTTTTACGAGCAGGATGACCTGCGCTCAAGGCAGACCTGCATGGAGCTGATGATGAACAGTGCGGATGCGGCAACGAGAGGAGTTGTGGACGGTCAGCAGGTGGTTGCGTTCAATCAGCTGGGCGAGGTTGGGTTTATCCTGAAGGTTACGGACAGGGTGCCGGTCGGTACCGTGGTGACAGAAGGGGTCTGGTGGTGGGAGTTCATCCCGGGCGAGCGCGGGGTGAATGCCCTGACCTCGCAACGACTGACTGATGGCGGACGGGGGAGTACGCTATATGATGTGACGGTGGAGGTCAGGGGGGCGGCCACTTAAATCCCAAAACCTCACCAACCGCCTGATACACCTGCCTCAACGCTCCATCATCCAGCCGCAACAGCGGCCCCTCTATCAACCGCTTGTTGTCGATGGCGCGGAGCTGGTCCACAAGCAGGTCGGAACCCTTGTCCAGGTTTCCTTGGGCGGCAACGCGCAGGCGAAGCGGTTCGGCATCGTCAACCAGGTTGGTGGTGAGGGGGATGATCAGGGTCGAGGGGTGCTCGGCGTCAAGCAGTGCCTGGTTTTGCAGGATCAGCACCGGCCTGATCTTGCCCGGCTCGGTGCCGCGTCCCGGATTGAGGTTGGCCAGCCAGATTTCGCCGTGGTTACGCATTAACGCACTTATCCTTTTTAACAGGGTCAGGTTCGTCCTCTATCGCGTCGAACTCGGCGTTCACCCGCATGCTTTCCGTCCGCACCTTCAAGCTGACTTCCATCAGCCGCGCCCGGCGCCGCTGGGAGGCGACCGATGCATTCATCTGCTCCAATGCCTTGCGCACATAAGCGGCCCTGGGAATGTGCAGTTGTTCAGCAGAGGCGTCAACCTCGTGCAGCAGGTCGTCAGGGAGTCGTAGCGATAGCGTAGTCATGTATGTGTTCCTTTCTGTAGTTCATAACAAAATACTAGTATAACCACATACCATTGTCAATTGCCTGTGGTGCTCAGGCATACATTGTGTTCCAAAACCAAAAAAGGACAGAAGCAAAACTCTGTCCCTTGTCCAGCCGCATATGTCCATAAGCCCGTTACCCCTCGTTCTTCCCCTCATCCGAATCAATACCCCGCCGTTTGCGGCGCAGCAGCAGTTGCAGCACTATGTCCACCAGGATCAGGCCGTTGACTGACAGCAGGTAGACCGTACGTCCCTGAAAGTACCCCAGGCAGTTAAAGAACATGTAAAGCGCCACGATCACCGGCAACAGCCTGCGTGTGGTGCGGACTCCGGACTCCACCGCCTCCGCTTCGCCCATGCCGGCCAGCAGGCGCGGCGCAAAATGGTAGCCTATGGCCGCATCCAGCAGCACCATCAGTATGTTTAAGATAAAAATGAGCAGGTGATACTGTTCCATCTTGATTATCCTTTGGCAGATTGGTTCAATTTGTCAGCGCAGATCCATATCTATCAGGGTTCAATATAATTCACAACACCCGTGCCAGATGCCGCCTGACCATATCCTCGAAATCCGTATCCCGGCTGGCGGTGTAAACCAGGGACGAGCCGATCTCGGCTGCCAGGATGGCACACAGATACTTGATCGGCAGGGTTCTGACCCGCTTCCTGAAGGCCGGCGTTCTTTGCAGCAGGCGCGGCAGGTGATTGATCACCGCCTGCCGGAAGGGATTCTGCAGGCAGAGCTCCGGATGAGCAGAGAAGAAATCGAACAGGCGCGTATAATAGCCGTTTATATTCTGACTGACGGCATCGGATATCTCCGTATACAGCTGGGTGCCGCCCGATTCGCGATGCCGTCGGATGATCAGGCGCGCCTCGTCCGCCGCCCGTTTTTCCAGAATTGCCAGCACATCCCGGACGTATTCCTCCTTGTGCTCCAGAAACTCTTCCTCCGAAAGAAGCAGATTGGCGATGATCTCGTAGGAGGAGGAGATAACACCGCATTTGTTGGCCGAGGCGTCACGCATGATCACGGCGCCGCTTCTCTGCAGTTGCACCCTGGCCTCCGGGGTAATAAAGGAGTTGGCCCCCTCCACGATCACCCGCGCCGTCGGGATTCTCCGTTCATCCAGGAACAAGCGCCAGTTCTGGCCGTCAATGGTCTCGGGCCGACCGCCGGCCGGGATGAACAGATCGCTCTTTACCGTGAAGACCAGGCTGTTGTAGTCGCTATAAAAATCGTCGATATCCAGCCACTCCTCCACCAGGCCATCCGCGGTACGGCTGACCTTGCGATGAGTCTCCTTCAGCCCCTCCATCCTCCGGCCGGTACGGTAGATGATAAAGCCGCCCTCTCCCAGATGCTCTGGATTGAACGCATCCAGATCATGGGCCAGCACGATGCGACCCAACTCTCGGCGCTGGATGCCGTTGGGATCGTAAAGCGCGGCCGTGCCGTCCAGGATCAGCCGCACCTGCATCAGCGGACAGTTTTTCAGCATGATGGCCAGCGAGTTGCCGGCCACATCGCCGCCAGGCCCGCCGGTCATCTTGAGCGTGAAGGGATCGCGGGTGATGTTTATACCGATCGACTCGGCCATGGTGATCTCGGCGAACTTCACCACCCCGGTGGAGGTGACCCCGTACTCCTTGTGGTTGATGCCGACCAGCTTGCTGGACATAATGCCGATGCCGAGCATATAGCCCCGTATCCTGGAGAGCTGGGCAATAGTCTCGATCATGGCGTCATGCATGTTCTCGTCCGGACCGAGCTCGATCGGTTCATCGTCGCCATAATAATCGACCACCCGCTGGTTTTTCACCTTCCCCTCTTCGGTCACGAAGATGTCCAGAAAGGCGTTGGTTATGCCGTACTGCAGCTTATAGAGCCGCCTGGTCTCGATCTCCCCGCCAGGCTGGTCCAGATCGGAGGCATCCAGCACCAGCACCATCTTGGAGCCCCCCTCGTAGATATCCTTGTTCTTGAAATGCTGGGTATGGGCCAGCACGTACACCTCACGGAACAGGGTGTTGGAGGCGGTGATAAAGTCGTCGGCGCTGCGGGCGATCACCGTGCGCCAGCCGCCCCTGGCAATGTCGGAGAAGCCGATATGATAGCCGTAACCGGCCCGGCTGAAGAAGAAGGTCACCCGGAAGGGCCGCGTCTCAGGCAGATCACCCGTAAACTCATCCCCCATATCCCGCAGATAGGCGGGGTCGAGCCGGAAGGCCAGGGCCTGTTTTTCCACCACGAAGAAGTTGGTCTTGAGGGTATGCATGATCAGCAGCAGGCAGCAGCGATATACGGCACGGCGGATGTCGTCCAGCCAGCGGTGGCCGGTGTTGTAGCCTTCCACCGCCTCCAGAGTCTTTATCAAAAGGGCGCTGTAGATCTCCTCCTGGCCCGCCAGTTCGGGGTCGAAACGGGTCCGGAAAAATCTGATCAGCAGTTGCGCCATTTCCGGATGGTCGTAGAAGGCCTTCCGGACGTCCTCCAGGCCGAAGCGCTCCGGCTGGCCATGGGCCAGACTGGTGTGACAGAAGGCGATAAAGGCATTGACCAGGGACGCATCCTCGCCGGACATCAGCCCCTCCGTGACGATCTCGCGGTACATCTGGGAGGAAGTGGCAAGTATCTGGGTGGTGCAGAGTTCCCGCTTGAGGAGATCTGCCAGGGGGCTTCCCGGCAACAGGACTTCATCCTGGCGGCTCTGGACGTAGAAGGCGCCCAGGAAGTAGGGGTGGACGCCGTTGGATATGGTCTGGCAGTATGCCCTGCGAATGCCGATGCCAAGGCGGTTGAAGACCTCCAGCACCTGGAGCAGGAACTCTTCCTGAGGTGGATTGCCTACGGCAAACAGCACCCGGGTCTCAAGTCGCCCTTCCCGGACCACCTCGGAGATATCCACGAACAGGCCGCCCGAACTGTTGCCCCGGTCGAACAGCCAGACCAGGTAAGCGACCCGCGATGGCGGGGACATGCGGATGTAATTTTCGTCGTTGAGCCAGAGGATCTTCAGCAGCCGGTCCAGCTTGCGCGGATCGAACTCCGGGAACGCGGTGCGCAATTCAGTGCGGATCTTGCGCACCAGGGGCTGCGGGATGTCGATCCGCTGTTTCAGATCGATCTCATGGTCCTGGCGGCGGTTGAAGTCGAAGCGCTGCACCTCCAGCTCCTCTGCCATGCCCGGCATGGGGGCGTTGGAGTGGGAAAACATGGCATAGGAGATCTCCCGTTCGCCAATCTGGCGCAGGGTCTCGTAGAGCGAGCCGGCACGATTTACACAGGCCAGGATCAGGCGCTTGTCGCGGTCGGCCAGGATCAGGCGGCGGCTGGAGCGCAGCCGCGCCATCTCGCGGGCCAGAGACACCAGTGCATCCTCTTCATCGGCCATGGCCTGGAAGAAAAAAGGACTCATATGCTGCTGAAGCCAGGCCGCGGTTTGCTCTGTAGTTATCCGTTCTGCGCCGGCTGTGCGCCGGATAAGTGCTGGCAGGTTCATGGAGGACCTCCTTGGGTGCGTCTTCCGATTGTAACCATTGCATACTATACCGGCAACACCCATTCAGACAATGCTATTTAATCCCGTCCGAACAATTCAACTTCATCCAGAATCAGTCACCCGTAAGATCGGCCAAAACATCGGCCAAAAAAATTAAAAAAGTGAAAATATTGTTTATTTATTTGGTAAAATACGGTACAAAAACATCGGCCAAAACAATGGCCTATGTCAGGAGAATCAACATGGAAGATGGTTTTTATACAAAGATTTCGGAGATGGAACCAATGATGCCTACTGATCCTGCGGGAGAACTCGACGATTTGGCGATTGAGGTGATTCGTAAATCTGCCGGCATTAGTGCCGCTGTTCATCCAGTTACACGTAGAGGAGTCGTGGAACTGGTAAGAAGAATGAACAGCTACTATTCCAATTTAATAGAAGGGCACAACACCCATCCTTTAGACATTGATCGTGCCATGCGAGAAGACTTTTCCGAAAATCCTTCAAAAAGAGCAAGACAATTGGAAAGCAAGGCGCACATAGAAGTGCAGAAACGCATTGAGGCCCACATCGAGGCTACTCCCGGAACAGTCATTACAAGCAAGAGTTTTTTGTGTTGGATACATAGGGAATTTTATGAGCGGATGCCCGAGGAGTATCTTGTCGTACAACGCGCAGATGGAAAAACTGAAAAGGTGATCCCTGGTGAAACAAGGGAATTAGAGGTTAAGGTCGGGAGGCATTTGCCACCTAAGTCAGAGCACCTATGCACTTTTATGAACAGGTTCGAAGAAGCCTACGACCCTCAAGGATTAAAAGGCTTAAGTCAAGTTATCGGGGCGGCGGCATCTCATCATCGTCTTGCATGGATTCATCCTTTTCTGGATGGTAATGGGCGAGTTACGCGTCTTATGACTCATGCCTACCTGAAAAAGGCAAAAATAGATGGCCACGGATTGTGGACTGTTTCCCGAGGTTTCGCAAGAAATCGGGAAGAGTATCTTGCTTCCTTGGCAGGGGCGGACCAACCTCGCAGAGGAGATCTGGATGGCCGTGGAAATTTGACACAAACGGGACTGTTGGGATTTTGTAAATTTTTCCTTAAAACTGCTGTTGACCAGATTGACTTTATGTCAGGCCTTTTGGATTTGGATGGAATGCAGAAAAGAATACAAGCGGTGGTTGATCGTCAAGTTTCTTTTGGTGCATTGAAACCTGAAGCAGGTCATTTACTGAGAGATGTATTTTTACGCGGGGAAATAGCTCGTGGAGAAATCCCTAATATCGTCGGAATGCCCGAACGTTCGGCGCGCAGGGTCGTAAGTAGTTTGTTGGAAAAAGGCTATTTAGTTTCCGATTCGGAAAAGGGACCAGTAATGCTAGGTTTTCCTGCATCGATGGTGGGGTATTATTTTCCTCACCTTTATCCTGAAGGAGTTGAGGCCAGCCTTGATTAGCCCGTTCCCTCAAGGAGCATCGTAACCTTGATCTCCGTACAGTGATAGCGAGCCCGATGCGCCACGAAAAGGCACACTCGTTCGAACGCTAAACCAGGGGCATTGATCAAGGAAAGATAGAGGATAGAGCAGAGGGCACCATTGCTCCTGCCTACCCTCATCAAGCCGTACAGGTTTGGGCAGCTGGCATCCCTTTAACGGGGCTGTCAAAGGGCTCCCACTCGGTAACTAAATAGTTTTATGGGAGAGATCATGGCAACGAACAGGTATCATCTGTATTTCAGGGCCTTAAGCGCCAATTACTAAGGAGGCTCCACATGGTAGCCGTACTCGGCAGGAAAATGAGGCTGAACGTGCTGTACGCAATTTCCCTACTTTTTCTGCTTGTCTGCAGCCAACCAGCCAGCGGTGCGACCGTTCCGGTGGATCTCATGGTTGCCAACGGCCTTGTTGTTGCCATGGATGCCGGGATGACGGTCATCGAAGACGGCTGCGTTGTCGTTGACAAGGGTGAAATAGTGGCAGTCGGACCTTCGGCAGCCATGAATGAGCGTTATAGCGCTGCCCGCAGCATTGATGCCATGGGCAAGCTTGTCATGCCCGGCCTGGTGAACAGCCACACCCATGCCGCCATGACCCTTTTCCGGGGGCTTGCCGATGACCTGCCGCTAGATACCTGGCTGACACAGCATATCTGGCCGGCAGAAGCAAAATTCATCACCCCTGCTTCGGTCCGCATCGGCGCTAATCTGGCGCTGGCAGAGATGATCCGCTCCGGCACGACCACGTTCAGCGATATGTATTTCTTTGCCGATGAGCTTGCTCAAGCGGCCCGAAAAGCCGGGGTCAGGGGCGTTGTGGCGGAAGCGGTCCTGGACTTTCCGACGCCGGACAGTAAAAGTCCCCAGGAGAGTTTTGCCATCATTGAAAAGCTGGCTGCCAGGTGGAAGAACGACCCGCTAATAACGATTGCGGTCGGAACCCACTCCCCGTACACCTGCTCCCCTGAGACGCTGAAATCGGCCAAGAAACTGGCCGACACCCTAGAATTGCCCCTTTCGATCCATGTTTCCGAAACCCGGAAGGAGGTCGCCGACATAACGGCAAAATATGGCGTGCCACCCTTCGAGCATCTGGACCGCCTCGGCTTTTTCGGGGGGATCGTCATCGCGGCCCACGCGGTTTATCCAACCGCCAAAGAGATCAGGCTCATGGCGGAGAAAAAGGTGGGGGTTGCCCATAATCCCCAGAGCAACATGAAACTGGCCAGAGGCGTCGCCCCGGTGCCCGAGATGCTCCGGGCCGGGATCGCCGTGGGCCTCGGCACCGATGGTGCGGCCAGCAACAACAACCTGAGCATGTTCAAGGAGATGAATGCTGCCGCTCTGCTCCAGAAGGTGTCCCGGCTTGAGCCGACTGCCATGAGTGCTCGTGAAACGGTGCAAGCAGCCACCATTGGCGGCGCACGGGTATTGGGGCTGGAAAAGCGCATCGGGTCGCTGGAAAAAGGGAAACGGGCCGACCTGATCATAATCGGGCTGAACAGCCCGCACCTGGCGCCGCTCTACGATGTTTACTCGCAGCTGGTGTACGCGGCAAACGGGGCGGATGTGGAAACCGTGGTCATTGACGGCAGGATTGTCATGCAGGACAGGAAGCTTCTCACGCTGGACGAGGAGGGTGTCATGCAGGAAGCAAGGAAACTTGCGCTGAAGATCCGTGAGCATTAGTAAGTCTGCGTTTTTATGGCAGAAAATAATTTCGTCAACGCACTTATCCTGTTTATCAGGATTAGGAAGGTTTATGCGCTATCCAAAGATTCTGATCCCATGGTCGTTTTTATCTCTCATCTGCCTGCTTGCCGCCTGCGGCAGTGATTCGTCGGCGCCTGCCGCAAAGACAACTGTCAGCCTGCAGGCGCAGTATTCCAGCGCTGTTGCCGATGCCCGCACAGCCGAGCCAGCGGAAATATCTCGCTACCTTACCCCTGTCACCAACGACAACCCCAACCTGATCTGGGAAAACGGCGTGAAGGGATCGCGACTGCTGGTGGTGACCTGGCTGGGCGATGCGGGGAAATACTACAAATGCGGCGATCCTGGCGGCTGCAGCGGCAACAGCTCCTGTATCGAAGGGGGTGAATGTCCTGCGTACAAATACGACAACTGGGTGACAGTGGTGCCGGAGATCAGAAACTTTTTCAACATGGTCCAGCCCGAACCGTTGCGCATTGCCCAACTGCTGGGGCTGCCGCCAACAGCGGCCACTTCGGGTGGCACCGGCGAGTATAAATACATGCTGGAGATGTGGGTCTCGCCACAGGACCTCTTCCGCCCCTGTCCCGACACGGAGATATCCGATATTGCCTGTGAAACAAGCTTTCCCACCGATTCGTTCCGGATGCTTGACCCAAACAACAAGGTCAGGGCAACGGTCGGGCCTGAATATGGAGTTTTCAAGACCTATTCCTCCTGGTTCACCAATCAAGCCAGCTATTCCTACACCACCGGTTTGTCCCCATATCCCTGGACCCGTCTCGGCTATACCTACGACTGGGGGAGCAGCAACCATATCGGGCTGAGCGAGTTTGTCCTGCATGGCAGGAAAGAGGATGGTTCGGGAATTGCGGTCGGCATCAAGTCGGTCAAGACTACGGCGGAATATTTTGCGCAATAAACTTCGGCAACACCCTGCCCTCAAGGCGCTGTTGTATGCAATGGTAATAATCGGAAGACGCACCCAAGGAGGCTCTCCATGAAGTATGGGTGCGATTGCAGAAAACGACCCGGGGAAAGTGCTGACCTGTTCGCATACACATGTATGGTAATAAGGAGACTAAAACCATGAACCGAACTTGTACTGTAAGATCGCTGCTTCTGATTGTTGTGCTGTCTATTGTTACTGCCTGCGGAAAAGATTCCGGTTCCACTTCCACCGTTGCACTTGATGCCAAAAATCTCAATCTGATCTTTGTGACAAGCCCCGACCTGGCATATCATGCAGAGGGCGATGTCAATCCCGATACGGCAAACCTCACCAGCCAGGGGTTGCAACGTTCACTCAAAATGGCCTCGTTTCTGAAAAAACAGGTGCTTGGTGGGGGGAATGTAAATGGTATTTATGCGCTTTCTCCGATGACCCATCTGCAGACTGCAAACAATTACCCGGATATGGCGTCTATCGGCTCAATTCAACAGTTTGCCCTTCTCAATAAAAGCACCTTTTCCAACTACACCGGCAACAGTTTTCCGATCAATGTATCGTATGCAGAAGGGTCGGTCCCCGACGGTGTTTCAGTCCCGGTTCCCGGGCCATACTGGTCAGCTGAATACGCTTCTACATCTACCGGACTGGATTTCAATAACACAAACGGCAGTAACGATGCATTGATATCCGGCATCATCAGTAACAATACATCCGGTTTTCATGTTTTCTCCGCGCCGTGGGAGACAATCAGCGCCCTGATGGCTACGGTTAATACGAAGCAGGGGTATAACCTGAAGCTTCCTGAGACATTTCAGGGGCCTGACCATGTTTATGCAATCTCAATCACATCATCCGGAAAAGCCCGGCTGGACACCTATAACGCTAACCTGAATCCGCCCGCCACATTCCCGGCTCTACCTTCACCGGTGGCGAGTTCGGCATGCACACACACGCAGCAGGCCTATTTCAAAACGGTACTGACCGGTGGAGTGGGAGATGTCCACATACCGCCGAACGCCAACACCAATCAAAGAGTTTACATAGTCCGTCACGCAGATGCTCACCCTGATCCAGCGTATAAATTTGAAGACGGCAATTATGTGGCTGCAGGGCAATGGCGGGCTCTGGCACTCTCCAAAACCCTGCGCGGAAAAATAAGCCCCAACGTGGTGTATTCTATCGATCCCGCCCAGTGGTTTCCTGTTTCCCAAGCGCTTGATGTTTCATATGTCAGGCCATCATTGACAGTACTCCCCTATGCGATCGACAATAATCTCCCCTATCATCTGGTATCGCACTTTCAGTTAGGGGTGATCGCGCTTGATGAAACCGTTGCCAAGACCACGAGCGGTTTTTTCTTTACCGGGGGCAAATTCTCAAATCAGACCATGTTGCTTGCGTGGGAGTCAGGACATATCAGGCCGCTATTAAATGCGCTGATTTCAACCTACAGTGCCACTGCTCCACTTCTCTCGACTGCAAAAACATCGACTGTGCCGAGTGGTGGTTGGCCAAGCACCGACTACGATACCATCTGGACTGTGTCGCTTGATGCGCAAGGCAACCTGACGGTGGATAATGAACTGTGTGAAGGGATAGATTCCACTAAACTCCCGGCAACTGCTCCACAGTTCTGATTTTCGGGAGAGATGATATCCCGTCGATAATGATCGTGGCGACATTGTGCAGATTTAATAGAGGAGAAATAATATCATTACCGGAGGTTTAGTTATGCAAAGACTGCTTCGAACAAAGACGTATTTATTGAGTTTTGTGGTGGTGGTTTTATCTGTTCAGATTGCCTTTGGTGCCGGTATTATTGAGGCGTGTAATCTTCAGCAGGCAACGCTGAAACCATCCATCAGTGAGCTGAAAACTTTGATAGAATCGGACCCCGTGGTGCGAATGTATTTCACGCAAATGATAGATCAGGTACCTGGATACTATAAACAAAAGCCGAATATCAACCTCACCAGCGTTGACCAGATGCTTTGTCTTATTAATACTGCCATGGACAGGGCTCCGTTATATGAAGAAAACGATCTGGTCGGTTTTCCGATCAACTCCATAGTCAACTGGACCATGGGGGTGCCGGCCGGCTTTGCCGCCTACCGCAACGACAAGGTAAATGCGGTGTTCCGGAAGATCCTGGATGAATACGGTTCTTACCTGAACAGTCCGGCCTCACGTTCCGTCTTTAACGACACCCCGACCGGTTGGAAGTCAAAAGCTGCGATTGCAAAGCTGGGGATGGATCAGTATCAGTATGACCCAAATGATACCTATTGGGGATTCAAATCATGGAATGACTTCTTTATCAGAAAGCTCAAACCGGGGATGCGGCCGATTGCTGACCCCGACAACAATAAAGTGGTTGTCAGTGCCGCAGATTCGGGTGTGTACAGTATTCAAAGGAACGTCAAGAAAAGTGACTGGTTCTGGTTGAAATCCCAACCCTACTCACTGAATGACATGTTGAATAATGAAGAGAAATTTGTAGATCAGTTTGTCGGCGGGGATGTCTATCAGGCATTTCTCTCTGCAACAAAATACCACCGGTGGCACAGTCCGGTTTCCGGCACCATCAGAAAAGCCTACATCAAGCAGGGGAGTTACTATTCTGCAACAGAAGCCTGGGGTATGGATCCTGCCAGTCCCAATGACTCCCAGGGTTACATCGCACATGTGGCAACACGGGCGATCATCTACATAGAGGCGGATGACCCGAAAATCGGCTTGATGGTTATGATGCCGATTGGGATGGCCGAGGTGTCATCCTGCGTTCTGCTCGACAACATAAAGGTTGGGTACAAGGTGAAAAAGGGGGAAGAACTGGGATATTTCCAGTATGGCGGATCAACCCATTGCCTCATATTCAGACCCGGGGTTATCAAGGAGTTCAACGTACAGGTGGGCAATGACGTAAAGATGGGGCAGGCCATAGCTACCGCAAATTAGTTTGTACTTGTGCACCAGATACCCATGGCCTCGTCTCGGCAACACCTATGACTGGGGGAGCAGGGATCATGTCGGCTTGAGCGAGTTTGTCCTGCATGGCAGGAAAGAGGATGGTTCGGGAATCGCGGTCGGCATCAAGTCGGCCAAGACTACGGCGGAATATTTTTTCAACGAACGGATGCTCCAATGAATTCGCTAACTCTTATCTTTGTCGCAGCGTGTCTCTTCGCCGTCGCCTACCGTTTCTACGGGCTGTTCCTGGCCAACAAGGTCATGAACCTGCGCGAGGAGCGGGACACTCCGGCCGTTACTTTTGGGGGAAACTAGGGACATCCATGATAAGTTTTGTCAAGGGGGAAACGGAGATTTCCCATAACCTTCCAGACTCCTCCGGTGGCCTTGTTTTTCTCCTTCATGCCGTCCAATCTTTTTAATCTTTCCAAGTGGTCCGCACGATCATG
>JBGSQD010000095.1:0-12985 GCA_041738275.1 Geobacterales bacterium
TGATCGGCGAGATCGGCGGAGGCGCCGAAGAAGCGGCAGCAGAGTGGATCAAAAAGAATATGAAGAAGCCGGTAGCCGCCTTCATTGCCGGTGTCACCGCCCCTCCCGGCAAGCGAATGGGACATGCCGGCGCCATCATCACCGGCGGCAAGGGCAAGGCCGAAGACAAGATCCGCACCCTGCAGGAATGCGGAGTTGTTGTCTCAACCAGCCCTACCCGCATGGGAGAGGCCATGCTGGAAGCCTTGAAGGCAGCAGGCAAACCGGCTCCGAAAGAGCCGGCTAAAACAGCGGCAAAAAAAGCAAAAAAATAGCGCTGTTATAACATTCCAGCTTGTAATAGGCTCCGTTTCCCATCTGGGAGGCGGGGCCTGTTTTTTTCACAACTCCATCAGAATTTTAGTGATTAAATATTTGCAACTTCGCTTGACAACTAACAACTAATAATTATAATTAAATAACATTTTAGTCTATTTGAAGTGGGAGTACATGGTGCCAACAAACGCCATGAACATGAAACTCCGGGGTTACGGAGAAAAGGGGGCAGGTATGTTGAAAGGATTTCGACAGATTGCGACAGTAGTTTCACTTTGTTCTGCGGTAGCGCTGCTTTATGCTTGCGGAGGTGGCGGCGGAGGTGGCGGCGGCACCCCTAGCACTAGCGGCCTAGGCGTGTACACCGGCAAAACTACCACGGCCACTATCACTGAAGCCAGCGCCAAAGAAACCCTGGCCGGTATGACAGACATTGTCCCATCATGTACTGCAACAGGTGTTGCAAAAACGGCCGCAGATGCGCCGTTGAAGACCGTGATGTCTGCAGTTAAATCCGTAAAGCTCCTGTTACCACCGCGCCCTGCAAAAATTGCAGGGAAATCTGTTGCTCTGATTTCCTCTACCCCTCCTGCAACACAAACCGGCGACTGCGGAGGAACACTTTCTTATCCGACCTACTCGCATCTCAGCGGAACAACAACCGTGTCCGTGAAATTGGATAATTACTGCACAATTGATAGCTCCTCAGGCAACAGAACAACCATGAACGGAACCGTCAATGCGGTTGACGCCGGCACCCCCACTGCTACCGGACCTGTCACCACAAGTCTGACAGCTAACATCCCGCTTCTGACGGTAGTCGAAAAAACTGCTGCCGGGGCAACTGTATCGAGTGACACCATTGCCATGTCCGGTTTCAAATATGTACCAACAGCCGGAGCAACCGCTGATATCGCAAACATTCCGGGAACAATGACCTTGACGACTTTAGAGGTTAAGAACGTCGAAGGTGCCACAACTACGGAATATAAGGTTAATAATGTAAGCGTTACCACCACCAAGGTTGGAACCAACTCCCAGGTTTCATTTACTGGAACAATCTGTCGAGGCACCTCGGGATGTTCAGCCGTAAAAACCGACACGCCACTTGTTACTGATTCAAATCAGAATTTCCAATCAGGCGCAATATCATTTACCGGCGCAGGCGGAAGCAAAGCTACCTTGACAACAGTAGCAGGCACAGGTCAGACCTTTAACGTCAGTGTCAACGGCACTCCGCTTACCGGTACACAGCTTAAATGCGACGGACTCTGATAACACATCTTATTATTTTCTCTAAAAGGAGAAAAACATGTCCACATTTAAAGTCTTTTTTTACGGCATTCTGGTTATTGCCATGTTCTGCCTGAGCGCCTGCGCTGTTTAATACTGGCGACATCAAATCATATTTAACCTCCATGAATCTGGCAGGCCCTGAACGCCTGCCAGATTTTTTCATTTTCAGCCAAAATGCTATTGTGAATGCCAGCTTTTTTTTCTTATACTCTTGCACCATTGCCTATTTGAATTGGTTCTCAGATTGCCAATTGACCTTACGGAGCCCCGATTGATCTTTGCGCGCAACATTCTTCGTCACAAACTCCGCAGCATCATGACCATCCTCGGCGCTGCCGTGGGTATTGCAATCTATGTGGCTATTGTCGCGATCACAAACAACCTGGAAAATGAAACACAAAAGATGATTAATGACTATAATTTGGACATAACAGTGCAAAGCAAAGGTGCACCCTCTCCTTTGCACTCACGCATTAAAGCAAAAGATATTGCCGGTCTCCAGGGTATGCCGGGAGTTCGAGTGGATCCTCTGGTGGTCGGTGCAATCCGTGAAAACTGGAACTCCTATGGCATGCTTATGGGAATCCCTGCTTCTCTGAAATCCCGTTTTGGGATGCTTGAAGGTGCCCCGCCAACGTCAGGGAGCCGCGACGTGATGATCGGCTCGATCCTCGCCCAGAAGCTAGGTCTCAAACCCGGCGATTCAATTCCATTCGGAGGAGACTCAGCAAAAGTAGTTGGCATTTTCAGCATGGGCAATCGACTCGTTGACGGGGCCGTGGTAGCCGACTTGACGGAAGCGCAGAAGCAACTCGGCAAGGAGGGTCAGATAAATATTGCCTTGGTGCGTATACAGAATAAAGGCGAGGTAAAGAGTGTAGTCCAGGAAATCAACCGTCGCTTTCCTACTCTGCATGCCCTTTCCAATGCCGATTTTGTCGGAAATATTCGCCTTTTCAGAACCATCGGAACCTTTACCAAATCCGTTGCAATCATATCTTTCATTGGCTCTTGCCTGGTTGTTACCAATACGCTGCTCATGGCTGTTTCCGAGCGAACCAAGGAGGTAGGCATTCTCATGGCTGTTGGCTGGCGGCCCTGGCTTGTCATCAGAATGCTTCTTGCAGAGAGCCTGACCCTCTGCCTGTGCGGAGCATTGGCAGGCAATGGCATGGCCCTGCTTATTCTGAAACTGCTCAATAACAGCGAGGCCGTTGGTTTCGGCTGGATTCCGGTTGTAATATCGCAGACTACATTCCTGGCATCAATCGGGGTTACGCTACTTCTGGCTCTGATTTCCATAATTTGGCCGGCAGTCATTCTTTATCGGCTCTCTCCCGTCGAAGCCCTAAGACACGAATGAGGTCAGTTATTTATGTCATTCCTTAAGGTTGACCGTTTGTCTAAACTCTATCCCAGAGACAATATTGAAGCCTTGAAAGGGGTAACCTTTTCAGTGTCGGAGGGTGAAGTTGTTGCTATTATGGGGCCGTCCGGGTGCGGAAAAAGCACCCTGCTCAACATGATCGGCGCCCTGGATCGGCCCACTTCAGGGGATATCACTATTAACGGCAGACTTATCAGGGAATACGGTCCGACCCATCTTTTTCGTGCCCGAATGATCGGCTTCGTCTTCCAGTTTCATCACATGGTATCAGGTATGACCCTGGCTGAAAATGTTGCCGCCCCTCTTGTCGCCCAGGGGATTGGAAAGCATGAAAGGATGAAACGGGCAATGGAGCTACTCGAAAACGTTGGCCTGGAACACCGCGCCCACTTTCTCCCCAGTCGGGTGTCAGGTGGAGAACGCCAGAGAGCAGCAGTTGCAAGATCTTTGGTTGCCACACCGAAAATCATCCTTGCCGACGAGCCAACCGGCAACCTTGACTCCTTCGCAGGCGAAGCCGTCTTCCAGCTTATGCTGACCCATTCGCGAGACAAGGGGGCAACGGTTATAATTGCTACACACAATGCCGAGATCGCGAGTTTATGCGATAGAACGATCACCATGAGAGACGGTTGCATCATAAACTGACAAGGTCACTGCCATGATGGACTTCAAAAAAACATCAGTAAAAAATGTGGACTTGTTTGTTTTAACAAATATCTGCCTGTTCGTTTTGTTATGTGTTTTCAGGTATTACGCAAGATTCCTGCATTATCGCGGTGCAGCCAATATCTGTGAATTTTTCGTATATGCCGTCGGAATTGTTGCATTTATCATTGTCCTCTGGCTGTACTTCCGGCGCTTTACCTTTGAAACATCCATGCTCATCCTCCTTGAGATCGGGATTTTGATGCATTTCTCCGGGGCATTCGTGCAAATCAACGGACACCGCCTTTATGATGCCCACATCCTGTGGATCCGCTATGACAAGTATGTGCACTTCGTCAATTCATTCGTAATTTCCATTTTTGTACGAAAAATTTTTATCATGCAGAAGAATCAGACAGGTTTCATCAATCTGATTTTCATACTCATGATTGTCCTGGGATTGGGAGCAGTCGTGGAAATTGTCGAATATGGGGTAACAAAGACCGTACCGCATAACGGCGTAGGGGATTACGACAACAACATGCAGGATCTGATCGGCAATTTTGGAGGGGGCCTACTCTACTTGTGGATGACCTCCGTGAACTGCCTTCCGGCATGGGTTTATCATATAATTGCCAAAGACAAGGTTGTTGCCGAAAAAGAGTTCGACGTGCCAATAGTGCCGGAAGAACAGATCGAGGCAAGTTAAGCAGGCCGACTAACCAAAATGTCTGAAATGGAATTATGATGACTTCACGGATTAAAAATGTTGATGTCTTTGTAGCGATAAACACGATTCTGTTTATTATAAAATGCATTATAAGATCTTATCCCAGTTTTATCTCAAAATACGGCAGCGAATATCTGACTGAATTTTTTATATATGCAGTTGGAATTATCACTCTCATATATATTCTTTGGCTGGTATTTCGAGAATACCCCTTTGACACTACCATGCTCGTTTTTCTGGAGATCGGAATATTGGTACACTTTGCCGGAGCACTTGTGACGATTGACGGCATTCGCCTGTACGACAGCAATTTCTGGGGCATCGGGTATGACAAGTACGTTCATTTTGTCAATTCTTTTGTCTGTGCAATGCTGATCAGAAGGCTGTTTATAATCAAGCGAAATACCATCAATAATATTACTTCAATATTAATTCTGCTGACTGTTCTGGGTCTGGGCGGAATCGTTGAGATTGTGGAGTATGGCGTCGTATTGACCATTGCTCATAATGGGGTCGGCGGGTATGACAACAACATGCAGGATCTGATAGCCAATCTCTGTGGTGGTTTATTCTTCCTGGCTGTCTGCGGGATGCAGGAGCCTTGCCGTGCACTTCTGGAAAAATGCCGCAGCAGCTACGGCACGTTGCGTGCCGATGAGTAAAGCAAAAAGCTTGGAGCAGGACTCCATGATGGTTAAGAGAATCAAAGCGGCCGTTGAAATCATGACTGTTTTTTTGGGCATTTTTCTGGTCACGTGGACATTGATTTCGCCTGACTTTCTGTACCAGGTAGAGCGCTACCGGATAGCGATAATTTCACTTTTTGCATTCATCCTGCTTTACCTTACCTACATCTCACCATGCCTAATCTTCAAAGATACTTTTGCCGACCGGGGATTGGGCACATGGAACTCGCTCTTTATCAGAACCGACAATCTCAAATCAGCACTTCGCGGATATGGCACAATAACTATCGTTGGAGCCATAATCATTATCGGCGCTACCTTCCTGTTCCGTCCCAATTATTTAGCCAATATAAACTGGAGCGCTTTTTTTCTGAAACTGTTCTTTTACATATCCAGCGCTCTGGCACAGCAACTTCTATTTATTGGTTGGCTGTTAGTGCGGTTGCGGACTATATTGCAGGATGACCCCCTGAATCAGACGGGAAACAAACGATTGCAGGTCAGTGCTGTTGCTGCAATATTCGCGTTTTTACTGCACGCACCCAATATGGCGGTAATGTGCATTTCCTTAATTACCGGTTTTGCCTTTGTCTGGGTTAGTTATGCAACTCCGAACCTGTTCCTGGCTGCCTCTTGTCATGCAATACTTGGGACCCTGCTTCATCGGGTTGCCGGTATTCAGGTAAAAATCGGCCCCCACTACATGCAGAAGGATTTTCATGTTACAAGGACCCTTTTCCCTGTCTTGAAGCAGATAATTGGCAACCTGTTCTAACGACTCTCTCCATCATCAATTCAAGGAAAAACGTCATGCGACAAATGGAAAAACACCACATATTTCATGTTTCATTGATGCTGCTCTTTATATTTATAACCTTAAGCGGCTGTGGTTCAGGCAACTCAACGCCGGAATCACCCACTCCATCAGCCGAAACTACAGCCAAATTTGCTGTTATAAGTGATCCGCACCTGTATGATGGCGCCACTTTTGGGACAGACAGTCCGGAATTTATCGATATTAGCGTCCAGGAGAACAAACTGCTGGCCGATAGCACGGATATTCTTTCCAGCGCCATCACAAAAATATTATCATCTTCGATCGACTTTGTACTTGTTACCGGAGATCTTACAAAAGATGGCGAAAAAGTGAGTCATGAACTCATGGCAGCCAAGCTTTCAGTACTGAAGTCTCAAGGCAAGAAGGTATTCGTCATTCCAGGCAACCATGACATCAACAATCCACTTGCGTTGAGTTATTCAACCTCGCCTCCCTCACCCGTAGCAAATATAAATCCAGCAGATTTCGAGCGTATTTATGCTGATTTCGGATATCGGGACGCCATTTCCCATGATCCCAACTCCTTGAGCTATATCGCCGAACCTGTTCCCGGAATGTGGCTGTTTGCCCTTGATTCCTGCATATACGCCAATAACGAATTTCAGGAATCGCCAACCACATCCGGCGAATTCAGCATGGCCACCAGGCTGTGGATCATTGAGCGCTTGAAAGAAGCCAAGGCGCAAGGCAAGGTCGTCATCGGCATGATGCACCACGGAATACTTGAACATCTGACAGGCCAAACCGTCGCATTTCCGGCTTACATTTTAAAAGATTGGAAAGTTGTGGCGGCTGAATTTGCGGGAAACGGGCTGCATATCGTTTTCACGGGGCATTTTCATGCCCATGATGTGACAATGCAGGATTTCAACAGTTCACTTCTGTATGATATCGAAACCGGCTCTTTGGTTAACTACCCCAACTACTACCGAATCGTAGAATACAATTTCAACAATAACGAGCTTTCTGTCCAATCTGAAAGCATTACAAACATTCCCTCTCATCCTGCTGATTTCGTGTTGTACGCACAGCAAGAGTCAAAAAACAACCTGAAAGAAATATCAAAACGCATGCTGTCAATGCCTCCCTATAACCTGCTGGATCCGAATCTCTCAACAGTGTCACAAATGCTCGCAGCAGGAATAATGGGCCACTTCTCCGGAAACGAGGCGCCGAGTTTACTGACAATAACCTCTATTCAGGCGTTGATCGGCAGCACTGACGAAGCCACGCGCGAGCTCGGACAAGCGCTTTCGTCCCTCTGGACTGATCTGCCTCCCGTGGACAGTTCACTAACCATATCACTGGGGAGCAGGATATAGTAATAACTTCAAATCACTCCGACGTTACCACACGATTACGCCCCATATTCTTGGCTCGATAAAGCGCATCATCCGCCCGCCGGATCAGTTCTTCCTCTTTATCCCCATCCCGCAACTGCGCAACACCAAAGCTTGCAGTTATGGTGAGCGGAGCGGCACAGTTGGGATTTTGCTCAAAGCTGCTCCTTATTCGTTCTGCCAGTGCGGCCGCAGCCTCACAAGCTGTGTGTGACAGCAAGATGATGAATTCCTCGCCGCCCCATCGTACGACAATGTCCTCGTCCCGAACCTTTTCCAGTAACAGCCCGGCAAATTCCTTTAATACCAGGTCACCCACGCCATGGCCGAAGGTGTCATTTACTGTTTTGAAGTGATCAAGGTCAATGATGACCAGCGAAAGTGGATAGCCGTGACGACGGGCAGCGCTCAACGACAGGGCAAATATTTCGACAAAAGATCGTCGGTTGTGAAGTCCGGTCAGTTCATCGGTTCTGGCCAGTCGTGATATCGTTTCGGTGGCTGATTCCAGTTTATGCAGCTTATCCGCAAGCGCCTGATGCAGGCAGTTTACTCGCCTCCCCACTGCTATTCTTGCCCGCAGCTCTATTTGGTTGAACGGTTTGCCGACAAAGTCATCGGCGCCTGCGTCAAGTGCCTGGGCCGCTGCATTTTCACTGTCTGCAGATGTCGTGATAATTATGTAATGCAGAATACCGTCTTCTTTTTGCCGCAGGCGCCGGACAATCTCCGGACCTTCAATGCCTGGCATCATCCAGTCCAGAACGACCAGCAGCGGATGTCCCGGTTCGCTAAGTATCCGCCAGGCTTCATTACCGTCACAGGCCGCAGTTACGGTATAGCCCCACTTTGTCAACAGCGATTGCAGCATCATACATGACGGGGCATCATCTTCGGCTATCAGGATGTTCATCGGTAACATCCCTTGCTGTTTGAGTATCGCATTTCCAGCCGATATCGTTCGCTGATCCGCGGGCAGAACTGAGACAGGAGCAGAATCTAAGACCCTGAACTGAACGGAATCGAAGGGCAGCCACTTCTCCAGCATAGCCAGCATATCAGCAACATCAAGCGGCTTGCACAGATAATCATTCATCCCTGCGGCGAGACAGCTTTCGCGATCTTCCCTCAGGGCATTGGCCGTGAGGGCGATCACCGGTATAGCGTGGTTTCTGACGGACGAAACAGGATCGCGGATAACGGCAGTTGCATCATAACCGTTCATCACCGGCATCATGCAGTCCATCAGCACCAGGTCATAGTCATTGTTCTCCAGCATCCAGAGCGCTTCATCGCCATTATTGGCCACATCAACCTGGTACCCGAATTTCACAAGGATTGACTGTGTCACCATTTGATTGGTCGCATCATCCTCGGCAAGGAGCAGCCGTGTTTTGTTGTCGGTTGAATTAAAATAGTCCCCTCCCCCCACGCGGGGGAGGGTTAGTGTGGGGGGAGGATAACCACAGTCATTTTCGGCTGCATCTTCACTCACCCGCAACCCACTCCCGTCAAGGGAGGGGGGTAATTCCTGCTTCTCCAGAACAACCGTAAACCAGAACGTTGAACCTTCCCCTTCCACACTTTCTACACCGACAGTCCCACCCATCAACTCTGCAAGCTGACGGGAGATTGTCAGCCCCAGGCCGGTGCCGCCGTATTTACGGGTGGTGGAACCATCAGCCTGGGTGAAGGGCTCGAATATGGACTCAAGCTTTTCCGGCGCAATGCCGATGCCGCTGTCGCGCACCAGAAACCGGAGGGTCGAACAGTGCTCATCCTCTGCATCTTTGCTGATTTGAAGCGAGATCGAGCCTTTGGCGGTAAACTTGATGGCATTGCCGATCAGGTTGGTGATGATCTGGCGCAAGCGTCCCGCATCCCCCTTCAATAACAGAGGCACATCAGGATTGATATGCGATATCAACTCAAGACCTTTTTCCTGTGCCCTGAGCGCAAGGAGTTTGATGACGCCGGAGATCTCAATCTTTAGATTAAAGTACCGTGATTCAAGCTCGATCTTCTGAGCTTCAATTTTGGAGAGGTCCAGGATATCGCTGATCAGCTCGCAGAGATTTCTGCCGGACTGCCTGGCCAGTTCGGCATATTTACGTTGTTCCTCCGTCAACTCCGTAATCAGCAGCAGATCGATCAGGCCAATCACGCCATTCATGGGGGTGCGGATTTCATGGCTCATGTTGGCCAGGAACTGACTCTTGGCAATATTTGCCGCTTCAGCAGCTGCTTTGGCATGACGTAATTCCCGCTCAGCCCGATTGCGGTCGGTCAAATCAATATCCAGACAGAACAGTTCCGTTTGTCGGCCAACCGGATTAACCAGGGCATGACTGGAGAACACCTCAACCCGCGAACCGTCTTTACGCTTCAGGAGCAGCTCCCCGGCCGGAATCGTCGCCCCGCTCTCTTTCATCTGTTTGATTGCTGCTGTAACCTCATCCCTCATTTCCTCCGGGATAATGAGATCCAACAGATTCGCTCCCACCGCCTCCAGCTCACTATAACCATAAAGCAGCTCCGAAGCACGGTTCCAGAAAAACACCGTTCCGTCTGACAGATACCCTTGAACCGCTAAACCAGGGATGTCCTCCATCACCAAACGGAAACGTTCCTCACTTTCCTTTAAGGCGTTTTCCGCCTCTTTACGATCGGTGATGTCGATGGTATAGCCAGCCAGAAGCGTTTTTTCACCCTGAACTATGGGAAACTTGATAGTGGTATAGAAACGGCCATTCAAATTCTCCTCAAGGTTAAGCACTTGACCACTGGAAACTACGGTACTGTCATCGGCGGTTATCTTTGCTGCCAATTCTGCAGGAAACAGCTCAGCCATGTTTTTGCCAACTATTTTCATACCCGGAATACCGATCATCTGCTGAAAATTTTCACTGGCCTGCAGCACACGGCTCTCTGTGGGAGTCACCTCCTTGATATATGTGTAAACCGGTGAGTGTTTCATAAACAACTTGAACAATTCATTTATGTTGCGCAAAGACTCGTTTGTCAGTTCCAGTTCTGCCGTTCGCTCCTCCACCCGCTGCTCCAGCGATTCGTTGATCTGCTGTGTCTCTATGAATCGATCTGACAGCGAAACCGCCATCTCCCTGAAATTATTGATCAGATGATTTGCTTCCTTAATGCCGCTTTCAGGCCACTTTATATCTGCGCCGTCCGTTGCCAGCTTTACCGGCAGTTCGTGCGTCAAGGTACGAAGCTGTCCGAGTGTTCTTGTAATATTGCGGCTGAAGAATTCAGCCAGCGCCAGCGACCCGAGCAGAATAAGGAACAACAAGGACAATTCGTCGGTATATTTTCCGTAAAGTATTTTCTGGTAAGCTGCCACCGGCTGCTCCAGAATCAATCGCCATTCGGCCAGGTCGCCGATATCGGCTTCCGCTATGTATAAGGATTGCTTCCAGTGTTCCATAAAAGGCTTTTTGGGAAGTGTTTCCGGCTCCCAGTAGCTGAGCCCTGCATCAAGCTGCTTAAGCACCCCTTTGGCGCGCACAAAGGGTGTCATGATCTTTTGCTCCGGACTGTTGGTCATAATGACATTGCCGTTTTTATCTAAAAGGGTATAGATCGCGGCATGCCCATCCAAGCTCATATCAAGGTAAGTCTTTATCTGCTCCAGGCTCAGGACACCACCGACGTAACCGCCATATTCACCACGAATTAACACCGGCGCCAGGACAATGACAATCGGCTTGGGAGTGCCGATTCTGCCCATGAGCACTTCCGAAAGCATCGGTTTGCGAGTTTGCTTGAGAAGCGGGATGAAAGGGCGATCAGCAAAGCTTTTGCCGATGTTGTTCTGTCCCAGTTCGTCCAGCAATGGAAATTGGGCAATGACATTGGCTTCTCTCTCCAGCAGCAAGACCCGCAGGAAGTTGACATCCGACTTCACAGCCTGCTCCAGAAAGGGTTGCATCTGCTGCGGTGTTTTGGATGCTGCCATCTCTGCCAGATTAATTACGGCTGTCTTTCTGTTCAGCACCCAGATTTGCAGACGTTGCGCCACACGATGACTATTCTTGACCAGCGATGCACGAATCTCTTGGTCGGTTTCCTTAAAATCGAATTTGCCATCAACTGCCAGCATGATCAGCACCGGGCACAACACGAAAAATGCCAGCAGATTACATATTATTTCACCGTACGACATCAGCGATGATCGTGACCGAAGTGCATATAAAGTAAATAGCATGCGAGCGGTCAGGGCGTTGGCAATGCCGTTCACAGCCTGTTTGGTCATGATGATGGAGAGGTTGCTGAAAGGGACCTGCATTATGAAATGGTAAAACAGGTAAAACAGCGGCATGCCGATAAGAATCCAGTAAAGCGTATCCGCCAATACCATTCCGATTCTGCGGCGTTCCATCAGCAAGCCGACGATTGCTACCTCTGCGATCAATATAACGATGGAAAAGGGTTGATTCCAGAGGAACCAGGTGTAACTGGCGATGATAACGGCCGCCAGAATGCCGCGGCCAAGACCGAGAAACTGCAGGGCCAGCAAGGCAAAGATGCTTCCGAAGAGGAAATCGATACTGTAGAAGATCTCTATCCTGAAATAGTTGCCGGCCAAACCGGCAAAAACCAGGACAAGAAACAGGGGGATACTGTAATATTTTTTTTTGGCAGTATTGGTTTGCGGAGCAATGGGCATGGTGTTCTCCGTAATGGGGAAACTGCTCTTAGATAATTCTAACGCCATTCTGACACATTGCAATGATCAAACACGGTAACGATTCTTAAAGCAGATTACAGACTCGGCTATTGATAAGTATGGAGACAATCAGGTATATTCCTGTCAGCTGAATAACTCTTTGCAACCGAAGGCAGGACATAATGTTCCTCATCCAGATATTGTTGCCGCTCTACGCAAATGATGGCCGGCAGTTTCCACAGACGGAATACATCCGGGTACGGGACGAGTTGACAGATGCCTTTGGCGGCCTGACCACCTATGTGCGTTCACCGGCCGAAGGACTCTGGAAGGAATCCGGCAGCACAACGGTATATGATGACATTGTCATCTACGAGGTAATGACTGAACTGCTGGACAGGCCATGGTGGCATAATTACCGGGCAGAACTGGCGGCCCGTTTTCAGCAGGAGGTTTTGATTGTCAGGGTGAGCGAGGTGCAGCTATTGTGATGCCACGCTACGTTGAGCCGCTGTTCCGTCCACCCAGCGAGGCGAGAAGCCTCATCTTCCAGATCACTGTGGGCTGTTCCCTGAACAGCTGCACCTTCTGCGGCATGTACAAAGGGAAACACTTCCAAATAAGGCCGGTGCCGGAAATCATCGAAGAAATTTACGGGATACCGGAAAGTTACCGGCTTAGGGTAGACCGTGTCTTCCTTGCCGACGGTGATGCGCTGGTCTACCCCTTTGATGGACTTGTTGAAATACTTGACGCACTATCTACGGCATATCCCAATCTCACCAGGGTTGCTTCGTACGCCTCCCCCGCCAGCCTGACAGGAAAAAGCCGGGAGCAACTTGCAACATTGCGGTGGAAGCGACTGCGCATCCTCTACCTTGGCCTGGAATCGGGAGACGACGACACGCTCCTCCAGATAAACAAGGGATTCACATCCGACGAAATGGCCATGCAGTCGCTGAAGGCGAGAGAGGCGGGAATGAAACTGTCGGTGACCGCAATCCTTGGTCTTGCCGGCCGGAAACGAAGTCTGGTGCATGCCCGCAGGAGCGCGGAAT
>JBGSQD010000098.1:0-7307 GCA_041738275.1 Geobacterales bacterium
TGGATAGCAATCTTTAACAGGGATGCACAGGATAGGCAGGATGTAGAAATCCCACCCAACCCATGTATCCCTGTTTGTATATGGGGTGTGATCATATGCCGCAACAATTGTATTCTGACGGGCAGGCAAGGGTCGTGAATCTTAAGTACGGATCAATATCATTTCCTCTCGTACCGTCTGCGGATCGTCTGGCAGGTGTTATCGAACCGGACATAGCCCAATCCTCCCAATCCCCCGAGCAGATCACAGCGCTTGCGCTTGACGACTGCCAGCCAACCATTTCCACCTTTTCTGCAGGGGAAAAGGTGGTTATCGTTACCTCCGACATCACCCGTTATACCGGCAGTGAGATCTATCTACCCTTGCTGGTGGAGCGTCTTAACCGCCAGGGCATACCGGACCGGGATATTGAAATACTGATCGCCCTGGGGATACATCGCAAACAGACCGATCATGAGCACCAGAAGATTCTTGGGTCGCTGCACGGCAGGGTACGCGTCATTGATCATGACTGCGACAATCCGGCGGAGCTGGTGGTGCTGGGCAAGACGTCCAACGGCATCGAGGTCAGTGTCAATCGCCGTGCAGTCGAGACTGACCGCTTGATCCTGACAGGCGTGATCGGTTTCCACTACTTTGCCGGTTTTGGCGGCGGCCGCAAATCTCTGCTGCCGGGGATCGCCGGCCGTCAGGCCTGCATGGCCAGCCATTTTGCCCTGCTCAACCCGCAGGCGGGCAGTGGGAAAAATCCCTTGGCAACAACGGGAAACCTGGAGGGCAATCCGGTGCATCAGGCCATGCTGGAGGCGTGCGCCATGGCGGAACCGGCATTTATCCTCAATACGGTGCTCTCGCTGGACAAACGGATCATAGCGGCCTTTGCCGGCCACTGGCGCACGGCGCACGAAGAGGGGTGCCGCTATTACCGGGAGCGGTTCTCGTTCCCCCTGGAGAACAAGGCCGACCTGGTGATTGTATCCTGTGGCGGTTTTCCCAAGGACATCAATCTCATCCAGGCCCACAAATCCATGGAGTACGCATCCCAGGCGCTTAAAGACAGCGGTGTCATGATCATGCTGGCCGAGTGCCGGGATGGTTTCGGCAACGATACATTCTTTGACTGGTTCCGCTTCAAAAAGCTGGACGATTTCGAGACCGCGCTTCGCGCCAATTACGAGATTAATGGCCAGACCGCCTATTCCACATTGATGAAGGCCCAGCGTTTCAAGATTATCCTTGTGTCGCGTTTCAGCGAACACCAGGTAAAGGAGATGGGGATGATTCCCGAGCAATCGCTTGATGCTGCTCTTGCAACAGCAGAAGGCCTGTTGCCGGCTGATTGGAAGATGCTGGTAATGCCGGAAGGAGGCAGTGTTCTGCCGGTCCTTGAGTGTTGAATCGCACCTGTCTGGTGCAAGGTAACGCAAAACGCCCTTCCGGAATGATCCGGAAGGGCGTTTTGCTTATAGATGCCTTATGCGGGCATTATTTCCTGCGCATTCATACTACTCGCAGGTAAAGTTTGCCTCGATGCGGCGGTTTTTTGCCCTGTCGGCCTTGGTTTTGTTGCTGGCGATCGGCTTGGTCTCGCCGTACCCTTTAGTGGTTATGCGGCCGGGGTTGACCCCGAAAGTAGAGCTGATATATTTCTCAACGCTTACTGCGCGCCGCTCGGAAAGTTTCTGGTTATATGCGTTGCTTCCGATGCTGTCGGTATGCCCGGAAATTTCGCCCTTGGCATTGGGGAAATACATGAGGAAGTCGCCAACGGTCTTCAGTTCGTCATGGTACATGGGCTTGATATCAGATTTGTCGAAGTCGAAATGGATCTCCAGCACGGCCGGCTTGCTGCAGAATCTTTCTCCAGCCGCTGCTTTCTGTGGGGGGCAGCCGTCAGCATCAACCTTTACGCCGACTGGTGTGCCGGGGCACTTGTCCAGATAGTCAGGTACACCATCTTTGTCGGAGTCAATCGGGCAACCGTCAGGATCGACCTTTACACCAATTGGTGTGCCGGGGCACTTGTCCAGATAATCTGGTACGCCATCCTTGTCGGAGTCAATCGGGCAGCCATCCGGATCTACCTTTACCCCGGCCGGTGTGCCAGGGCACTTGTCAAGAGGGTCAACCACCCCGTCTTTATCGCTGTCAGCCGGAGCAACGGAGGCTGGCGCCGCAGCCGGCTCGGCTACGGGAGCAGGCTGTGGCGGCTCAACGGGTTTTGCCGCTTGCGTTACACCGCCGAAGGGGATGTAGGCGCCGATAGTGTACTCAAGATTGTTGTCTGTTTTTTTGTCGAATCTATAGATAAGGTGGCGGATATCAGTCCTGAGGGCAAAGTTGTCGTTCAGGAAATATTTTGCGCCGATCCCGTAGTCAAATGCACCACGGGTTTGCCTGTCATCCACGTCGCCCTCGAAATTCAGCCCGGCATAACCGGCAGCGATATAAGGAACGAGCTTGTTGTCCGGAAAAAAATGATACAGGAGTTCGCCGCCGTAGCGGTACATGTTGACATCGCCGCTTGCTTTGGTCGGCTCGGTTGTTACAAAATCGAATAGTGCCTCGACCCCTAATTCCTTGGTGAAGTTGTAACCGGCCCGCGCCCCGTAAACCAGATTGGTGTCAAGGTGTTGTCTTCCGTCATAGGTGTATCCTCCGATAACCGGAGAAATGGAGAAGGACTCTGCCTTGTTACCGGCAGAGGCGGCAGAGGCGATGGCTAACAGCAATGTAACGATTAACAGTGAGATTTTTTTCTTCATAATGAGGTCTCCTCCCTTTTGTGGCTACATAAAAATGTTGAAATGTTTTTATCCTCTTCATCTGCGCTGGGTAAGCGAAAAAGACTGATACTGTACATTATTCTCTGAGTGAAATGTATACATTCTATCATTATAATTAATAAGCGCAACCTTGCGGACGACATATTTTTTGCTTGGCTGGCGAAATGTGTTCTAGGCTTGAAAAACAGGGTAAGTATGTTCACAAAATCATTTCTGCAATAACCGCGGAAATATTTTTTGACACACGAATATAGCGCAGAAAATAATCAGCAACTTTAAGGTGCTTGCAATTTGATGTTCGCTTGCATTACTATTTTTACTGTAGGTTTAAGCTTGCAACTAGGAGGAAGTTATGTTTTTCCCGCAATTCAGGGCACGTAGAATCCGTGGAAATGAAATCTTTCGCAGGATGGTCCGCGAGAACAGCCTGTCGGTTAATGATCTGGTGTACCCGATGTTTTCCGCCTTCGGCAGTGGTATCAGGAAAGAGATCTCCTCCATGCCCGGCATCTACCAGCAATCCATCGAGCATATCGTGGCAGAGGCTAAAGAGGTTTATAGCCTGGGCATACCTGCGGTTCTGCTGTTCGGTATTCCGGAAACCAAGGATGCCGTGGGCAGCGACGCCTATTCCGATACCGGCATCATCCAGGAGACGATCCGCGCCATCAAACGCGAGGTGCCCGGCCTGGCGGTCATCACCGATGTCTGTCTGTGCGAGTACACCGACCATGGCCACTGCGGCCTGATTATCAATGGGGATGTGGATAACGATTCAACCCTGGAGTTGCTGGCCAGGGAGGCGCTGTCCCATGTCAAGGCAGGAGCCGACATGGTGGCGCCCTCGGACATGATGGACGGGCGTGTGGCAGCCATCCGCGAGGAACTGGACGAGAACGGCTACGACGCCATTCCTATCATGAGTTACGCTGTCAAATATGCATCGGGATATTACGGACCGTTTCGCGAGGCAGCAGAATCGACCCCGCAGTTCGGTGACCGCCGCAGCTACCAGATGGACCCGGCCAACCGCCTGGAGGCGCTGCGTGAGGCAGCCTCGGACGTCGATGAAGGGGCCGATATCATCATGGTGAAACCTGGCCTGCCCTATCTGGACATCCTGCGCGACCTGCGCAACGAGCATAATCTGCCGCTGGCGGTCTATAATGTGTCGGGTGAATACAGCATGATCAAGGCCGCGTCTGCCAATGGCTGGATCGACGAGGAACGTGTGGTGATGGAGACCATGATCGCCTTCAAGCGGGCCGGCGCAGACATTATCATCACCTATCATGCCAAGGATGTTGCCCGCTGGTTAACAAAAGGATAATAGCCGATTTATTCTCCGGCCTTCTTTTCAACAGATTTCTGTGATGCGGTCGCCTCTTTCGGGGCGGCCGCTGCTGTTTATCGGCAGGCCTTGACCTTTTTCTTCGCACCCCTGTGTTGTTTGGCAAAGGTGCGCTTCATATCAACTTCATATGGCTGGAAAGATGTCATGGTGTGGCGGGTTGCCAATACATGAACCTTGCCATTGGAGCGCCAAACCCTTAGCGCTTCGATGACCCCGCCATCCTTCAGGTAGAGTTTTGCGGCAAACGCCGGGGTTGACAGGACTAATGTCATCATAACAACAAACAGTATTGGTCTCATACTTCCCTCCTTCTTTCTCTGTACCCTGACATTAATTCTATCGCTATAATGGTCTTTGGTCCAGATAACGCGGCAAAGTGCCGCGAACTTCTACTGTCGGCCCATCTTCCAGTTCATCCAGGTCACCGTAGTCATCACCATAATCAGCCTCTCCGACAGCCCAGTCATACAGCTTCTGCGAATCGAGCAATACCGGCTTTTCCGGTGTGCCAAAGACCCGGTTCTGCATCTCCTCATCGAACAGTCCGATACAGCCATGGGATGCGGGTTTGCCCGGCAGGTCGCGGGCATGCAGCCAGTAGGAAATGTTGTCCTTGCCTATGAAAAAGCGCATGGCATTATCCATGGGATACTGATCTTCGTCGTCGGCGGTCTTGTAGAGCGACGAGGTGTGGGTCAAATGGCGCGCATCAATGCGGAACATTCCGGTGGGGGTCTCGGTTCCGGCCTTGCCGGTGGCCGCCGGCGCTGAAAAGACCAGCTTGCCGTTCTCATAGGCCCCCAGCCACTGTTCGGTAATATCCACCAGGATAAATTTTTCGTGACGCCGGGCGAGATCGTACTGGCGGGGCAGGGGCGTGTAGCCGCGGATGTCTGCCATTGATTCGGGTGCCTTGATGGTCATGCCGGGATAGACATGGCGCCGGTCAATGCGATTGAAGCGGGCCACATGGATCCAGTCGGTCCCGAAAAGCGATTCCAGTGATTCATTCGGTTTCACGAAGTGGGCACGCCACTTGATGCCCTTCAAGCTTGGATACTCCACGCGGGAAAGATCCTCCATGGCTTTGTCTTGCGGTGACGCTGCCGGTTCATCGGTCTGCAATGGTGTCCTCAGCACGCTGAATCCGACCAGAATTGTGGTGAAAATGGTGATTAGTACGATTTTGTGTGAAAACCGCATTCTGCTGTAACGCATATCTTGATCCTCGTATATTGAATAATTAAGGCTGCATTCTAATTGTTTGCGTCATTATATTCAAGCCCTAGTCGCGACAGGTCTCATGATTGTCTGGTAAATCAGTGGCTTGCATGATATTGTGACTGTCCGGTCAGGTGTTTGGAAGCAGGTTTACTGGGTCAAGCCGGAATATAAACGCCTTTGATTTAATCGCTGCACCGTAGTAATGGGGAGAATTCATGACAATTGCTGACACGGGTAACACGATATCCGAGCGGATTTTCAACCAGTTTGCCAGTGACAACTATGCCGGAATCTGCCCCGAAGCATGGCAAGCGATGGGGGAGGCCAACAACGGCTTTTGCACGTCCTATGGTGATGATGACTGGACAGATTGTGCCTGCGAGTGCATTCGCGACATTTTTGAGACCGATTGCCAGGTATTCTTTGTCTTCAACGGTACTGCTGCCAATTCCCTGGCCCTGGCATCGCTTTGCCGCTCCTATCATAGTGTAATCTGCCATGAGATGGCGCATGTGGAAACCGACGAATGCGGCGCGCCGGAATTCTTTTCCAACGGAACCAAACTTCTGCTTGCATCAGGGGCGGCCGGCAAGCTGGATCTGGCGGCAGTGGAGCAGATCATAATCAAACGCAACGACATCCATTACCCCAAACCCCATGTCCTGAGCCTGACCCAGGCCACGGAGCTGGGAACGGTCTATTCCACGGAGGAGATTAAAGCCTGCAGCCAATTGGCGAGTCGCTACGGTCTGCGGGTGCATATGGATGGTTCGCGTTTTGCCAATGCAGTGGCATCCCTGGATGTTTCGCCTGCGGAGATCTCCTGGAAGGCTGGCGTGGATGTGCTCTGTCTGGGCGGGGCAAAAAACGGCATGGCCCTTGGGGAGGCGGTGGTTTTCTTCGACCGGGGTCTGGCGGATGAATTTGAATACCGCTGCAAACAGGCGGGCCAGCTGGCCTCCAAGATGCGCTTCATGTCAGCACCCTGGATCGGCATGCTGAAGAGCGGAGCCTGGCTGCGCAACGCCCGGCACGCCAACCATTGTGCCACAATGCTGGATCGTGAACTGTCCGGGATTGACGGTGTGCAGAGCATGTACCCGTGCCAGGCGAATTCGGTGTTTGTGGAGATGCCCGAGGCGGTCGCCACTGCACTGCGCGCAGCAGGGTGGCGGTTCTATTCGTTCATCGGTGCCGGCGGGGCCAGGTTCATGTGCTCGTGGCAGACCACTGAAGAGGATGTGAGGATGCTGGTTGATGCGGTAAGACAGGCTGTGAATGAGTCTTAAAGTTTGAATTGTATAAAATCGGTACTTCTACCACAGAGACACGGAGGCACGGAGAAAAACAAGGAATGTAATTGGTTGGGTGTAACCTTGTTTCTCACTGATTTCCTCTGTGCCTTCGTGCCTCCGTGGTGAACTGTTTATCAGACATAAATATAAAGAGGAGCTGCAGATGATAAAAACAGCGACATTCGAGGCATTACTGTCCGATGCAATCGAGGACGAAGAGGGTGGCTATATCTTTGTGCTGGAGGGTAAAACCTACCGGATAAAGGACAAGGATGAGGTTCGCAAGATCGCCGAGGAACATGGTTACATCATCATTTATTGAGGATTGTCCTCGGAGATTACCAATTTTTCCCGATAGACCTCGAAAAATACCAGGAATAGTGCCAGAATCACCGGTCCCGCCACGATTCCGGACATCCCGAATGCCAAAAATCCGCCCAGGACCCCAAGGGCAATGACCAGGATCGGGAGTTTCGCCCTGCCGCTGATAAACAAGGGCCGAATAACATTGTCTATGGAACTGACCACCAGCACACCCCAAATGATCAGCAATACCCCGTAAAGTATCTGACCCTGTGTCAGCAGGTAGAGTGCGCCGGGAAGCCAGATCAGGGCGGTGCCTATGAGCGGGATCGGCGCACAGATCGC
>JBGSQD010000104.1:0-15024 GCA_041738275.1 Geobacterales bacterium
GACCGTCCTTGCGGGCGGTGAATTCCAATTCTGCGGCTATTTCCAGGTCGGAAACCCCGGCGCGAATGACCTCTTTTGCCCGGCGATAGACCCGATCAACCTGATCTGCTGCGTCTTTCATCAAATGGATTTCATAATGGGACTTGATCATGCGCACCCGGCGGATGAGCGGGGTGGCATCGGAATATTGCGCGTTTGGATATATCTTGCGATAGCGTTCAAAGAAGTTGACCGGAAGAACATCCAGTTCCAGGCCGATACGTTTTGGTTCGGGATAGCCGTAGTCCGTCAGGATGCCGGGAATGTCCTTCATTGAGCCGAAAGGCAACACCTCCCTAAGGCCCGATTCCATGCGTGCCCGACCGGCGTCTTTGCGCACCATGTAAATCGGCTGCCCTTTGGCGGGGACATAAAGATTGCCGCTTTGGACCGTGCCGGTGAAATAAAAAAGGTCGGCATTCTGTACGATGATTATGGCGTCCAGGTCATCTTCAGCCATGTAATCCTGAAGTTTCTTACAGCGGTATTCCAGTTCGGTCGCGGGAGTGAGGCGCATAAATTCTCCTTTGTTGCAATTTAATGATGATTCCACAGCATTATTATGCCGGCAGAGGTGGTGGTACGGCCTCGAAGATCATTGCAAGTTCAGCTGTCTGAACGGCTGCGGTCCAGCTTGTCATGCCCTGCTTCCAGACCAGGGTCTCACGGGTCAACTGTCCGGATTGTGCCATCTGCTGGAGTGCGACTGTATCAAAAGGTCCGGTCTGCTGGCCATTTATGGCGACGAAAAATTGAACCTGAGGTGGTAGTGGCGGAGGTGCCAATGAAGGGTTTTGCGGGTGAGCCTGTCCCGTAGCCATACCGCCCATTGCTCCAGCAAGCTGACCACCCATGCCGAATCCCATTCCCACACCGACTCCGGCAGCCGCAAGTCCGCCAGGATTGTTGGCGGCATCCTTGATGGCACTGGCAGTTTCATACTGGGTATAGGTCTGCATGTTGCCGATGGCTCGCATGGCGCCAGCTTTGTCGATGGCCCTTTCCACTTCTTCCGGCAGACCGATGTCCTGCACCTGCACCTCGGTCAGATCAAGACCGAAGCAGTCAAAGGCCGGGGCAATTCTTGTCCTTAGGGTCTCGCCCAGCTGGATGACCTTGCCTTCCAGATCAATGATCGGGATGCCGGCATCGGGCATGACCTCCTTGATGCGGGTGCCGATCTTGCCGCGCAGATTGTCTTCGATGGCAGCAGTGGTGAAGTTGCCGTCTGTGCCGGTAATCTCGCGGATAAAGACGGCCGGGTCCTTGATCTTGATGGAATAGAGACCAAAGGCTGTAACCCGCACAGCGCCGAACTCAGGGTCGCGCATGGTGCAAGGGCCGGGGGTCCCCCATTTGAGATTGGTGAACTGGCGGGTGCTGCAGAAGTAGACCTCGGCCTTGAAGGGACTTTCGAAGCCGTATTTCCAACCCTGCAAAGTAGCGAGGATCGGCAGGTTCTTGGTCTCCAGGGTGTAGGTGCCAGGCTTGAAGACATCGGCAAGCTGTCCTTCATTGATAAAGGCGGCCATTTGACCTTCGCGAACGACCAGTTTTGCATTATATTTGATCTCATTTCCATAACGCTCAAAACGGTAGACCAACGTGTCGCGGGTATCATCCAGCCATTCGATGATATCAATAAATTCGCCTTTAATCTTGTCCATTAATCCCATGCTTACACCTCCTTGACGGTTATGCCTTTCAGGCGGGCGGCAGATTGCCGCTAAAAAGTATGCACATAGTACCGTGAAATGAAAATAATTCAAGACTTGAACTTTGGTTAACGCTGATGTCCTGATTGTCATGGTGAGACAATTGGTGGAGGTACCACCCTTGTTTGTCGGTGGTTGCATTTTTTTTTGTTTTAGTATTTACTGCATCGCTTGATGACTTCTGAATGGTCTTATTGGAAGTCAGGCAGGTTTACAATTGGTACGAATAAAGCGGGGTAGGGCATGATACAGGAAGAAGCGCGAAGAGTCATACGTACGGAAGCAGAGGCTTTGCTGGCCATGATGGAGCGCATAGACAGCTCCTTTGAGCAGGCCGTGAATATGATCCTGGCCAGTAAAGGGCGTGTAGTTGTCAGTGGCATGGGCAAGTCAGGGTTGATCGGTCAGAAGATCGCCTCTACAATGGCCTCTACCGGCACCCCTGCACTTTTCCTCCACCCTGCCGAGGGTATCCATGGCGACCTTGGTATGATCATGACAGGCGATGTGGTCATTGCTATCTCCAATAGTGGAGAGACCGAGGAGCTTTTGCGCATCCTGCCGGTGGTCAAGAGGTTGGGCGCGCGTCTGGTCGCCATGAGCGGCAACAAGCACTCTTCACTGGCCCGTTGCAGTGATGTTTTTCTGGATGTGTCCGTGAAAGAGGAGGCTTGCCCGCTCGGACTTGCCCCGACGGCATCCACCACTGTAACCCTGGCCATGGGAGATGCCCTTGCAGTGGCTCTGCTGGTTCAGCGAGGGTTCCGGGCAGAGGACTTTGCCATCTTTCATCCTGGAGGGGCGCTGGGTAAAAAACTGCTCCTCAGAGTGGAGGATTTGATGCATACCGGCGATGCGGTTCCTCTTGTATCGGAAGAAACCTTGATGAGAGATGCTCTGTTCGTCATCACTGCCAAGGGTTTGGGTGTGATCGGCATTACCGACGCTGATGGTTTGTTGCAGGGGGTAATTACGGATGGTGATCTGCGCCGGGCGCTGGAAAAGGGATATGATATCCTCAGTCAACGCGCTGCAGCGTTGATGCGGACCAAGCCCAAACGCATCAAGCGAAGTGAGCTGGCAGCAGCGGCCCTTCAAATCATGGAGCATCACTCCATCACCTCACTGTTTGTATTCGAGGATGAGGATAGTTGTTCACCGTGCGGCATCATCCATCTTCATGATATTCTTCGTGCAGGAATCGCGTAATGAACGATAAACTCAAAAATATCAGGTTGCTGTTGCTCGATGTTGATGGTGTACTGACCGATGGCAGTATCATCTATGATGGTAACGGTCTTGAAACCAAGTGTTTCAATGTAAGGGATGGGCACGGAATCAAGATGCTCCAGCGACATGGCATAGAGGTTGGAATTATTACTGGACGTACCTCGATTGTTGTGGATATCCGTGCCAAAGAGCTGGGTATTGACCTTGTTTATCAGGGCGCGCTGAAAAAACTGGAAAGCTACAATGATGTCAAGGAGAAGACAGGGCTTGATGACAGTCAGATAGCATATATGGGTGACGACGTCATTGATGTTCCTGTTCTGCGTCGCGTCGGATTCGCTGCTGTGCCGGTTGACGGACTGCCCGAGGTGCGTGCGGTTGCGCATTACGTGTCATCATGCCGTGGGGGGAGAGGTGCGGTGCGCGAGGTGTGCGAAATGATTCTCAAGGCGCGAGGTGTGTGGAATGAAATAGTTGCACGATACGAGTTGTAACTGCTTTATTCAATCTTTGTGCCAATAACACGGGTGGGCATTCGTTTTGCTGGACAGCCCCACATCCCGATGCTATAATTCCGCCATATGGTTTCGTCCGGAAAGATCAGAATTTTATTGGCCATTCTCATTACAATGGCCATTGTTGGTATTGTGGCAGCAATCTCCAAAAAGGGTCCACGGCGGGCTCCGATGGATTCGGTAAGCCAGCAGCTTCCCCAGAATATTGATGTAGCCATGCAGAATGCCCGCTTTGCTGAGATGCGTAATGGCACAGCAGTATGGGAGCTTGTTGCTGAACGTGCTGAATATGACAAAAGCGGCAATGTTGTCTATCTGTCCAACATCCGCATGGAATTTGCCAAAACTCGCACCGCAGACGCAATTACGGTAACGGCTGCAAAGGGAGAGTATTCCAGTAAAAGCAATAACGTCAAGCTGCGAGGTAAAGTCCGTGTGACGACCGAGGCGGGTGCCAGTTTCGATACGGAATCCATAGATTACCTTGCAAACAAGTCGCAGATTCGTACATCTGAATCAGTAAATTTCCGCCATCAGCGACTGGCGTTATCAGCCCAGGGGATGGAGCTGAATGTGAAAGACCAGAAAGCCCGATTTCACAAGGCAATTGATGCCACGGTTCTTGCAAACAACGTAGTGAGAAATGACCGATAGAGACCGGAACCTATGAAAATTATATATGCAGTTTTAATGGTAATCTGTCTGTCGGCATCTCAGGCAATGGCAGCAACTTCAGGGAATTCCACATACAAGGACCGTTCAAATCTGCCCATCACCATCAAATCCAATGAACTGTCAGCCGACAACAAGGGCAAGACAGCGATTTTTAAAGGTAAGGTGGTGGCGAAGCAGGGCGATGTCACGATTTATTCGGACACTTTGAACATCAGCTATGGCGATGAAAAGAATGATGTGGAGAAGATTGAGGCAAACGGCAATGTGCGCATTGTCCAGGGCAGCCGAATTGGAACCGCATCACGTGCTGTCTTCGAAAGTAAGCTGGGCAAAATTACCATGACCGGCAATCCCAAGGTCATGCAGGGTGCCGATACCATTTCAGGCAAGATCATCACCTTCTTTATTGATGAGGAGAAAAGTGCTGTGTCGGGTGATGGTGATTCCCGTGTGATCACGATAATTCACCCTCCAGCCAGGAAGGGCAATGCTGGTTCCCGCTGATAAAATCAGGCTTTGGACCAGTGGGCTGAAAAAGAGCTACTCTGGCAGGCATGTGGTGAGAGGGGTTGACCTTTCCATTGAGGCGGGCAGGGTGGTCGGCCTTCTGGGCCCTAACGGCGCCGGCAAAACTACAACCTTCTACATGGTCGTCGGCTTGGCCCAGCCTGATAGTGGGCAGGTCTTTATCGGTGATGAAGAAATTACCGGGCTGCCCATGTATCAGCGTGCCCGGCGTGGCATAAGTTATTTGCCTCAGGAAGCGTCTGTTTTTCGTAAACTGTCCGTAGAAGATAACCTGCTGGCAATTCTGGAGACGGTTGAACCCTGCAAAGAGACACGCACACAGAGGAAGGAAGAGCTCCTGGAGGAGTTCGGCATCACCCACATCGCCCATGTCATGGGGTATGCCCTTTCCGGAGGAGAACGGCGGCGGGTTGAGATTGCTCGGGCGTTGATCACTAATCCGGTCTTTATGTTGCTGGATGAACCGTTTGCCGGTATTGACCCGATAGCTGTGGCGGATATTCAAAACCTGATTGTCTCGCTCAAACAGCGAAACATTGGCGTTCTCATCTCTGATCATAATGTCCGTGAGACGTTGGGGGTCTGTGATGAGGCCTATATCCTGAGTGGTGGTGAGGTGCTTGAGTTCGGTACGCCCGAGGAGATCACCGCCAGCCCTAAAGCCAGGGAGATTTACCTGGGGGATGGTTTCCGCCTCTGATGGTTTGCTGTTGAATCTATTTTTCGTCCGCTAGGAAGCATTATGGCAATGGAGATGCGCCAACAACTGAAGATGTCGCAGCAACTGGTGATGACACCCCAGTTGCAGCAGGCCATCAAACTGCTCCAGTTGACACGACTGGAGCTTCAGGATGTTGTGCGTCAGGAGCTGGAAGAAAATCCGCTTCTGGAAGAGACCGTCGAGGCCGAGGACATTCGCGAGGCAGAGCCGTTGGAGGCGGCTGAAAAGGAGAATGATCCGAATAGTCAGGAGGATGAGTTTCACGAGGTTGAGACCGGCGAGGAGACCCTACGCGACTGGGACAGCTACCTCGATGGTTACAATTACAGCTCTGGCGAGCAGTATAGCGGCGATGACGAACATTCCTCTTTTGAAAATCTGTTGACTCGCAAGGATACGCTGGTCGATCACCTGCTCTGGCAGCTCCATATGGGGCATTTTACCGAACAAGAGGTTGGTATCGGTGAAGAGATCATTGGCAACATCGACGAAGAGGGGTATCTGCGCGCCTCGCTTGAGGAGGTTGCACAAACCTGTTCTGTCAGCGAGAGTGATGTGCTGCCGGTTTTGGAGCGAATCCAGGAATTTGATCCAACAGGAGTGGCTGCCCGTGACCTTCGGGAATGTCTACTTATTCAGGCCCGATTTCTAGGGATGCGGGGTAGTGTTGTGGAGCGAATACTGCTCAACAACATCAACGATCTTGAAACTCGCAAGTACAAGCAAATTGCTCGGGATCTCAAGGTTGATTTAAGTCAGGTACTGATTGCAGCCAAGATTATCGGTGAATTTGATCCAAGGCCGGGAAGGGGCTTCGGTTCAGAGGATGTGCAGTACATCTCGCCGGACATCTTTATCTACAAGGTAGCCGATGAGTATGTGGTCATGTTGAATGAAGATGGCCTGCCGAACCTGAAGGTTAACTCTTTCTATCTCGAGGCGCGGGGCAACGGTTCCATGGATTCCCGTGCCGAAGATTACGTCAGTGAAAAAATCCGATCAGCCCAGTGGCTGATCAAGAGTATCCAGCAACGCCAACGTACCATCTATAAAGTTGCCAAGAGTATCGTCAAGTTTCAGCGCGATTTTCTGGACCGGGGCATTGAGCATCTGCATCCCCTTGTATTGCGCGATGTGGCCGATGACATCGGCATGCATGAGTCAACCATCAGCCGTGTTACAACGAACAAGTATATGCAGACGCCACTGGGACTGTTTGAGCTGAAGTATTTCTTTAATAGCGGCCTTTCCACCAGTGAAGGGGATTTCGTCTCTTCGGAGAGCGTAAAAAACCGCATCAAGGATATTATCGAAAGCGAAGATCCAAAAAAACCGCTTTCAGATCAGAGGATCGCTGAGATGCTTTCCGGAGAGACAGTCAATATTGCCCGTAGAACTGTCACCAAGTATCGGGAAATGCTTAGACTCGGCTCGTCATCGGAACGTAAACGTCATTTTTAAGCCCCAGGTTTCACGGGGAGCAGGGCACACCACATTAACAAGGAGGAAGTTATGCAGGTTACAACTACATTCAGACACATGGAGCAAAGCGACGCACTCAAGTCGTATGCTGAGGAGAAGCTTGAGCGGGTAGCAAAATATATCGATGAACCCACAAGCGCTCAGGTATATTTTGCCGTGGAGAAAAAAATCCGCCACATCGTCGAAATTGTCATTAGTGCCAAAGGAGTGAATACGAAGGCTTCTGAAGCGACCAACGACATGTACGCCGCCGTGGATGCCGTCATTGACAAGATCGAGCGTCAACTCAAGCGGTACAAGGAAAAGATCAAGGCGCACAAGCCTAACGGCGATGATCGTGGCCGTCAGATTTCCACGAAGATCTTCCAGGCTGAGAGCATCGATGCCAGTTCCGAGCCGGTTGTTATCAGAACCAAAACCGAGACCGCCAAGCCGATGTCGGTGGACGAAGCCGTTATGCAGATGGACCTGCTCCACAAGGACTTTATTGTCTTCACCGATGCGGTCAGCAGTGATATCAGCGCGCTCTATCGCAGAAAAGACGGAAATATCGGCCTTATAGAGCCACAGCGCGGTTGAACCGGGAAAGGGGCGGGCTGGCCGTGGACTCAATAAGTCTTTCCATACAGCAGCTCCTTGATGATACCGAATATGGCCTCGGTTTGACCCTGTTCGCCGGTGGTCAGGGACTGGGCAACCGTGTATCCAGTTCGCGTATTCAGAAACCCGGCCTGGCACTGGCCGGTTATACCGAGCACCTGCATCCCGACCGGATTCAGGTGCTCGGTAATACTGAAATTTCTTATCTCAACCAGATCGATGACCGGTTGGCGCTGGAAAGCATCAAGACTCTGTGCACCTTTCCCATATCCTGCTTCATTATTACGAAACAGCTTGTTCCGCCACAGTTTTTTCTTGATACAGTTGAACTTGCCGGAATCCCGGTTCTTGGAACACACCACCAGTCATCCACCTTTATCTCGCTGATCACCAAATTTCTTGAGGAAATGCTGCTTCCCACCACCCACATGCATGGGGTTTTGGTGGATGTTATGGGTGTCGGCATCCTGCTGACCGGCAAGAGCGGCATCGGCAAGAGTGAGTGCGCTCTGGATCTGGTTATTCGGGGGCACAGGCTGGTTGCCGATGACATGGTCTACATCAAAAAAAAGATGCCGGCTGCACTGGTTGGACAGTCCGAGGAAGCAATCCAGCACCTGATGGAGATCCGTGGTCTGGGGATCATCAATATCAAGGATCTTTACGGTGTTTCATCCATCCGAGAGAAAAAAATTATTGACATGATGCTGGAGCTGGTTGACTGGGATCCAGATCACGAGTATGACCGTTTGGGAGTGGATGATCAGCGGAGTACCATTCTGGGAGTGGAACTGCCCCATATAATTATTCCCGTACGGCCTGGCCGCAACCTGGGAACAATTATCGAAGTGGCGGCCCGAAATTTCCTCCTCAAGGGCATGGGATACCATTCAGCCCGTGATTTCCAGGAACGTCTGCTGTCGCGCATAGAGGTGCGACCCTTGGGGAATGAGGTAGAGTAACATTATGCGCATCATCGTGATCACCGGCATGTCCGGTTCAGGCAAATCAACGGCAGTACGGGCTCTGGAGGACGAGGGCTTTTACTGTATCGATAATCTGCCGGTGCGTCTGTTCAAGCGTTTTGTTGATCTGATCGAAAAATCCGGAGAGGCTTTCAAGGGAATCGTGCTGGTAGCCGATATTCGCGGACGAGAGTTTTTCAAGGGGTATGAAAATGCCTTTAAGAAGATCCGCACGGCAGGACACAGCATCGAGATCCTCTTCTTTGACGCCTCCGACGAAACCTTGGTGCGTCGCTTTTCAGAGACCCGTCGCCGCCACCCGGTCGCTGAGCAGTGCACCGTCAGCGAGGGGATCAGAATCGAGCGGGAACGGCTTTCCGGACTTCGCCAGCTGGCGACACGAATAATTGATAGTTCCGAATTTAATGTCCATCAGCTCAGGGACCATATCCTCCGCATCATCAGAGGAGAGGAGGGCATTCATCCATTTATGGTGGAGGTGCAATCATTCGGTTTCCGTTACGGCATACCGATGGAGTCGAGTATTGTCATGGATGTACGCTTTCTGCCGAATCCATTTTTCGTATCTGAACTAAAGGCATTGAGCGGTCTGGATGATGCCATACGGGACTATATCATGATAAGGCCGGAAACAACGGCTTTTCTGGAGTACTTCCTGCCGTTGCTTGATATGTTGGTACCCTCTTACCAGCGTGAAGGCAAGGCCTATCTGACAATCTCAATCGGCTGTACCGGTGGCAGACACCGTTCGGTAGTACTGGCCGAGGCCACGGCAAAACATCTGCAAGCTTTAATACCAACAGTAAGAATAACTCACAGGGATATTGAAAAGGGGCAGCAATGACAGGACTGGTTCTTGTAACACATGAGGGCTTGGCAGGTGCGCTCCTGCGGTCTGCCGAAATGATTGTCGGGACAATAGAGTGCTGCGAGCAGGTTGAGGTTGCCGCTGAAGAACGGGCTGATGATATTATGTCCCGTGTCGTGACAGCAGTGGAAAAGGTGAGTAAAGACGGTGCTATCATCATGACCGATCTGTTCGGGGGGACACCATCCAATATGGCCATGTCCTTTCTTAAGGATGGGCAGATAGAGGTTCTGACAGGGGTAAACCTTCCGATGATGATTGAATTCTGCTCCAAAAGAGAGCGTCTTGGGATTACCGAACTGGCAAGCGAATTGAGCAAGTCTGGTCGTGAGGGGATTATTATCGCTGGCGAATTTCTTCGGTAGATTCAGGCTGTCTGTACTAATGAGCGTAGAAACTGATTTTTAGCTTACTAAAGACAGATGAGTGAAGGTTTATGTAATTCCTATCACCCGCAAAGGATTCTGGTTTTATTATATGCTCCAACAGGAATTTCTTATAGTCAATAAGCTTGGGCTGCACGCCAGGGCATCGGCGTTATTTGTCAAGACAGCAAGTCGCTTTTCTTCCGAAATCAAGTTGGCCAAGGAAGGTGTGGAGGTCAACGGCAAGAGCATAATGGGTATCATGATGCTGGCTGCCTCAAAAGATACCATGGTACGCCTTACGGTGGATGGCCCTGATGAAGCCGATGCCATGCAGACCATAGGAGATCTGATCGTCAATGGATTCGGCGAAGAATAACATCTGATTGACAGGACGCCATATTGATGCTTCACATCTATTTTTCCTTTCTCGCGTTCATTTTCGGCACCATCGTCGGGTCTTTCCTCAACGTATGCATCTGCCGCATGCCGAAGGATGAATCGATAGTATCTCCCCCATCGCATTGCCCGTACTGTGATTACCAGATCCGCTGGTACGATAATATCCCTTTGGTGAGCTACCTGCTGCTGAGAGGAAAATGTCGTGGCTGCGGCAGCCGCATTTCGCTGCAGTACCCCCTGGTGGAACTGCTAAACGGTCTATTGACCTTGGCGCTCTTTTTGCGGTTTGGGCCAACCCTGACCTTTATTGCTCTGTTCCTGTTTTGTTCGTCATTGGTAGTGATCACCTTCATTGATATAGAGCACCAGATCATTCCGGATGAGATCTCCTTACCCGGCATCGTAATCGGTTTTGTCTTCTCGTTTTTTCTGCCGTGGCAGACCTGGCTTAACTCGCTGCTTGGAATCCTGTTGGGTGGCGGCAGCCTGCTGTTGGTGGCCTATGGTTACCAATGGCTGACCGGCAAGGAGGGCATGGGTGGTGGTGATATCAAGCTTCTGGCCATGATGGGCGCCTTTCTCGGTTGGAAGTCCATCCCTTTCATCATCTTTGCCAGTTCACTTGTTGGCTCCGTAGTTGGCGTCACCATGATGCTGATCCAGAAAAAGGACTCAAAGCTGGCTATCCCGTTCGGTCCGTATCTGGCCTTTGGAGCGATACTCCATATTTTCTACGGCCGTCAGATTGTCCAGTGGTATTTCGGTTTAAGCGGCTTTTACAGGGGATAGGACATGCGTCCGTTCCGACCCAACCTTACGGTTTCCATTCTTGCCTTTCTAAGCTGCCTGCTTCTGATGGCCTGGCTGCTCTTCAGCACGTTCGCCTTCCGCACCGCTGCCAATGACCTCTATGCCCAAAAGGGCGAACATGCCCGCATGCTGCTGGCAACCTTTGTCAGTCAGTTGCCTGAAACAATCCCAACCTACCCGGAAGGAATAATCCCGTCAAGCTCGCCGGCAGCGATCTACGACGAAAAGCTGGCGGAAGAGACCTCCTTTATGCGTATCACCCTGCTGGATGCGAACGGCAAGGTCATATATACCGCCGGTCGCGACAGCAGTAATATCTACCGACCTTTTTCCGTTCAGTCGTCGGATGTTACCGGCAGTTTCATCCTGACCGAAAATTCCGGAATTGTCAGCATCGCACCGGTATCCCGTAATGGTGCTGTGGTGGCCAAGGCTGGTCTGGCAATCTCTCTTGACGCGGAAAATGAACGTCTGAAGCGCTCCCGCCAGCTTTTTCTGGCCTATTTTGCCATTGATTTCATTCTGCTGTTGGGGGTCGGCGCTTTAATCCTTTCGCGCATCGTGGTAAGGCCGGTTAGCCGCTTGCTGGCAGCCACGGAAAAAATCATCAGCGGGCACTACGGACAGCGGGTGCGTGTCACCGGCAGTTCGGAGCTGGCCCAGTTGGCAGAATCATTTAACAAAATGTCCGAAACTCTGCTGCTAAAGGATCAACAGGTGACAGCCCATGTATCGGCCCTGGAACAGGCCAATGTTGACCTGCGACTGGCTCGCGAGGAGGCGCTGCGCTCCGAGAAGATGGCCTCAATAGGCCTGCTTGCAGCTGGAATGGCCCATGAAATCGGTACTCCACTGGCCTCCATTATGGGGTATGCAGAGCTTTTGTCCGGCGACCAACCGGATTTTGCCGACATGCAGGATTATTCGCGTAGAATCACTGATGACTGCAGCCGCATTGATCGTATTGTACGAGGATTGCTTGATTACTCCCGCCCCCGCACCAGTGCCGTCGAACCGGTCGATGTCCGTAAAGTCGTAATAGACACGATCGAGCTCCTTTCCCGGCAGGGAGCCTTTAAGCTCATAAAGGTGGCCACTGTATTTGATGAAGCATTAACCCCGGCATTGACCGATTCACACCAGCTCCAGCAGGTACTGATCAATCTGATGCTTAACAGTCGGGATGCCCTGCCTGATGGCGGAAAGCTTACATTAAGGGTTAAGTCGGATAATTCGACACTGCCCGGACAACAGACAGGCTGTGTGCGAATTGATGTCCTGGATACCGGCAGTGGCATCCAGGAAGACCATCTGAAGAATATTTTTGACCCGTTTTTTACCACCAAGGCTCCAGGTAAAGGGACCGGTCTGGGGCTTGCCATCTCGGCTCGTATCATCGAGGGCTTCGGTGGCAGGATCAGCGTAAAAAGCATGGTTGGCAAGGGGAGCTGTTTCACCCTGTGGCTGCCAATTACTACTAAGCATGGAGCGGACAATGACCGGCACTAAACACATTCTGGTTATAGATGACGAGGAAAACCTGCGTCACATGCTGTCGCTCATGCTTGCCCGTCAGGGCTACCAGGCGCAAACCGCCTCTGATGGCGCTGAGGGGCTGCGCTTAATGCGGGAGCAGGTCTACGACTTTATACTGTGCGATATCCGTATGCCGGAAATGGATGGCAAGACCTTTCTCGCCAAGGCGCTGGAAGACCATATCAACTCGCCCATCATCATGATGTCGGCTTACGGCACGGTAGATACCGCTGTGGAGTGCATGAAAATGGGGGCCTATGACTTTATCTCCAAGCCGTTCAAAAAAGACGAGATTGTCATGGTGCTGAAAAAAGCCGAGGAGAGAGAACGCCTCAAGTCTGAAAACAGTCGCTTGCGTGAAGTCGTGGCCGGAAAGAGTGATTTCTGCGGTATTATCAGTCGCAATGCCGCCATGGTGGAGATCTTTGCCCAGATCCGCAAGATATCCGACCTCAAGACGACAGTTCTGATTTTGGGTGAATCCGGCACCGGCAAGGAATTGGTGGCCGGCGCCATTCACCGCAATGGCAACAGGGCAAAGAAACCATTCGTGGCGGTGAATTGCGGCGCCATCCCCGAAAACCTTCTGGAGAGCGTGTTGTTCGGCCATGTGCGCGGCGCCTTTACCGACGCGACAGGTGACCAGGCCGGTCTGTTTGAAGAGGCAGACGGCGGGACAATCTTTCTGGACGAAATCGGCGAGATGCCGCAAGCACTTCAGGTCAAGTTGCTGAGGGTGCTGCAGGAGGAGGAAATTCGCCGGGTTGGGGCTGGTTCGTCACGCAAGATCAACGTGCGGGTGGTCTCGGCTACCTCCCGTGACCTTGAGGCGGATATTGGGAGTGGCCGCTTCCGCGAGGATCTCTATTTTCGCCTGAATGTCTTTTCCATCCAACTGCCTCCACTAAGGGAACGTGTCGAGGATATCCCGCTATTGGCTGAGTTTTTCTTGACTAAAAACGCTGTTGCCATGGAAAGATCGCCGGTCAGAATAGCACCAGAAGCCATGCGCTGCTTGATGTCTTACGGCTGGCCGGGTAATATCCGGGAGCTGGAGAATGTCATTGAACGGGGCATGATCCTTTGTGAAGGGGATGTCGTAGAGGGGGAATGCCTGCCTGCCAGTCTCCGTGAGGGAGTGGGAGAAAAACAGAGGTCTTGTCCGGATGAAAACCTGTCCATCAAGAAGGCCGAGGATGCCATTGAGCGGGACCTGATCCGCAAAGCGCTTGACAAGACCGGCGGCAACCGCACCCAGGCTGCCAAGATTCTTGAGATAAGTCATAGATCGCTTTTGTACAAACTTAAGGAGTACGGGATCGAATAGTTGTTCAGGTGGGCAAAAGTTGCGGAGATCTGCATTGATTACGTGTTAACTGGTATGAAAAAATTGCATAGTAAGTCATCGGCCTTATTTATTGTGTCGTAAAATCAGTGCCTTGAATCAATTGATTTAAAGGCACTGTTTTTGCTTGAACTTGAACGAACTTTTACTTTGGAAAGGAAACATTATGCTCAGAAATCTTCTTATCTCCCTGTCAATATCAACCATCATTGCCGCACCCTCGTTTGTTATGGCCAAAGAGGGGCATTCAGGGGATTGCGCTTCGTGTCATAAACTTTCCGATAAAGAGGCAGCAGATCTGATGACTCAGATCGGTGGCGCTGTCAAGTCCATCAAGCAGGCTCCGGTCAAAGGTTTTTTTGAATTGCTGATGGAAAAAGATGGCAAGCAGGGCATTATTTACCTTGATTATGCCAAGAAGAACCTCTTACAGGGGATGGTCTTCAATCTGCAAACCCTCCAGCCGGTATCGGCCCATGAACTGCCCAAATCCAAACAGGTGACGACGATTGCCCCGAAGACCATTCCGGTTGACAAAGCCTTTATAATCGGCAATCCCAAAGGTTCCAAGAAACTGTATGTCTTTACCGACCCGGATTGCCCTTACTGCCGCACCTTTCATGGCGAACTGAAAAAACTCGCAAAGATAGAGCCGGATGTTGCCATCCATATCATGCTCATGCCTTTGCCCATGCACCCGCAGGCCTACGACAAGGCCCGCTCTGTGCTGGAGTCCAAAAACAGCGAAATTCTGGACAGGGCCTTCGAGGGCAAGGATGTTCCCAAGCCGGCGCAAGAAGGCAGTAAAAAGGCCATTGATGAGATCCTCAAGTTTGCCAACGCCAATGGTATCAACGGTACACCAACCGTGGTGTTGCCTGATGGTAAGGTGCAGGTGGGCGGACGGGATGCCGAAGGGTTGAAGAAGTTGCTGGAAGGGAAATAGTCTTCTGAGTAATCACCCGGCTCTGCCGTGGTATGACAGTTCCGGAAATATATAGTTATTTACTTTGATTGAGATGAAAGGTACCTAAATCATGATAAGAATTATTATGTTACTAATATCAATGCTGCTTATTTATGCAATCGGTTACGCGTCTGAACAGCCAAAAGCAAATAGGTCAGCATGTGATGGGCAGGATTGTAACAAATGTCATAGTTTGAGCTCTAAAGACGCCACAGAACTCCTTCGACCGCTTAATGTTAC
>JBGSQD010000118.1:0-6935 GCA_041738275.1 Geobacterales bacterium
GGTCTATGCCATTGTGCCAGCCTTCATCGGCGACTGTCGTGCCGTCGATAACGACCCTGCCGTGGGTCGGCTCATTGATCAGGCCGATGCAGGTCAGCAGCGTGGTCTTGCCCGAACCGGATGGCCCCAGTATGGCGACCAGTTCCCCAGGTTTGACCTTGAAGGTCGCGTCCTGCAGGGCAGTCACGGCGGTCTCGCCCTTGCCGTAGATCTTTGTCAGATTGTCCACTTCTATTGCATACATGCTTTTATCCACCCAGTGCCTCCGCCGGCTCAACCTTCAACGCCTTTCGAATCCCCACAAAACTTGAAAGCGTGCAGATTGCCATGACAATAACAAACAGCGATTGCAGGTCAAAGGTTTCCAGAACGATCCGGCGGGGGAATTTCTCATAGGTCAGCAGGATCAGGATATAGCCGATTGCATAGGCCAGAACCCCCATAAGCAGCGACTGCTGCAGGATCATGCCGATAATCACCCGGTTCTGCGAACCGATCAGTTTCAGGGTGGCGATCACCCGAATCTTGTCGAGGGTCGAGGTGTAGATGATAAGGGAGATGATCACCGCCGAGATGATCAGCAGGATTACCCGAAACAGCCCCAGCTGCATCCTGGCCTTTTCGATCATACCCTTGGCCAGGATCGCGGTCTGCTCCGTGTCGGAGATTGCCCGCAATTGGTTCCAGCGCTGGATCCGATCCTGCGTACCTTTCAGGTCGGCACCCGTGGCCAGCCTTACCATGACCGCATTGACCATGTGGGTGGACTCGGTTGTGGCAGTGATGCTCTGCCTGAGCAGCTCTGCCTGCTGCGGGGACAGCGCCTTATTCCCGGCCACACCGGCCTTGATTTTTGCCCGTTCATTCCTGATGGCGTGATTGCTCTTTTTGAATTGTATCTCCTGTGCGTCTGCCAGGGATACATATGCAGCAGGGTCGCCGCTGGAGGAAACGATATTCTCCGATATTCCGACTACGCTGTACTCATTCTGCCCCAGCCGGATCTTCTCACCCAGCACAATCTTCATCGACTTGGCCACCACCATTTCATAATGTTTCTGGCGGATATTCCGGCCGGCAATAATGCCTGGCGGCCCACCGAAACTGTCCAGGCCGTAACCGATCAGGAAAAAGCGGAACGGTTTGCTGTTGCGCTCGATCTGTATGGTTTGAAAGGCCACCGGGGAAACTGCTGCCACGCCTGGAACCGCCGCGATCCTGTATCTGGTCTCTTCCGGGATGCGTGAACTTTCGGCAAACGGGCCGTTAGTGCCCTGTTGCACAACCCAGATGTCAGCCTTGTTTGCATGCAGTATTGCCAGGGCGTCGGCGATCAGCCCACGGTAGATCCCTCCCATGCTGATCACGACCCCCAGCAGGAGTCCCAAGCCGATGGATGTCAGGATAAATCTGCCCCGGTGGTAGCGTATGTCGCGGATAGCAAGATTCATTGCAGCCGGACCTTCATGCCGTCGCGGAATTTGGCCAGCTGCGGTTTAGCGGCAACAACAACCCGCTCTTTGCCGTCAAGCCCGCCCGTAATCTCCGCAAAATCACCCCGGTCCCTGATGCCGACCGTGACCTCCCTGAACTTGAGAACACCATTCTCCGCAACCCATACCCCTTGCTGTTTCCCGTTGGTGACCAGTGCGGCAGAGGGAAGTGACGGAACCGACTTTTTGACCTCGGTAGTGATGTAAACCCCCGACTGTTCTCCCAGACGGAAATTGGTGAGCGGCGGATTGAAGGCCACATCCACCTGCAACTCTTCAGTGACACGGTCGCTCTGGTGACCAATACGTGCCACCTGGCCGGCCCATTGCTCGCCAGGGGAAGAACGGAGCGTGATCACGGCGCTTTTGCCGACCGCCACACCCTTGAGCTGCGATTCGTCCACATTGGCCCTGACCCAGATCGTCGCGGGATCAGCCAGGGTGAAGATCGCCTGGCCGGGTGTTGCCGTGGCCCCTTTTTCCAGATCACGGGTAATGATGACGCCATCCTGGGGAGCGTAAATGAGTGTGTCGGCCACCTTGCTCCGGGCAAAACCGACCCCAGCGCGACCCGATTGCTGTTCCATGCGCACGGCTTCAATGGTTGCCAGGCTTCGGGCGACCTCTTCCCGGGCCACCTTGCCGGCAGTCTCATACTGTTCGGCCTCCAGCTTGGAGACCAGGTTCTTTTCGGCCAATGCCTTGAAGCGTTGCGCATTTTTTTCCGCCAGGGTCAGGTTCGCTTTGGCCTTCTGCAGGTTGGCCTTTTCCACATTCAAGTTGGCGGCAGACCGGTTCAGACCTGCTTCTGACTGCTGCTGCTGCTGGAGCAGGTCGTCATTTTCCAGACGGGCCAGGAGCTGACCCCGTTTTACCTGATCACCCTGATCGGCTAATAACTCCACGATCCTGCCGGTGATCTTGCTGGAGACGCCGACCACGACCTTGGCCTCAACCGTGCCGTTGCCGTAGACCTGGGCAGTGAGATCGCGTTTTTCAACGCTCACGACCTTGACCTTCGGCGGGGCAAGCAGTGTCAACTTGAGGATGATGACAACAGCCACCAGGACCGCGGCCCAGACCAGATAGTTTTTCTTTTTTGCGAGGGTTTTCAGCAGATCCATTTGTCGCTCCTTCGTTACTGTTTGCCGATTGCCCGGTCGAGTCGGGCCAGAGCAGTGTAATAATCGTACCTGGCCTGAATATTGGCCGTCTGCGCATCAAGGGCCTGGGATTGAGCATCGGTGACTTCGATGATACTGCCGACCCCTTCCTGATAGCGTCCCTCGGCCAGCGCCTTGCTTTCACTGGTGGCTGCTACTTCCTTTTGTGTCGAAACTATCCGGGCAGCTGCTTCATTTGCACCAAGCCAGGCAGATTCCACTTCCTTGGTGATTTGCAGTTTGAGGTTGTTTTGTCTGGCTTCGATGGCATTAATATTTGCGTTGGCTTCCCGAACCTGCTCGACCGAAGAGAAACCGGAAAAAAGCGGTATGCTCAGGTTCAGGCCCACACCCCAGACATTGCCGGAGGGAGGGAAGTCACGGTCGGCATAGCCTGCGCTGGTTGTGCCGGTGAGAAGCGGCAGATAACTGCTTTTTGCTGACTTGAGATTGCCAGCCGCAGCCGACTTCAGTGCTGCAAATTGTTGCAGTTCAGCGCGGTTAAGCACGGCATCCTGCTGCAACGAGCTTCTGTCCGGCAAAGGCAATTGTGTTTGAGACGGCTCAACCAATTTTCGTTCGCCGAGGGATGCCATACCCATGGCGTTGGCCAACTCGACCCGGCCGATCTCCCGATTGTTTTCTGCCCTGATCAGGGCCGTTTTTGCTGCGAACAGATTCGCTTCGGCTCTGGCCATATCCACCTTTGCCCTGATTCCCTGGTTGAAAAATTCCTGCGCCTGGCGGTAAACCTGATCCCTAGCCCGGACGGTTTCACTGACGGCAATAACCTGCTTTTCCGTGGCGAGAAGAAGATAAAAGGCGCTTCTGACCCGCAAGGCCAAATCCTGTTGGGTTACGGCCAGGGCCTTATGGGCGGCTTCACGATTGCCGCGGGCTGCGTCAACCGCACCTGCGGTGCGGCCGAAGTCGTAGATCGTCTGCTTCAGATACAGGCCGGCACTGTTGGTTTGCGCCAACCTTATGCTTTCCTGGGCGGCAAAATAACTCTCCCCCCTGCTCCAGTCGGCAGCAATGCTTATTTGAGGGTAATAATTGGCCCGCGTCTGGCCGGTTCTTGCATCGGCGACGTTCAGAACCTCCTGGGCCTCGATGATCTGGGGGTGGTTTTTCAGTGCTGTTGCCAGCGCCTCGTCAAGTGTCAGAGGGGTGGCGGCATAGGCGTGCTGAGTCGTGAGAAGGAGAATAAATAATAATAGGAATCGTTTCATGTCAGGTTCCATTGATATACTGTTAATTGAATGTAAAGTGAATATGAGCTCACATTGGTGGCAAAATAAATCAACGAACCAGGACCAGAAAATTTTGCCAGAGTTTTTCCGCTTCCGGGCGTATTTCAAAGGATGCGTTGCTGATCGTCCAGCGCAACGCGGTAAACTGGATCATGCCAAGCAGGGTCAGGGCGGTTTCCCTGGGGTACAACCCCGGTTTCAATTCACCTTCAACAATCCCTGCGGCGATAACGCCTGTTATGGTTTCAACATAATTTCCGACGCGTAAGGCAAGTGTTTCGGCAAAACTGCTCTGTCCCAGATGGATGTCATCGGAGAACACGAATCGCGGAATCCCCGGATGATCGGCAATGATCGAGATGTGAGAGTTAAAAATAGTCTCGAGCTTTTCCAGAGGCTTGCGGCTGCCTGCAGCGATGGTGGCTGCCTTGCCCATTACCGAACTGCCGATGAAATCCGCAAGGGCGGAAAAGATCTGCTCCTTGCCGCTGAAATGCCGATAGATGTTGGCCTCGCTCATGCCTGCCGATTCGGCAATGGCGGCAATGGTCAGTGCCCGTACCCCTTTTTTGCCGATAACTTCAAGGGCGGCCTGGATGATTTCTTCCTTGCGAACTAGTGTGCTTTTCTTTTCTAACATGGTTGCCTCATGTGAATATGTATTCACATGGTATGCGGATTAAATCTTTTGGTCAAGATAATATTCCGAGGTAACAGTTACGGTGTAATCTGTAAGATGATTATTTGGGCGGCAATTTCAGTATGCCGGCAATCTCTGCCTGCATATCCTTCGGATCGATCTTCGCCACTTGGAGCAGGGCGCCCCAGGTTTTCGACCCTCTTTTTACATCAAGATAGATCTGTTTGACCGGTTGTACCGTCTTGGCGGAGATAATGGCGGCAATGATCAATTCCTGATTGGAGGCCCCGGCCTTCCGCAGGGCATTCAGATCCGCCTCAGCCATCAGCCGGTAGTGGAGGGACAGTTCATCAACTACCGCTTCGGCCAGCTGGGCCGTTGACAACTTTGCATTCAGGGCCGTTGCGAAGCGGGTGCCCAAGTCTTTGTGGGAGATCCGTAACGGTGCAATAACATCCCTCCACGTGTCCTTATTCTGCTTTGCCTGGAGCAGCGCCTCTGCTGATGCCGTTGATTTAGATGCCACCCAGTAGGCTATCCAGAGATCGTCAGATGATTTCCCTTGCTGCTTTTTCATGACGATGTTTTTCTTGTCGGCCTTAAACACAACGCTAAAAAAGGAGTTTTGCGTTGTGGCCAGGAAATACGGGTCAGCCAGCGCAGGCTTTGCTGGATTGAAGGAGCGGTCCGTAAAGCAATGACAGGTAATGGCTTGTATGGCCAGTGCCGGCCGCGGCAACAGAAGGGCAATGACTAAACTGAACAGGAGTTTGTTACAGGTAATGAAGCGCATAAGGATACCTCTCTGCCGATGAGTATTCAGTATTTTAAATACTGAAACATTGATCCAGGTCAATAGGTTGAATAATGCCGTTGTAATAAGTCCCATGGAAAACATTCCAAAATCCACTGCAGATTGACTTTTTCACGCCTGAGGTATATTCAGTATGGTTCTTAATTCCCATTGCCCGTGACCGAAAATAATTTTTGCCAAGATATTTTATCCTGTTTATCAGGGTAAGGAGTTACTCTTGTCCCACCAACCAATAAAATCCCGCCTGTTTGCCTTTGTCGCCCGCCGACCCCGTCTGATCCTGGGGCTGGGGCTGCTGCTTTCCGTATTGTCGGTCATCTACACCGTCAACCACATGGAGTTTCTTACCGGCCGCGATGACCTGATGCCGCGCAACGCGCCCTTCCAGGTCGATTACCGCGCCTACCGCGCCGAGTTCGGCGATCAGGAAGAGATCGTGGCGGTGATCGAGGCGGCCGATGCCGAGAAGGTGACCCGCGCCGCAGATGCGCTATATGCCAGGCTGAACAGGGACAGCGGGGTTTTTCGCGAGGTCTTATATCCCGGCGGCTTGCCCTTCTTTAGAAAAAACGGCCTGTTATTCATGCCGCTGGAGGAGATCAAACAACTCCGGAACACCCTGACCATGGCTGCCCCGGTCCTTAAAGACCTTGCTGTCGACCCTTCTGTACAAACCCTTTTCACCAGCCTGACCCGCCAGATCGACGGGTATCTCGTGCATAATGATCCCCAGGCGTTAAAGAGCCTGACCTTCATGCTGACAACGCTGGACAAGGGTTTCAAGGCCTTTGACGGTAAAACCAGTGGTCTGTCCATGGATTCCTTCCTTAAAGGGGGAGGGGAGGAGGGTAGGCCCTCCATGCTGGAAAACGCCGGCAGGCAGCAGGTAATCACCATGCTGCCGATCAAGGACCAGACCAGTTTTGTCGCCTCGGAGAAATCGATCAAGGCTGCCCGGGCCGCCCTGACCGAAATCCTCGCAAGGCCTGAGTTCAAGGGGGTAACCGGGGGACTGACCGGCGTGCCGGTCCTGGAATACGAGGAGATGGCCACCAGCCAGCAAGACCTGAAGATCGCCACGGTCCTTTCCCTGACCCTGACAGTGATCCTGCTGCTGTTCGCCTTCCGCGGCCTGCTGAACGTGATTGCTGCCATGGTCTCGCTGATCGTCGGGATCTGTCTGTCTTTCGGCTTTGCCACGGTTGCGGTGGGGCATCTCAATATCCTTTCCATGGTCTTTGCCATCATGCTGATCGGCCTGGGAATCGAGTACGGCATCCAGGTAGTGCTGCGTTACCAGGAGGAGCTGAAGGAAGGTGCCACCGGAATCGCAGCCATAGAAACCTCGATTGCCGCTAATCTTCGTTCCATCATACTGGCAGCCGCAACTACTGCCATGGCATTCATAACCTTTGTGCTGACTGATTTCAAAGGGATCGCCGAATTGGGGATCATCGCTGCCGGCGGTGTGGTGATCTGCGTCATTGCCACCTTCACCGTGTTGCCGGCCATGCTGATCCTGCTGGAGCGCTTTCGGAAAATACCTATTCCCTCTCCCTTCACCCCCACCCC
>JBGSQD010000126.1:0-10528 GCA_041738275.1 Geobacterales bacterium
CTCATTTACTCCGCCATTTACTCCGCCATTTACTCCGCCAGTACCACTTGAATTGAGAGCAAAGGTGACCAATAAAGCCTTAATCCTGAATAATCCAGAGAAATCCTGAAGCTGAAACCTTTTTTCAGCCTCGGGATTACTGCGATTACTCTGGATTTAACGTCAAAAGCTTTCATCCAATCAAATCTTTCTTTTCAGCGCGGTTGATCGCATCGCGGATTGTTTCGGGTGGTTCATCAAGATAGATACCTTCTTCTATCACCATAACCGTACCGCTCCTTTGTTGAATCGTGATTCAGATTTCAAGCACACTCGACATGGTGCCAAACTGAAGACTGGATAATAGCTTCCGTAACTTCCCCTCGGTCTTATCCAGATTAAGATAATGCCGGAAGCGGGATTTCAACCCTGCCTTTATGCGAGGCTGATCCGGATCGATCTCCCACGGATGAAAGTAGAGCACGGCCGGTTGCAGTTCCTGCTGGTTGATCCTGGCAATTCCCCATCGAACCAGCTCGGCCGGAAGCAGCCGAAGATAACCACCTCCAGCGATCGGCAGACGCATCTTCTTCCACCCCAGATGGAACGGCAGGGTGGTCAGGGGAAACTCCACCAGCGGACCGAACTTGGTTTGTATGGTGTGCGGGAAACGCTCCGCATCCGGGATGCCGTAGGTATCATGAAGTACCGGAAATATGCTGGAGTCGTAGGTAAAACCTTCCTCAACCAGAATATCCAGCGCCCAGAGGGATTGTTTGGTAATCGAGTAGCTGGGGGCACGATAACCGCAGACCCGCACGCCGCATTGGTCTTCCAGCAGGGATTTTGCACGCCTGATATCAGCCCGGAAACGTTCGGGGCCGATCTGATAGATCAGCTCATGACCATAGCCATGGCAGGCGATCTCATGGCCGCGATGGTGAATTTCTTTTACCAGATCCGGCAGCCGCTGTGCCACCCAACCAAGGATGAAGAAGGTGGCCTTGATGGCGAAGGTGTCGAGCAGGTCCAGTATCCGCCTGGTATTATCATCCACCCGCAACGGAAAGGAGTCCCACTGGTCCTGCTGCACATGCTTGGCAAAGGCATTGACCTGGAAGTAGTCTTCAACATCGATGGTCAGGGCATTAAGCATAAAGTCACGGTATGGTATTGATCAGTGGTAAACAGTATAAATCGTCTGCGGTTTTTGCAGTCGCGACAAATTTCTTCAGGACGAGCCCTTAATCTTGATAAATCCTGAGAACTCCTGAAGCTAAAACCTTCTTTTCAGCCTCGGGATTACTGCGATTACTCGGGATTTTAACTTCTAAAGCTTTAATCCTGGGTAATCCTGGGTAATCCTGAAAAATCCTGGGTAATCCTGAAAAATCCTGAAGCTAAACCATTCTTTCAGCCTCGGGATTATTAAAATTACAACAACCCAGGGTGGAATCGTTTCAGCCATTCCATAACTTCCGCTCGAAACTCTTTGGCAAATGCAATCAACTCAATTGCTTCACCTTCGCTTGTCGCGCCAATGCGATCGTATTCGACTGTATTACGTTTAACCCGACAGGTATCCAGATAGTCGGCATCTCCCTGCCGTTTTTCACCAAGAATCAGCGGCAGAGCCTGAATTGTTCGGTAGTGCTGTAAACCCTGGCCAGCACGGTATCCTTCCGCATACAGGAGTATAGTGCAAAGCTTGAGAACAGCATTGTATGCTATTCCGAGTTGCCAGTCGGTTGAGATACCACCTGTTTTGGCGTCGTGGATGTCACGATCGGCAATGGCCAACAGATCAGCTATTTCCTGACGGCTTGTGGTGTGCGACCGAACCCAGCCATAATCAGCCCATTTCTGCAAGGTCATTTTCTGTCCCTTTTACAAAAATTTTAGGCGATGAGAGGACCGATGCAATAAAGTGTTCACCCGTTATTTTTCGTTTCGTAAATTCATCAATTGTAATAACGTGCGGATTGACCTCGCGGCCAACTTTCGCCTTGAAATCACGTAACAAACCAGAGACTGCCCTTAATCCCGCCTCCCCGATGAGCATCAAATCAATATCACTTGTGGACTGTTCACTGCCCGATGCTATTGAACCGAAAATAAAGGCCGCAGTGATATCGTCCCTATCCTGGAGAATTTCTTTCAAGTGTTCCGCCAGTCCCGTCGTTTTCAACACCAGAGCATGAATTTCCGGGTAAAGGGGATGTTCCCTGTTTGCTCTGTAATAGAGTCGGTTACCGCTACGACGGGATGCAACCAGCTGCAGGCCAAGGAGTTTCTTCAACTCGCTTTGGATGGGACCGATGGTGCACCCCGCTTCCCGCTGAAGTTCACGCATATGAAGTTCAGTCGCATGTATACCAAACAGCAGTCGAAACAACTCTGCCCGTACTTTTGAAGATAGAATTTGGGTCAATATGTTCATAATGTATTTTATTATAATACAATTGTATCTAATTATAATACAAAAATTTGCAATGCCCTCAATTCCAATAATCCGTGAAATCGAAATAATCTTGAGAAATCCAGAGGATTCCTGAAGCTAAGAACCTTTCTTAACCTCGGGATTACTGCGATTACCCTGGATTTAACGTCAAAAGCCTTAATCCTGGTAATCCTGAGAAATCCTGAAGCTAAACCATTCTTTCAGCCTCGGGATTACTGCGATTACTCTGGATTTAAATTATATTCCTCAATCCATTAACTACCGCCAAATCCCCTTGGTATCGATCACGACCCTAGATGTGCTACCACTTTTCAGTTTTAATTTCCTTGATGGTTTCAAAATGCTGGTCCCGCGACACTAAAATCATGTTGTGCTGCTTCGCAACAGCAGCAATCCAGATGTCATTTTCTGGTATAGGCTTTCCTTTTGTGCGCAAATGATCCTTTATTTGTCCATAATAACGCGACGTTTCAATATCGCATGCAATGACTGAGTTTCTCAAAGCGAAACTATCAATCTTGTCAATGTTGGCTTTAGAGAAAGACGACTTGAATGCCCCATAATAAAGCTCTCCCATTACAATTGCAGGAACAGCTACCCGAAATGCAACGCTGAGCCTTCTCGTAATTTCAGCGTCGTTCGCAAAAAGACCGATCACGATATTCGTATCAAGCAAGTAGCTACCATTCATCGGCATCTACTCTCTCACATCCATCGTGAATTGCTTTTGCCATGACATCCAGATCAGCCTGAGGGATGGTGCCGGCAAAAGAAAGCATAGATGAACCTGAGCTTGGCACATGAGTTGAAATTTCAAGTGCGCGTGCAAATTGAAGCACTTGAAGCTGCATATCTACCGGAAGACGTTTCACCTGATATAGTAACTCATTTTTTATGGCCAGTGTTGCCATGGGATGCCCCTTGTTAAAATGATAATGAAAATTCCCATTATTCTCGGTGTTTTTGGGGAACACCTTCGGGATCATGATTGACATGTAAACATTCTTCAGCAAAACTTCCAAGTCTTAATCCTGAGAAATCCAGCGAAATCCTGAAGCTAAAACCTTTCTTAGCCTCGGGATTACTGCGATTACTCGGGATTTAACGTCAAAGGCCTTAATCCTGGGTAATCCTGAGAAATCCTGAAGCTAAAACCTTTCTTAGCCTCGGGATTACTGCGATTACCCTGGATTTAACGTCGAAAGCCTTAATCCTGAGAAATCCAGCGAAATCCTGAAGCTAAAACCTTCTTTCAGATTCTAAAGCCTTGATCCTGGGCAATCCAGGGAAATCCTGAAGCTAGAACCTTCTTTCAGCCTCTCTGCCTCTAAAACACTTTCTTCACTTCCAGGATAACGCGGTTGACCTGCTTGTTGTCCAGTTCGATCTCTTTGGAGGAGTAGTCGATATATTTGTAGCTAAGTCCTACAGTCAGTTGATTACCGAAATCATAGAGCAAGCCGCAACCCACATAGTATTTATCAGTGGTGCCGTTTAACCGCATATCTTCGTAATTTTCATAGGTCAGCCCAAGTGATCCGATCAGGTCCCGTATGAGTTCATACTCGCTGGTAAAGCCGCCCGAGTAGCGCTTAACCGTTATCCGGTCGAGAGAAGTGTCCGAGAACTCGGTATATGAACCTTGCAGGCTGACCGTTCCCCGTTGCAGATTCTTGGTCAGTATAGCTGCGTAGTATGTGGACAGGGTTGATACACCCAGCGGGTCCTCGGTGTAATCCCTGCCGGTGGAGACATCAATGATTACGGTGTCAAGGGTGTGGATCAGGCCGGCTTTCCAGGCAGGATTGAAGGAGTGGGTTCCGTTGTCGTAGTCGGTATCGATGAACCCTCCCTTGGCATAGATGAATGACTTTTCAGCATATTCGTAACGCGGGCCAAGGTATGCTTCGTTCCGGTAGAAGTTGCTGGCATTTTCAGGAATCTCCCGGGTGAAGATATAGTCAGCGGTCAGGAAGAATTTGGGGGTAATCTCGTACTCGCCGGAGATGAATCCGATGTGATCCTGCTTGGATATCGCCTGTTTTTTTTCATACCAGGTATTGATGTAGCGATAGCCGGTCTTCAAAGTCAGGCGGGAGGTGGGGTGCAGCACAAGGTAGGGAGAGACCATGGCCACATTCTGGTCGGACTGGTTGACATACAGGCTTTCATTGCTGATATCGCGGGTTACGTCCAGGGAAACCTTTTTGTAGACATCGCTCACTTCCAGAAACAGCACCTCGTCGATAATTCTCACCAACCCACTGCCGCTTATGTTGTGGTTCAAATCGTCATTTCGGTTTCTCTTTGCATAATGGAGATAATCAAGGCTGTAGCTGAGGTCCCAGTCCCAGAGCGGCGCGGTGTATTTCAGCACCACGCCGGGTTGTACACTGGTAATGTAATCTGATTTTTTATTGTGGTGAGTCTCATATACGTTGTCGGTATATTCCTCGCTGACCGCAAGCCATGGTATTAAACTGTAATCGGAGGCCAGAACCGGCGCAGCTCCCGCCATCAGCTGCAAGGTACACGCTGTACCGGCACAAAGCGACCATCTCCTGATAGCCGCTGATATCCCTGCCGGCGGCTGTTTCTGAGAAAACATGCTGCTTGGCTTGCTGTCTGCCCTTTTGAAGTATCTCATTATTTGAATATCCTCCTTATCAAACCTGGCTTCGGCGTATTTTTATTATCAGGAAGGTCTTGAGTCCTGGACAGACCATCCGGCTGGTCCTCAATTGTTCTGTTTAATTTGGTAACAGCGGCGTTGGTCCTGTTGAGCTGCAGCGTAAAGGCTTCCTGGATCTGTTCCAGTCTTTGGTTGAGTTCCTTGAGCGGCGCCTGGGCTGCAATCAGGTTATCATTTTTCAGATCCTCGAAACGCTGGTTCAACCTGTCATAAAAATAGTCAAGCAGGCTTTCAGACCAGTAGGAATTAGAACGGGGGGCGTCAGCAGGCAGAATGGCGGTGTTGTCATAAAATGTTTGCTGCTGTTCCTGCGCCCAGAAGTGATTATTGAAATCAAGATCACCAACTATGTCTTTGATCATCTCTTCGTTCACATCCTGAATCTCTTCGGCATAAGCGGCCAATAGAATGAAATCACAGATGATGTTTATTAATCTGGGGATGCCGCAGCAGTATTCAAATATCATGTCAAGCGCTTGCGGGGCAAAACGGAGGGCGCCACGATTCCCGGCTACCTGCAGCCGGTGGTAGATATATTCCTCAACCTCCTGACGATTGAGCGATTGCAGATTGCATTGGATACTGATCCTCTGGCGCAGCTGGCGCAATTCCGGCCTGGCCAGCAGGGTGCGCAATTCCGGCTGCCCCACCAGGATAATCTGCAGAAGCTTGGAGTCGGATGTTTCCAGGTTTGACAACATCCGGATCTCCTCCAGGGTCTCCAGGCTGAGGTTCTGGGCTTCGTCAATAATCAGCAGCGGCTGGTTACCCTTGGCGTACTGTTCGACCAGAAAATGATTAAGATCCCGCAGCAGCTCTATCTTGTCCTTGCCCTGGACAGGAAGGTCAAAATCGTCATTGATCATGGCGAGCAGCTGCTCCGAATTTACCTTGGTGTTAAAAACCTTGGCAAGGACGACCCGATCCAGATGTTTGTTGATCAGTTCCCTGATGATGGTGGTTTTGCCGGAACCGACTTCGCCTGTCAGCAGTATGAAGCCGACCCGTTCACGAATGCCGTAATCCAGATAGGTCATGGCTTTTTTGTGGGTTTTGCTGAGGAACATGAATTCCGGATTCGGAATCAGATCAAACGGCTTGCATGTCAATTTGAAGAATGAACGGTACATAAATATCTCCGGATGAAAACGTCACGTGCCGTTTACCGCATTACAATCTCCCCCACCCTAACCCTCCCCCGCTGGTGGAGGGAATGATAAAAGCCTCCACCCAGCGGGGGGAAGTTTGAGGGGGGAAGATGATCAGTAAAAGAGTTACTCGCTACTGGGATGTCACCCTTGTATAATATCTGCTGTAATGAGAGTTATCCATGTTGAACGTGGTCGAATTGTTGAGCACCACCCCCATAATCGGACATCCATGTAAAATCTCCTTGGACTCAATAACGCTTTCCTGCGTCGTAACGCCCTCCTGGATCACAAAGACAATGCCGTCGACAATGTGCGCCAGAGAGCGTGTCTCGGCAAAGAGGAGCAACGGCGGCGTGTCGATTATTACATAGCGGTCATTGTAGCGGGTCTTGATCTCCGTCATCATTTCCTGCATCTTTTTTGAGGCAAACAGCTCCAGCGGTTTTTCCACCTCCCTGCCGGCGGAAATCACCGAGAGTTTGCTGATGTCGGTTTTGACGATCGCTTCACCAATGTCGATACCATCCTGCAGACAGTCAGACAAACCAATGGTCTGCTCGAACCCCAGGTAGTTGTGGATGCTGGGACGGCGCAGATCCGCATCTATCAGCAGTACGGTCAGGTCATATTCCTGGGCCATGGAAATGGCAAGATTGGCCGCGGTCAGGCTCTTGCCCTCCGCTGAATTCGCGCTGGTTACCATGAGCAGGTTGCGGAATTTGTCTTCGTTTGTCATGCGAACCAAGGCGCTTTTCAGTTTGCGATATTGTTCGGATACGGCCGAATGCTGGTCTGTTATTGTTGCCAAAAGGCGATTATCGGTTTTGATGGTAATCGTCCGGGCAGCCGACTGCCTTTGCAGTGGTCTTTGCGATGGTGCTGCTTCATTTCGCGGTTTTTCCGCAACAACGGCAGTTGGTCCATCGTTGCGCATTTGTGAAGCCTTTTCCAAAGCCTTTTCTATTCTGCTCATTTATTCACCTTGTATTTAATATTGGTATTCTTAACTGGTTTCCGTCCGGAAAGGGTTCTTTTCCGCCCTGGCGGGGTCAATCTTCGGCCTCGCTTGTGCGGCGTACTGATGTACGCCTCCGCGCAATTCCTTGATTTCCTTGTCAGGACGAAAAATTCCACCTTTCCGAATCGTAAACAGCAGTTTCGCATCCGGAGTTTCCGGATGGAAACTAGCTGGTGAATCTGCCGATGACCTTTGCTATTATCGCAACACCCATGGCCTCGGCTGCCAGTACGGCAAGAATCAGGGAAAAATAAACCGTGGCGCCAATGTACAATCTGAGGTCACGTTTATCCCTCTTCTTTATCAGCAGCGGATCCTCGATCCTGGGGATAACGGCCAGGACAGGGAAGCCCAATTGCTTTACCATGTCCACGTCCTTAACGGTATTGTCCATCTGGTCCTTCAACATAACAAGTCCCAGGCCGCCGCCGATCCCGGCCAGTATGCCCATCATAATGATCCTTACCCGATCCGGGCTGACCGGTTTGAACGGCAGCACCGCAGGATCCACAACCCTGAAAACAGTGGTTTTATCCTGAACCTGCATCTGCTTGGAAACCTCGGACTGGCCATGACGGGCCAGCATCGCTTCATACAGGGTTTTCTGTGAATTCTTCTCGCGCTCCAGACTTTCGAGAGTAGCCTTTGCCGACGGGATACTATGCAGCAGGCCGCGATTCCTGGCGATGTTGTTGCTGATATTTGTCGCGGCCTGCTGGATGGCCCTCAATTCAGAGGCCAGTTTGGCATATTCGGGCGATTCGACCGGCTTGGTCACACCGTGCCCCTTTTTCAGCTGCTCATCAAGTGCCCGGATATCTTCCTTTACCCGCTGGATTTCCGGATAACTGTCGGTGTATTGCAGCTGCAGCTCCTGCAACCTCTTCTGCAGTACGGGCATATTGGATTGGACGGAATTTACCTTGCTTAGGCCGGACAGTGCCGTTTCCAGCTGGGACTGCCTGATGCGCAGATCATCCAGACGCTCCTGTGAATCATTGATGTCCTTGAGCAGCAGCGAGGGATCCATGCTGGCAATCGAGCCTGAGCCGCTTTTAAAGGCATTGGCGGCTTCTTCGGATTTATCCAGTTTTTCCTTGAAGGTGGTTAACTGTTCGGAAACGAATTGGGTGGCTCCGTAGGATTCTTCCCTTTTGCTGGAGGTGTTTTCATCTATGTAGCGCCGTACCAGGGCATTGACATAATCGCGGGCGATCTGGGGATTATTGTCCTGAAACGAGATGACAAAAAGCCCCTCTTTATCCTTGATCTTTATCTGGGTATTGGTCTGTACTTTATTGATCAGCTTTTCCTGTTCCGCCTCTCCACCCTTTTTCATATCAAGCTCATCCAGCACTTTTGTTATCAGGGTCCGGCTATTGAGCGCGTATGACAGGACCTTGATCTTGTCATCTGCAGAAGGGGTGAAGGTCAGCCCCTTCAGCAATTCCGAGATAACGCTTTTCTCGATGAATACGGTACTCTTGGCTTCGTATTTGTTCGGCAGCAGATAACTGACCACGGTTACGACGGTCATTATTGCCAGTGCCGGCACTATGCACAGGGTTTTATGCTTCTTGGCCAGGTTCAGATATTTTTTGTAATCAAATTCGCTGGATGCCATCTGTTTCTCCAAATTTATTATGTTACGGCCCTGCCTTGCTAATCAAAAGATACTTTCCTTGACGATGATGTAGTCACCAGGCTTAAGCTTGACATTCTGGGTCATGTTCCCGCTTTGTATGATCTCTTTTGCCTTTACGGGGATAGTTACCTCTGTTCCTGCGTCTTTTCTGCGGATCAGGGTATCATTCTGGCTGGCGAATTTTGTAAAGCTTCCTGCTTCAAGTATCGCTTCCATGACCGTCATGCCATCGCGGTACTCGATAGCCTTGGGGGTGGTGACAGCCCCCAGGACATAAACGCTTTTATCCAGCAACAGAGGTATGAAAATCGAATCTCCTGATTCTAGCTGAATGTCGCCCGTAGTCTCGCCACTGATAAACAGCGGATAAAAATCTTCCTTGAGTTTCTTGCCGCTCCTGAGCAGGTAGGATCTTTTGAGATCAGCCGTTTTCAACTCTCCGATGGTACAAAGCAGCTGCAGCAGCGTTGACCGCTGGAGTAGTTCAAACACTCCTGATTTTACCCCGCCACCGAAGATATATACCTTGCTGTTGGTGATCCCGGTGACCGCTACGGTTACAATCGGATTTTTCACCAGTTCCTTAAGCCTTACGGTCAATGATGACTGCAATGCCGTCGGGGTTTGTCCGCTGGCAGCAACATCGCCCAGACCCGGAATGGTGATTTTTCCGTCAGGTCTCACCTTGGCCGGAAACGAAAGATCCTTTACCCCCCAGACAGCGATATCCAGTGAGTCACCTTCGCCGATGACATAATCCCCGGCATGGGTTGTGAACGGCAAAATCAGCAGCATGGCTGCAATCAGCATCATAATTCCGGTTTTCATGAATATTCTCCTGCGTTTGTAATTGCACACGTCTGTCACCGCACACCCCGGCCAAACAATACAACCTTGATGGTCTCAAAGAAGATCAGGGTATCCAGGAATGGACTGATATTTTTGATATAGTACAGGTCATAGCGCAATTTTTCAACGGCATCTCCAACCGACGCTCCATATGAATAGCGGACCTGAGCCCAGCCGGTCAGGCCGGGGTGTATGAAATGCCGTTTCGAATAATAGGGAATAACCAATTTGAGTTGTTCCACAAACTCAGGGCGCTCCGGTCGCGGCCCGACAAAACTCATGTCACCTTTCAGCACGTTTATGAGCTGGGGGATCTCGTCAATCCTGGAATTTCTGAGAAATTTTCCGAAACCGGTTGTGCGAGGATCGTTTTTCTCTGCCCACACTGCTCCTGAACCCTGTTCGGCATCCTGGCGCATGGATCTGAATTTATATAACCGGAAAAGTTTCTCCCGGTTGCCGACCCGTATCTGACTGAAAAAAATCGGCCCTTTCGAGTCCAGCTTGATGGCCAGGGCTATTAACGGGAAAAAAGGAAGCGTCAGCAGCAGGCCCATAAGTGACAGGGTAATATCGACTGTGCGTTTGCAAAAGCTGAAGAGGTTGGTCCTGTAAAAACCCTCGGAAAAGATAAACCAGCTTGGTGTAATTGATTCAAGCATCAGCTTACTCAGTACACGTTCGTATATCGTCGGGGCATCCATTATCTGTATGTTGTTCAATTTACACCTGA
>JBGSQD010000141.1:0-8028 GCA_041738275.1 Geobacterales bacterium
GAAAAAGGTCTCATATCTGATGTTTGCCCACGGCTTCAACATCCATTACGGCCAGATCGTCCCCCCGGAAAATGTGAACGTGTTCATGACCGCGCCGAAGGGGCCCGGCCACCTGGTGCGCCACGAGTTCACCAAGGGTGGCGGCGTGCCGGCCCTTATCGCCATTCACCAGGATCCTGCAGGGAATACCAAGGATGTGGCACTCGCCTATGCCTGCGGCGTTGGCGGCGGCCGGGCAGGAATCATCGAGACCACCTTCAAGGACGAGACCGAAACCGACCTGTTCGGTGAGCAGGCCGTGCTCTGTGGCGGCACCGTTGATCTGGTCAAAGCCGGTTTCGAAACTCTGGTTGAAGCGGGTTACGCACCGGAAATGGCATATTTTGAATGCTTGCATGAGCTCAAGCTGATCGTCGACCTGATGTATGAGGGCGGCATCGCCAACATGAATTACTCTATCTCCAACAACGCTGAATATGGCGAATACGTTACCGGACCGAAGATCATCAATGACGAGAGCCGCAAGGCGATGAAGGAATGTCTGGTCAACATCCAGAACGGAACTTACGCCAAGCAGTTCATTCTCGAAGGAATGTCCAGGTATCCGGAAATGACCATGTACCGCAGGCTGAATGCTGCTCACCAGATTGAAGTTGTTGGTGAAAAGCTGCGGAGCATGATGCCCTGGATCGGCAAAAACAAGATCGTTGACAAGACCAAAAACTAGGATCATTTACAGCCGCTCGACACCCCTTTCCTGCAAGGAGAGGGGTGTCTGCGCTTTTAGTAAGTTAGAATTATTGTCTGTGTTATACAGATAATAATTCGTAAACGCACTTATCCTGCGAAGCAGGGCTGGTAAGTTAGAATTATTGTCTGTGCTTTGTGACAGATAATAATTCGTGAACACACTTATTCTGCGAAGCAGGGCCAGGCAGGTTTAATGAATCATTCTACACTGTTTGCCAGGGAAGGATATCCCTTCATCGCCTTTTCCGCTGGACTGACGTTGCTCCTGGCTTTCTCAGCCTGGAAACTCTGTTCCGTCATACTGGCAATTCCCGCTATTGTTGTTCTTCTGCTGACCATCTTTGTTCTCTATTTTTTCCGCAATCCCGAAAGGACACCACCTGGCGACAAACAAGCCGTGCTTGCACCGGCTGACGGAAAGGTGATTGTGGTTGAGCGGGTGCCTGAGACCCCTTTGGGATGTGAGGCGCTTAAGATCAGTATCTTCATGTCGGTCTTTAACGTGCATGTCAACCGTGTGCCATATGGCGGCACGGTGGTGGATATGTTTTATCATAAAGGTAAATTCTTCGATGCACGTGATGGCCGCGCTTCATGTGAAAATGAACGCAACGGTATTGTTCTTGAGCTGGATGGCGGCTTGAGAATTGCCTTTGTGCAGATTGCCGGTCTTATTGCTCGCCGTATTGTCAGCTATCCGAAGTCAGGAGATCGATTGATCCGTGGCGAACGTTACGGCCTGATCCGTTTTGGCTCACGGGTGGATGTTTACCTGCCGACCGATGTCACGCCGCTGGTTAAGCTTGGCGACACAACCGTGGCAGGTGAAACTATCCTGGGAAGTATCCGCTGAACAGGAAACATGCACATGAACACTGAAATACAGGAAGAGACAGTCGAAAAGACCGAAAGCATCAAGCGCGGAATCTACATCCTTCCCAACCTGGTCACAACCGGGAGCTTGTTCGCCGGATTTTACAGCCTGGTCTCTACGCTTAACGGTAATTACGCTACTGCTGCCATCTGGATCTTTGTTTCTGCGGTGTGTGACGGCCTGGACGGTAAGGTTGCCCGCATGACCGGTACCACCAGCAAGTTCGGCGTGGAATATGATTCCCTCGCAGATTTGGTTGCCTTTGGAGTGACGCCGGCGCTGATGGTCTATGCCTGGGCTCTGAGACCGTTCGGCAGGGTCGGCTGGCTGGCCGCCTTCCTGTTTGTCGCTTGTGGTGCGTTGCGCCTGGCGCGCTTCAACGTGCAGGTCAATACCGTGGAAAGCAAACGCTTCGTTGGTCTTCCCATCCCAGCTGCGGCCTGTATGGCTGCTGCCACAGTGCTTCTATTCAACCATCTCAACCGGTTGCCGCAGGAGTTCCTGCAGAATCCGTATCTGTTCAAGCGCTTGTCCATCATTACGTTGATCTATCTGCTGGCCTTCCTGATGGTTTCCAATTTCCGCTATTATTCCTTCAAGGATCCCGCACTGATCAAACGTCAACCCTTCGGTTTTCTGCTGCTGGCCGTGGTGGTGCTGATTATCGTGGCCGCCGAACCGGTGGTGATGACCTTCAGCATTATGCTGCTTTATGTGCTTTCAGGACCGATCGGTTTTCTGCTGACCTGGCCGCGACGTCGCAGGCTGGAGAAGGCCGTTCATAAGGGGCATGAGGCTGTTGTTAATCGGGATGAGTAGTTGTAAAGGTCTAAACGGCAGGATTTAGCATGAATTAAGGGCGGGCTTGAAACCCGCCCTGTTTTGTATCAAGATATGGTTTGAAGGTTGGCTTCTATTCCTGTTGAGCTTATTTTCAGGATGGCGAAAGTTGTGGGTGCGCCCGATTTCATCAATGTTCCTGGGTTGACAAACAGCATTCCGGACCGGGTGGTGATGGTGGCACAATGTGTGTGTCCAAATAACACAGCATCGGCTCCAGCCTCAAGGGCACGTTGTTCCAGGCTGCTCATGCCGTTCTTGACCCCGTAGCGATCCCCATGTGCCAGTAGCAGGCGTTTGCCTTTACACTCCCAGATCAATTCCCTTGGTGCGTCTGAACCAGGATCACAGTTGCCGGCCACCTTGATGACGTCAACATCGAGAAATTGTTCCAGCAGGTCGGCGTCGTTGCCGTCGTCGCTGTCTCCCAAATGAATGGCAGCATCGATCGGCCCGGCATGTTCGCAGGCTCGCAGGGCAAGCGGGAAGTTGCCGTGGGTATCGGAAATGACAATAATTTTCATATGCTTAGTCCGGTCAAAAAGATAAGTATGATCACTGAATTATTTCTGACGTAATAATGTAGCAGAATAGTAATGTTAATAAAACTATATTAAGTTGCAAGGCAGGGTGCTTATGTCAAAAAAAATGTTTTACGTGGTTGCCGGGTGTGCCATGTTTTTTGTGGTGCTATTCATGTTTTCGGTACTGATAGCCAAGGCGTTGCTGGGTGGCGATACTGACGGCAAACTTGTTGATGGGCAGGGAATCGGCTTGATCGAGGTCAAGGGGATGATTCTAGATTCCAAGGACACCATTCGTCAGTTGCGTCATTTTCTCAAAAAGGACAGTATCAAGGCGGTAGTGTTGAGGGTTGACTCACCAGGAGGTGTTGTTGCGCCATCTCAGGAGATCTGTGATGAGGTCCGGAAATTTGCCGCCAAGAAGAAGATCATCGTATCAATGGGCAGCCTGGCCGCATCCGGAGGATACTATATCTCCGCACCAGCCACAATGATCTATGCCAATCCAGGCACGATCACCGCCAGCATTGGAGTGATCCTCAAGCTCTCCAATATAGAGGCATTGATTGACAAAATCGGCATCAAGGCCCATACGCTCAAGACCGGCAAGTACAAGGATTCAGGGTCGCCGGTGCGTCAATTTACTGAAGAGGACCGGGCCATGCTGCAGGCAGTGATCGATAACACCCACGAGCAGTTTGTCAGGGCAGTGGCAGAGGGCAGAAAGCTGCCGGTCGAAGAGGTGCGCAAGATTGCCGACGGCCGCATTCTTTCGGGTGAGCAGGCCAAGGCTCTCAAGCTGGTGGATCGTCTGGGAACGCTGCAGGATGCCATCGAAGAGGCCGGAAAACAGGCCGGAATCAAAGGAGAGCCGGAGATTGTTCTGCCGCCCAAGAAAAAGGTCAATTATCTGGATTTACTGGTTGAGGGGGCGGAGAGCACGTTCAACGGACCGTTGGGGCGAGCAGCCGGCGGCATGCGCCTGATGTACGAGGTGGAGTAGGGGCGAAACAGGTTTTCTGCTCCGCCCCTGGAGGATTATTATTTCCGTTTCTTCAACTGGCTATGGGCGTTCAGAAGGATCTTCTCGGTAGTTTCCCAGTCAATACAGGCATCAGTAATGGAGACACCGTATTTGAGCTGGCTGATGTCGGCCGGAACCTTCTGGTTGCCGGCTTCCAGATTGCTCTCGATCATCACCCCTGAGAGTGATGTGTTGCCTGCCAGGATCTGCTGGATAACGCTGTCAAGCACCTCCGGCTGCTTCTGGTAATCCTTGTTGGAATTGCCGTGGCTGCAATCCACCATGATGGTGGGAAACAGTCCGTTTTTGGTGAGACTCTCTTCGGTGTTGGTAATATCTTCGGGATGATAGTTGACTTTACGCGAGCCGCCTCGCAGTACAATATGCACGTCCGGATTGCCGGTGGTCTGGATGATTGAGGTGCGTCCCTCGCGGTTGATGCCGAGGAAACTGTGCGAATGTTGCGCTGCCTTCATTGCGTCGATGGCAATCTGCAGGTTGCCGTCGGTACCGTTTTTGAAACCGATGGGAAAGGAAAGACCACTGGCCAGTTCGCGGTGAGTTTGCGATTCGGTGGTGCGAGCGCCTATGGCACCCCAGCTGATCATATCCGCTACATATTCCGGTGTAATCGGATCGAGCATTTCATTGGCTACCGGCACCCCCAGTTGGGTGATACGGCTTAGCAGGCCACGGGCGATGCCGAGTCCCTTGGAGATCAGGTGTGTGCCGTTCATGTCAGGGTCATTGATCAGTCCCTTCCAGCCAACAGTGGTACGCGGCTTCTCGAAGTAGACCCGCATGATCAGTAACAGCTCGTCGCTGACCCGGTGGGAAAGGGTTGCAAGGCGTTTGGCGTATTCCACGGCTGCTTCGGGGTCGTGGATTGAGCAGGGACCGACCACCACCATCAGGCGGCGGTCGCGCCGGTGGAGGATGTCCTTGATCCGTTCGCGGCTCCTGCTGACGAATTCCCGGTTGGTTTCTGACAACGGGAAGACCTGACGCAGGTCGGCTGGGGCGATGATTGGGGTGATTCCGGAAATCTTGAGGTTGTTGGTTTTGATCATGATATCGCTTCCGTTTCTGTAATTGTGAACTAAGCTATTCTTTTTAGTGTTTTTCTGCCAATTTGTCAAAGGGGAATCTGTTTACATGAAACGTGCGGTTTTTTTAGACAGGGACGGTACGATCAATCTGGAAATAGATTATCTATACCGAATCGAGGATTTTGACTTTGTTCCTGGTGCGCCGGAGGCGATCAGGCTGCTTAATGATGCCGGGATTCTGGTGGTGGTCGTCACCAACCAGTCTGGTGTGGCTCGCGGTTACTACACGGAAGAAGATGTAGAAATCCTTCATCGCCACATTGCCCGCGAGCTGGAAGTTTTTGGCGCGAGGGTGGATGCCTGGCAGTATTGTCCCCATCACCCAGCCGGCAAGGGGAGCTACTCCTTGCCCTGCCGCTGTCGTAAACCTTTGCCGGGTATGCTCCTTGATGCTGCCGGACGATTGGCCATCGACCTGGAATCGTCGGTGATGATCGGTGACAAACGGGCTGATATCGAGGCGGCGATAGCTGCAGGATGCAGACCGATCCTGGTGAGGAGCGGTTATGGCGCTGCCGAGGAGGCACATCTTCCTGATGGAGTTGAGGTCTTTAATGATCTGCTCGCTGCCGTCATATCCGTGATTAAGGGCAATGATCAAGTTTGACAGGTAACTGGCAGGTGTGTAAAATCAAAAATTTGAATTTACCTCCAAACTCCGATAAACGGGATAAGTGCGTTAACTTCTACTTACTAGCCCCGATAAATCGGGATAAGTGCGTTAACGAAATTATTCTCTGCAAAAAACGCAGAAAATATTTTCTAACTTACTAAAGGATTCAGCCATGACGTTAGGCATCACCAAAGGTATTGTCCTGGCCGGAGGGGCCGGCAGCCGCCTCTTTCCGTTGACACTGGTGGCTAGTAAGCAGTTGCAGCCGGTATACGACAAGCCGATGATATATTATCCCCTGGCAACCTTGATGACGGCCGGTATCCGTGATGTCCTGCTTATTTCAACCCCACATGATACACCAAGATTCGAGGCGCTTCTTGGTGACGGTTCTCGTTGGGGAATTACCATTTCCTATAAGGTGCAGCCTGAACCCAAGGGAATTGCCCAGGCCTTTCTGGTGGGAGAGGAGTTCATTGATAATCAGCCGGTAAGCTTGATACTGGGTGACAATATCTTTTACGGCAGGATGAACCTGGATCGGATCGTGGCTGAATTTCAGGGAGGAGCCCGTATCTTCGGCTACCAGGTGCAGGATCCCGAGCGCTACGGAGTCGTGGAGTTCGATTCTGCCGGTAAAGTGCTCAGTATCGAGGAAAAGCCGCATAAACCCAAATCCCATTATGCTGTTCCAGGTCTATATCTGTATGACGAAAACGTCGTTGAGATTGCCAAATCCATGGCACCGTCGCCTCGCGGCGAGCTGGAGATTACCGATATCAATCTTGAGTACCTCCGTCGAGATGAATTGATGGTTGAGAAACTGGGACGGGGTATTGCCTGGCTGGATACCGGCACGCACAAGAGTTTGCTGGAAGCCAGCATCTTTATAGAAACCATTGAATCACGCCAGGGACTTAAGATTGCCTGTCTGGAGGAGATCGCCCTCCGTCGTGGCTTCATAGATTGCGGGCAGATGCTCGCAGTGATCAATGAAACGCCCAATTCTTCCTACCGTGACTATCTGCTGCGGGTATACGGCGAGGCGGATCTTTGTGGCATCAGATAAGTCGGCAAGACTCCATGGTGCTGTTGTTATAATTTACCGCCGGTTTCTCCTTCTGGATTGATATATGGACTTGTTTAAAAAATACGGTTTCATAATGCTGATCGGCACAGGTGTCTTTGTGGCGTTGATATTCTATTCGCTCAATGTACCTCGCAATCGTGAGGCCAACGTAATAGAACGCGTTGTCATGACACTCTTTGCTCCTGTTTTAAAGCCGGCAGTGCGGTTAAGCGGGTTTTTTGAGGATGCTTGGGACGGGTACGTCAACCTGGTGGATGTCAAACGCGAAAACCTGATATTGCACGACGAGATCAAAGAGCTGAATACGCGGCTTGTGGCCGGCAACGAGGCTCAGAAGTCCAACCAAAGACTGCAGCATCTGCTGGAGATGAAAAACACGGTCAAGGCCCCATCCCTCTCGGCTTCGGTGGTTGGAGAAGATGTCTCCTCCTGGTTTCGCACCGTCATTATCGACCGGGGCAGCAGCAGTGGCATTCGTGACGGGATGGCGGTGCTTGCGGCTGACGGGGTGGTGGGGCAGATTGTCAAGGTTGCCCCCACCACGTCTCGGGTGCTGTTATTGACCGACCATGCCAGCGGTATTGCCGCTACCATCCAGCGCTCGCGTGCCCGTGGAGTCGTCAAGGGCAAGGAGGGAGGGCTCTGCTCACTGGAATTCACCACCCGTGAGGAAGATGTCAAGGTCGGGGATTTGGTGGTTAGCTCCGGAATCGGCGGCCTGTTCCTGAAAGGGCTTCCGATCGGCGAGGTTACCATGGTTAAACGGGGCGAGTACGGTATCTTTCAGACGGTGACCATCCGCCCTGCTGTAAACATAGCACATCTGGAAGAGGTGCTCGTGGTGCTGCGGGGTGGATATGAGTAGGCGCAGCGCCCTGCTGCTCGGCAGTGCGGTTGTATTCGCGGTGGTTTTCCAGGCGTCGGTATTGCCGATCCACGTTGACACCCCCTTCAAGCCTGATCTGCTGTTGATTATTATGGCCTACCTGGCGCTTCGCGGTTCCTTTGAGCTCGGTACTCCCATGGCATGGCTATTGGGGCTGTTGAAGGATATCTTTAGCGGACTTTATCTGGGACTGAATGCCTTCAGTTTTCTGCTGGTCTTCCTGGTTATCAAAAGTGTAGCCGACCGGCTTTATGCCGAGAGCGGTTTTTTGTTCGTAGTCACGGTTGTTGTTGCAACCCTGATCTCTGCCACTGTTAA
>JBGSQD010000155.1:0-6543 GCA_041738275.1 Geobacterales bacterium
GTGAGGCACTGTTCAACTTTACCCGGCCCTATATAGTAATTCCGCATGCCATTGTTGGTCGCAAGGATGGCGCCTATTTCAAGACAGAACAGGATCTGAACGGCAAAACAATTGCCCTGGAGCGAGGTTTCTTCAACGTTACTTATTTCAGCAATAACTTCCCCGACGTAATGATTCGTGAATACACCTCGACATCCGAAGCCCTTGATGCGGTTTCAAGGGGCGAGGCTGATGCCTACGCCGGAAATCGTGCGGTGGCTATCCATCTCATAAAAAAAGAACTGCTCAACAATCTGAAGCTGATGGGCAAGCTGAATATACCAAAATCAACACTGCAGATCGCTGTCTCAAAGAGTAACCCGTTGCTGGCTACCATACTGGACAAAGCGCTTCTTGCCATCCCGGAATCGGAAAAGAATGCAATCTATAGCAAGTGGGTTTCGCTGGAGTATAAGCAGAAAGTTGATTATTCATTGATCAGGAAAATTGTTGCTGGTGCGCTCGCTATTTTTGCTCTGTTTCTTGTCTGGAATCGGCAATTGGGGAAAGAAATAGCCATTCGCAAAAAAGCTGAAGCACAATTACAAACCAATCAGGTACATCTGGAACAGTTGCTTCAAGAACGCACCATACATGCCGTCGAACTGCAGGAAGCCAAGGAGCGCGCCGAAGCTGCCGATCAGATCAAATCGGCCTTTCTGGCAACCATGTCCCACGAATTGCGTACGCCGCTCAATTCAATTATCGGCTTTACCGGCATCCTTCTGCAGGGTCTGGGAGGTCCGATCAACGAAGAGCAGACCAAGCAGCTTAACATGGTCCGCAATAGCGCAAACCATCTGCTCGCCCTGATCAGCGATGTCCTGGATATTTCCAAGATCGAGGCGGGACAGCTGAAGGTGGCCATGGAGCCATTCAGCCTTCAGGAGTCGGTTCTCAAGGTAGTGCAGAGCGTACGCCCCCTTGCGGAGAAAAAGGGACTTGATTTGACCGTCGATGTTGCTGGAGATGTCGGCACCGTCTGCGCCGATGAGCGACGGGTGGAACAGGTGCTGCTCAACCTGCTCAGCAATGCGGTCAAGTTCACCGAGCAGGGAGGGATCATTGTCAGATGCACACGTGAAGCGGGGAATTATGTGACCACCGTAACCGACACAGGCATCGGCATCAAGGCGGATGACCTTGAGCGTCTGTTCAAGCCGTTCTATCAGATTGACACCGGCTTGAGCCGTAAATACGAAGGCACCGGACTGGGGCTCTCCATCTGCAAGAAACTGGTGGAATTGATGGGGGGCAGCATCCAGTCAGACAGCTGTCCTGGTAAGGGGAGCACATTCGGTTTTACACTTCCGCTTGAAAGGAATCAGGTATGAAAAAAAAGATCCTGTATATCGAGGATAACGAGCAGAATCTATATCTGGTAACATTTATCCTGGAAAAGCACGGCTACGAGGTTTTCGCTGCAATGGATGGTCAGGAGGGAATAGAGAGAGCAGCTTCAGTGCATCCCGACCTGATCCTGCTCGATATCCAGCTGCCGCTCATGGATGGTTATGCCGTTGCGCGACAATTGCGAACCAACCCCGATCTTGCCGGGATTCCGATTGTGGCGGTTACGTCCTATGCCATGGCGGGCGACCGGGACAAAGCCCTTGCTTCCGGATGCAACGGATATATTGAAAAACCTATAAACCCTGATACCTTTATGCAGCAGGTTGAGCAGCATCTGTTGTCGCGGAAAGATTGAGGATACAAGTTCATGCAAAGCGTGCTGATTGTCGATGACATTGCGGAAAACCTGTATTTCCTGGAGGTGTTGCTGAAAGGCAACGGTTTTGAGGTTTACTCCGCAAGTAATGGTGCGGAAGCCCTTGAGTTGGCCCGGAACACCTTGCCGGACCTGATCGTATCGGACATACTCATGCCGGTGATGGATGGCTATGCCCTTTGCCGGGAGTGGCGGACTGATGAGCGCCTCAAGCAGATACCATTCATATTCTATACCGCCACTTTTACCGAAAAGAAGGACGAGGCGCTGGCGCTCGGACTGGGTGCCGATCGTTTCGTCATTAAACCACAGGAGCCTGAAGCATTGATGGCGATCATTAGAGATGTGCTGGCTGCTGCCTGCAGAGGCGAACAGAGCTTATCTCCGCTCTTATCTAAAAACGAGGGCGAACTGCTCAGGGAATACAACGAGGCGCTGTTCCGCAAGCTGGAAAAGAAGATGGCCGACCTGGAACAGGTAAACCAGGAGCTTAAAGAAACCATTTTCGAGCAGAAGCGCCTTGAGGAGCAACTTCGCCAGACGCAGAAGATGGAGGCCATCGGACGGTTTTCCACCGGGATAGCCCATGATTTTAACAACATCCTGACCGTCATCATCGGTTTTGGAGAGATGATGCGCAGGAAGATGCCCAGTGATGATCCACAACGGGACAAAATCGATCAGATTCTTACTGCCGCCGACAGGGCCGCTAATCTGACACGCAGCTTGCTGACCTTCAGCAGGAAACAGGAGATGAAACTGGAACTGCTCAACATCAATGACTGTATCAGGAACGTGGATGTTTTCCTGCGCAGAATTATTGGCGAGGACGTTAAGCTGACCCTTGACCTCAAGAAAGAAGATGTCATGGTAATTGCCGACCACGGGCATATCGAACAGGTGCTGATGAACCTGGCGACGAATGCGCGGGATGCCATGCCAGATGGCGGTATTTTTTCTATTGGAACAGACATAATCTATATTGATGAAGAGTTTATCCGCCTGCATGGGTATGGAACTCCGGGGTGCCATGTGGTACTTACCGTTGCTGACAATGGAGTCGGTATGGATGAAGCAACCCAGCACAATATATTTGAACCATTTTTTACCACCAAGGAACCCGACCGGGGAACCGGGCTGGGTCTTTCTATTATCTACGGGATCGTTAACCAGCATAAAGGGCATATCAACGTCTACAGCGAACCGCACCAAGGTACCACCTTCAGAATACTGTTGCCACTTATGGCAGGAGATGTTTCTTCGAGCGGTTTGAGTGTTAGCCATGAACCGCTACGTGGTGGCAACGAAACTATTATGGTCGTTGATGATGAGGCGGCCATCAGACAGTATCTGGGATTGTTTCTGACAGGTCTTGGCTATTCGGTTCTGTTTGCCCAGGATGGCCAGGCGGCGGTCGAACTGTTCCGTGACAGGTTAAATGACGTGGATCTGGTGCTGATGGATCTTGTTATGCCGAATAAAACCGGTAACGAGGCCGCTCTTGAACTCAGGCGCGTCAGAAGTGACATAAAAATAATCTTTACCAGTGGCTATCCTTCAGATCTTATTCAGGGACGAAAATTACTGGAAGATGACGCGCTACTTCTAATGAAGCCACTGACTCCAACCGAACTTGCTGCAAAATTAAGATATGTCTTTGACGGTAAAAATAGCTGAACCGTCACATCATCCAGTCTACTCAGTGAGGACACAAGACCGTGCAAAGCATTCTGATTGTCGATGACATAGCGGAAAACCTTTATTTCCTGGAGGTGTTGCTGAAAGGCAACGGTTTTGACGTTCGCACTGCAAGTAATGGCGCCAAAGCTCTTGAATCAGCCAGAAATATAGCCCCGGATCTGATCATATCCGATATTCTTATGCCGGTAATGGACGGCTATGTCCTCTGCCGGGAATGTAAAGCTGATAAACGACTCAAGCAGATACCGTTCATATTCTATACAGCTACTTTTGTCGAAAAAAAGGACGAGGCGCTGGCGCTGAGCCTTGGTGCAGACCGTTTTGTCATTAAGCCCCAGGAACCGGAAGCTCTGATGGCCATCATCCATGAAGTGCTGAGCAGTTCCCGTAGCGGGGAAGTTCAATCTTCAGCAGAAGAATCACTCGACGAAAGAACTCTGCTCATGGATTACAGCGAGGCACTGTTTCGCAAGCTGGAAAAGAAGATGGCGGAATTGGATTTTGCTAACCAGAAGTTGCAGGAAAGTGAACAACTTTTTCGGCAATTCATCGTGGAATGTCCCATGCCTATTGCCATAAGTGACCATGCTGGAAATATCGAGCTGCTAAATGACCTTTTTACAGCAACTTTCGGTTACACACCAGCCGATATTCCCACTGCTGAATCATGGTGGCAACTGGCCTATCCAGACCCGCAGTACCGTGCAGAAGTCTCAGGTTTGTGGCAGACTGCGCTGGAAAAGGTGCTCCGCGACGGCGGGACTGTCCGACCTGCTGATGAGTATCTGGTTACCTGCAAGAACGGAACGGTTCGAATCGTCGAAATCTATGGAGTTCCTATTACGAACAGGATGCTGGTTGTCCTTAATGATATTACCGAGCGCAGGCGGGCTGAGATAGAGCGAACAGAGATGCAGATTCACATGATCCAGCAGGATAAAATGGCTTCCATTGGCCAGATTGCCGCAGGAGTTGCCCATGAAATCAACAATCCGATCGGTTTTATCAACAGTAATCTTGAATCACTTGTCAAACACACCGACAAGCTTGGTCAATATATCGGAATAATAGACGATCTGGCGGAGCATGAGTGCAGTTCATCAGCTCGGGACAGGTTGGCAGCAGAGCGTTCCAGGCTGCATATTGAGATTGTTACTCGTGATATCGGCTCGATACTTAAGGATTGTTTTGAAGGCGTTGAGCGGATCATTACAATTGTCAGAGATTTGAAAGGGTTTGTTCACCACGATATGCAGGAGATGAAACCGGTTGATCTCAACAAAAGTTGTGACACAATCATAAGTATTATCTGGAACGAAATCAAATATGTTGCTGAACTTAAAAAGGAATATGGTGATATTCCGCCTGTTAATTGCAATTCGCAACAGATCAGCCAGGTTCTCATGAATCTGATGATCAACGCTGGCCATGCAATCGAAACCAAGGGCAATAAATTTGGGGAGATCATTATCCGAACATGGTGCGACCAGAATAATGCGTTTATAGCGGTCTCCGACACCGGATGCGGTATTGCTCCTGAAAGCCTGGATAAGATTTTTACCGCATTTTACACAACAAAGGAAGTTGGCAAGGGGACCGGCCTGGGGCTTTCAATATCGTCTGAAATCATTAAACGACATGGCGGCGATCTCTCCGTTGACAGCGTGCTTGGTAAAGGATCGACATTTACCATCCGTCTTCCATTGCAACCGGCACATTGTGATGATAAGGAGCAGCAATGAGTCCTACACCGGAAGATCATGGCGAAAAGGTGCTGTTGGAACGGCTCAATCAGCAGTTGCGCTTTACCCAGGAGATCATCAATGCCATCCCCACGCCGGTGTTCTATAAAGACAAGGTCGGACATTACATCGGCTGTAATCGGGCTTTTGAGCAGTTTTTCGGATTAACTCAGCTGGAATTGATCAAACGCAGCATGCGCGGTCTGAAACTGATGGAGCCTCATGAACTGCACGATCAGATGGACCGGGAGTGTCTGAGTAGCAACCAGCCCTGCCGCTATGAAGCCAGCTTGGTGAATGCCGAAGGTGTGGAATGCGATGTCATTATCACCAAGGCCCCCTATCTGTTGGACAAGGGCAAATCAGGAGGCATTGTAGCTACGTTTACCGATATTTCGGAGCGTAAGCATAGCGAAATTCTCCTCCAGCAGATGCAGGGGCAGATCATACAGCAGGAAAAGATGGCCTCCATCGGGCAGCTTGCAGCGGGTGTAGCTCATGAAATCAATAATCCCATGGGATTTATCACCAGTAACCTGACCTCGCTGGGAAAATACGCCGACCGTCTGGATGAGTACATCGCAGCGCTGCAGCATTCTCTCGGTTCTTGCGCGGTTCATCCGGATTCAGAACAGATTGACAAACTCCGCCAAAAACTAAAGGTGGACTACATCATCAGTGATGTGCGGGAACTGGTCAACGAAAGTCTGGATGGCGCCAACCGGGTACGCCGCATCGTGCAGGACCTGAAAAGTTTTTCACGGGTTGATCAGGCTGATCGCTGCAGAACCAACCTGAACGAAGCGCTGGAGACCACCATCAACATTGCCTGGAATGAGATAAAGTACATCGCAACTCTAGAGCGAAACTTCGGTGAGATTCCTGATATCGTCTGCTATCCGCAGCAGCTCAACCAGGTTTTTTTGAACCTGCTGGTTAATGCCGCCCAAGCCATGGAAAAGCAGGGTAGCATCACTGTTCGTACCTGGAGCGACAGCGACAGTGTATTTGTGTCGGTAGAGGACACCGGCAAGGGGATGCAGGAAGAAGTACAAAAGCGGATCTTCGACCCCTTTTTCACCACCAAGGAGGCGGGCAAGGGGACCGGTCTGGGGCTGTCCATCTCCGCTGATATTGTTCGCAAGCATGGCGGCGATATCAGTGTCACCAGCAGGGTGGGGGAGGGCACCGAGTTTACGGTGCGATTGCCGATTGATTCCGGTATTGCCGGCGGGGAAAAACAGGTTTAATTGATCAGGTCATAATACTCTGTCACAAAACCATAACCCCACCTGTCCTCCCCTTAACTAAGGGGAGGGACGCAATATCGAG
>JBGSQD010000174.1:0-16644 GCA_041738275.1 Geobacterales bacterium
GAATTAAGTATGGTGTCCCCCGAATCCCCCCCAAATCCCCAGCTTAGAACTGACCCCGCAGACTTTCACTATTTAATAATTATTTCAATGCCACGTTTATTTTATCAACTATATTTGAGTACAAGGGAGGTTTTGTTATTATAGCTAAGTTAGGTAACTTCTTTTCTTTCAAATTAGATTTCACACTGTCAGATCCTGTAAATACCAAAATTTTATTTACAGGGACACCTTCACTTATTGCAACTTCTATCACAGAATATCCATCCAGTTGACTTTTTCGAGAAAGATCCAAATCCACAATAATAAGGTCATAATTTTTCATTTTTTTGAAATCATCAAAATCTTGCGATGAAGCAAACCAATCTATTATCATAGTGTTATTAAAATAAAGAAGATTGACTGCCTTAAATGTGTTCTCAAATAAGTCCTTTGGTGGAATTCCGGGGACAGTTTACTTATTTATTACTCAACTCATCCATCAACAGCTTCAACTCTGTCAAACGCTCCTGCGCAACCATCCAGACCGTCTTCAAATCAACTCCCATGTAATCATGAATCAGCACATCCCGCATACCGGCCATCTTGGCCCATGGAACGGCAGGATGTTTCCGGCGAAATGCCGCCGGTATATGCTTGGTCGCCTCACCAAGCACTTCAAGACTCCTGATCACGGCATTGACAGTCTTTTTGTCCGCCGCGAACTCATCGAAGGTCATGCCGTTGGTAAACTCCTTAACCTCTGCTATAGCCGTCCGGATATCGTCCAGATAATCCCCTATCTCGCGCCCTTTAGACATACTCCACCTCTGCCAGGATACGCTTGCCGATAGCCGGTTTAAGCGCCGTTTCCATCACCAGATCGACCTTGCCGTGGAGCTTGGCTTCAAGGAATTCCCGCAGATCAACAAAGTCGAACAGGTCGATGTCGCGGCTGAAAGACACAAGTATATCGATATCACTCCGCTTACGCTGCTGTCCGCGGACATAGGAACCAAACAGGCCGAGTCGCTGCACGCCGTAGCGCGCCATCATCTCCTGCTTGCTGCCTCTGATTATGTCAACTATCTCTTGTTTACCCATATCTGTCTAATACCATAAACGAAAGGGCGCTGCAATCAGCGCCCTTTCGTTTCCAACTATTTGAGGTTCTTCTTTATCCTCTCCACCGCCTCAATCACATTCTCGCGATGGCCGAAGGCCGACAACCGGAAGAACCCTTCCCCGCTCGGGCCGAAGCCGGAGCCGGGGGTGCCGACCACGTTGCACTCATTCAGCAGCTTGTCGAAGAAATCCCAGCTGGTCATACCGCCCGGGGTCTTGAGCCAGATGTAGGGGGCATCCACACCGCCGAAGATCGTTACACCGGCTTCCGTAAGCCCTTCACGGATGATGCGGGCATTCTCCATGTAATAATCGATGATCTCTTTGGTCTGCTGCCACCCTTCTTCACTGTAGACCGCGGCGGCGGCGCGCTGGACCGGGTAGGAGGCGCCGTTGAACTTGGTGGTGGTGCGGCGCAGCCAGAGCTTGTTGAAGCTGTACTTCTCGCCGGTTGTTGTCGTGCCCATGACCTCTTCCGGCACGACCACCAGGCCGCAGCGCACGCCGGTGAAGCCGGCGGTATTGGAGAAGGAGCGGAACTCGATGGCGCACTTCTTGGCCCCTTCAATCTCGTAGATCGAGTGGGGGATCTCCGGATTGGTGATGAAGGCCTCGTAGGCGGCGTCGAAGAAGATCACGGCGTCATTGGCAATGGCGTAATCGACCCACTTCTTCAGCTCGGCTTTGCTGGCCACGGTGCCGGTCGGGTTGTTGGGGAAGCAGAGATAGATGATGTCTACCTTCTGCGTCGGCAGCGCCGGAATGAAATTGTTGGCTTCGTTGCACGGCATGTAGACGATGTTCTCGTAATAGCCTTTTTCATTGGCCTCGCCGGTGCGGCCGATCATGACGTTGGTGTCGTTGTAGACCGGGTAGACCGGATCGCCGATGGCCACCACGTTGTCCAGGGCGAAGATGTCAAGGATGTTGGCGCAGTCGCATTTGGAGCCGTCGGAGATGAACATCTCCTCGGTCTTCAGCGACACACCGAGCGGCTTGTAGGATTTCTCGATGATGGCGTTGATCAGCCAGTCGTATCCTTGCTCCGGGCCGTAGCCGGCAAAGTTTTCAGTGGTGCCCAGATCGTCTACGGCATCGTGGAAGGCCTTGAGCACCGCCGGGGCCAGGGGGCGGGTGACATCGCCGATGCCCAGGCGAATGACCTTGGCGTTCGGGTTGGCCTCGGCAAAGGCACGCACGCGGCGGCCGATCTCGGGGAACAGGTAACCAGCTTTCAGTTTCAGGTAGTTGTCGTTGATTTTTGCCACAAATTCCTCCAGCGTAATAGTATTGTTCAACAAGGCCCTGCTATATCCAGTCCAGTTTAGCGGGATAACATGCGGTGTCGAAACGGCTCCTGTGAAAAAAACTCAGGCCGGCGTCTGTTTGTGCGCTGTTTTGTTTTTGTACATTTCCTGATCCGCCTTTTTGATGGCATCCTCCAGGCCTTCGGGGGTTTCGCTGGTAGCCTGGCCGAGCGAGATGGAAAAATTAAAGCCGTTGTCCAGGTTGGGCAATTTGGCAACTGCTTCCATGACACGCTCCACGGCGGTCGCCACCTGTTCCGTGTCCACTCCCGGCAGTAGAATGGCAAACTCATCGCCACCGATCCGGGCAACGATATCCTCGGCGCGAAACGATTCGATCAATACCTGTGCCGTGGCCTTGATCAGGGCATCACCTGCCGCATGGCCGATGGTGTCGTTGCACAACTTGAGGTTGTCGATATCCGCCATGACCACCGAGATCGGCTTCACGCGACCACGGGAAAGGCGTGCCGTCTCGCTGTCGAAATAGGTGCGGTTAAACAGTCCTGACAGGGAATCGTGCGTGCTGGTATAAGTCAGCAGGTCACTCTTCTGGTCTTCATTCTGGATCATCGTATTGAAGGTTCTGGCCAGAATGCCTATTTCATCGTTGGAAACATTGATAAAAAGGCGGTCTTCATCCTGTTTGGTCGAGATGTTCTTCACATGATCGGCAAACCGCACCAGGGTACTGGTAAAACGACCCGTTATCAGCCGGACTACCAGTATGCTTAATAACGTGCCGATAACAATAGCCGCAAAAAGATACCGCTGGAACAGATAGATCGGCGCATATGCCTCGGACAGCGGATAGTTGGCGCCCATGATCCAGTCGGTGGCCTTGAAACGCTTGAATGAAGTCAACGAGCGCAGACCTCGAGAGTTGACATTTTCACCACTACCCTCAAACCCCTGGAATGCCTCCTCAAGCAGTTTGTTAGACCCAATGGTTACGGGCCGCGTCATGATCCGCGACTGGTCCGGGTGCATGATCAAGGTTCGATCACGAGCGATGATATATAGATAACCGTTTTCTGCAATGCGGGTGCGCGACAGCTCACCCAGGAAATTATTACTCAACAGGTTCAGGCTGCCGCCAAGTATGGCGAGCAGTTTTCCTCCCTTGTCCTTTACCGGAGCGGTAAACATGATGGCCGGTGCTCCGGGGGTGTGGGTCGAGAGGTAGGGTTCCGAAATGACCGGTAGCCCGGTAGAGATTGTTTTTTTGTAGAAATCCCTGAAGGAGATGTCCCGCCCGCGCCGGTTCGGGAGATATGGTGATTCGGCGATGATTCGACCATCGGCTGAAATGAGAAACAGGCCGTTGTCAAAGAGGCTATGGGTTCCAGGGCGACTATCCAGATACTTTTGCGCTGCTTCACTGTCAGATATTATTTCAGGGGTGAGAGTCCTGGAAACATCGACAATGACCTTTTGGGAGGACAATAGCTTCTGGTCGATGTTTTGTGCCAGCGAAGTCAGCAGGGTAAACTGCTGGTTCGAGATGGTCTGTTTGAATTCCCGTTTGAAATAGAAAAAAATCACTGCAGCCAGCAGGACCTGAAACAGGATCAGGAAGGCGCAGACCGTTACGGTCATCCTGAAGGTGATGCTGTGACGTGTGGCTGGGAATGTCGGCTCCATTACAGGTCGTCTCTCCGAGTCGCGATTGAATGCAGTTCAGGATAATGGATATCAGCAGAGAAGTTGCTGCTGGTTTAAGTATATCCTATTTCAGCCCCAATACATCCTGCATGTCGTAGATTCCCGGTTTCTGTGATGTTACCCATTTGGCAGCCCGCACCGAGCCGCGCGAAAACATGTCGCGGGTCATGGCCCGGTGGGAAATCTCGATTCGCTCCCCTTGACCTATGAAATAGACTGTGTGTTCGCCGATGATGTCGCCGCCGCGCACGGTCTGCATACCGATCTCTTCCTTGGTCCGTTCACCGCAGATCCCTTCGCGGTGGTAGTTGGCAACCTGGTTGTAGTCACGACCCAGCGCCTCGGCCACGACCTCGCCCATGCGCAAGGCAGTGCCGGAAGGCGCATCCTTTTTCTTGTTGTGGTGCAGTTCAACGATCTCGACGTCAAAGTCGTCACCCAGGGTCTTGGCCACATCCTTGAGTACCTTGAAGCAGACATTGACCCCCACCGACATGTTAGGGGCAATAACCACCGGTATGTCACGCGCCAGCTCGACCGCAAGAGCGCGTTCCTCGGGGGTAAACCCTGTGGAGCCGATCACGATGGACTTATTCTTGAGGGCGCAGGCCTCCAGGTTTTTGAGCGACACCTTGGGAACTGTGAAGTCGATCATCACGTCACAACCGGCAATGACGGCGTTCAGGTCATCGGAGATATTTACCCCCAATGCTCCGCAGCCGGCGATCATCCCGGCATCCTGGCCTGTCTGCGGGTGGCCGGGACGTTCCAGGGCACCGGAGAGTACAACTCCTTCAGCCTCTACTATGGAATTGATGATGTGATGTCCCATACGGCCGGCAGCGCCACAAACAGCTATCTTAATCATGTCTATACTCCTGTTATGGCCAAAATATGCATAAACCGGCCGAACTTTAAAATATTGTTGATTTTAACCTTTGAAGCGAGGAGTTTTCGTCCTGGCAAGGCTGTCGAGGGATTGCGCGGAGGCGTAGCAGCGCTACGCCGCACAAGGGATCCCGAAGACTTACGCCGCCAGGGCGGAAAAGCCTCGCTTCTAAATAAGCTTGTACTCTTTCATAATTGCTTCCAGCTTGGCCTTATTGGCCGCACCCATTTCGCACAACGGCAGTCTGACCTCGTCCGAGCACTTGCCCATCAGGCCGAGGGCTGTTTTTACCGGGATCGGGTTGGACTCGATAAACATGGCATTGCCGATTTTCAAGGTGTCAAGGTGCAGCTGGCGGGCCTTGGCCAGATCGCCGGCAAAGAAGGCGTCGGTCAGGTCGCCAACGGTCTTGGGCATGATGTTGGCCAGCACGGAGATGACGCCCACGGCGCCGCAGGCCATCATCGGGAAGGTGATGAAGTCGTCGCCGGAGAAGACGTCGATCTGGTCGCCGCAGAGCGCCATGACCTCGGAAGCCTGCTGCAGGGAGCCGGTGGCCTCCTTGATGGCGACGATATTCTTGTGCGGGGCCAGACGGGCCACGGTTTCCGGGAGCATATTGACCCCGGTGCGGCCGGGCACGTTGTAAAGGATCTGGGGGATGTCTACAGCGTCGGCGATGGCGGTATAGTGGCGCACCAGCCCTTCCTGGGTCGGCTTGTTGTAATAGGGCGTTACCAGCAGCACCCCTGCAACACCCAGATCTTTTGCCTTCTGGGTCAGCTCGATGGCCTCGGCGGTGGAGTTGGATCCGGTGCCGGCGATCACCGGGACCCGCCCTTTGGCCTGCTCGAAAACGATCCTGATGACGTCCATGTGCTCTTCGTAATCCAGGGTGGACGACTCGCCGGTGGTGCCGCAGGCTACGATGGCGTCGGTTCCGTTCTCGATCTGGAAATCCACCAGTTCGCGCAGTTTCTGCTCGTCAACCGCTCCGTTGCTGAATGGTGTTACGATAGCGACGATACTTCCTTTGAACATGACTGATACCTCCGTATCTTAATTTACAGGAATGTTGGGGAAAAGTAAGTTTATACGAGAAAAAAGTGCGTATTTATATCACAGTGAGGGGGGAAAGTCAAAATCTATGAAGTATATATGAAGGGGGTAAAAACCTCCGAGGTCTTGACCCAGACAACGGGCTAAAGAAAACCTCGGAGGTTTTCCTCAGAACGTATTGATCCGGTGGATGAAGGCCAGCAGCAGTCCGTAATGGTGGTGATCAAAGCGCATATAGATACGCGCCAGATCAGCCAGGTCCGGCTCATCGATCTCTTCGGGGAACATATTGCAGCTTATGATATGGTCGTCGTCCTTGATCAGTTCGGAGAATTCATCCTCCAGGGTGGCGATCTGATCAGGGGTGAGCCTTTTGTTCAGGCGGATGACCAGTTTGTGATCGATGAATCGCATGGAATGATAGACGCGGTAAAAGGTCTCGATCACCGCGGCCGCTTCATTTTCGTCCTTGGTAATGGTAAAGATGGAAAAATCCTCGCCGGATATGAAGCCCTTCACCAGCAGGCTCTGCTTGACGAAGTCGAAAAACTGTTCCCAGTAGCCGTCGGCGTCGTCGATCAGGATCAGCGGCTTGGGGGAGGTCTTGCCGGTTTGCACCAGGGTGAACACCTCCATGGCCTCATCCAGGGTGCCGAAGCCGCCCGGAAAGACGACCACGGCATCCGCTTCCTTGACAAAGGCCACCTTGCGGTTGAAGAAATATTTGTAGGTGATCAGCCGTGGATTGCGGAACATGACCGGGTTTGGCGATTGTTCAAAGGGGAGGCGGATGTTGACGGCAAACGAGTTTTCGCTGCCGGCCCCCTCGTTGCCGGCCTGCATGATGCCGGGGCCGCCGCCGGTGATGATCATATAGCCCTTCTCCGCCAGCAGGTGGCTGAAGCGGAGGCATTTCTGGTACATCTCCTCATGCGGTTCAGTGCGCGCCGAGCCGAAGATGGTCACCTTTTTTTTGTGCCGGTACGGCCCGAAGACCTTGGCGGTATAGCGCATCTCCCTCAGGGTGCGGTTGACCAGCTTGAGGTCTGCCAGGTAATCGATTTCCTGTCCCAGCTTGAGGGAGGACAGCACCATCTCGCGGATGATCTTGGGGTGGTGAATACCGCCGGAGAGCTCAAACAGCTTTTTGATAAGTTGATCTATTTCATCGTTAGAACGGGAAAAACTCAGTTCCATCAGGATATCCTCGTGGTGCCTGTGCTGAATGTCTGCTGCACGTTAGCACAGATAGGGACAGAATGTAAACCGGGATAGGCTGCTTAAACAACAGCTTGCAATCAACTGGTACGTATAGTATTATTTCGCCTTTAGGCCGCCAACAGCGGTGTTTAAACTTATCATAACCGACCAAGGAGCTCTTCGCCCATGCTGGACCTTATTCGTCAGAAAAAACAATCGTTCATCATCAAAATTGTGTTCGTTATCATCGTCCTTTCATTTGTCGGCACGATCTTCCTGGTGTGGGGCAAAGGTGGAGGCGACGGTCCGGGGAGTTCTCTCGGCTACGCCGCCAAGGTGAATGGCCACAAGATCACCCTGGAGGATTATCAGAGCTCCTATCAGCGTATCAGAAACATGTACCAGCAGATCTACGGTCAGACCATCCCTGCCGAGATGGAAAAGATGCTGGGACTGAAAAAGGTTGCCCTGGATAACCTGATTGACAACTACCTGATCATGAAGGAGGCCAGGTCCATGGGGATCAAGGTCTCCAAGGATGACGTGGCCGCCTCCATAGAAGCCATGTCCACGTTCCAGAAGGACGGAAGGTTCGATTTCAATCTGTATCAGCAACTTCTCAAAGGCAACCGGGTCACCACCAAGGACTTCGAGGAGGGACAGAAGAGTGAGCTGATCCTCCAAAAAGCCCGCCAGGCAATAAAGGATAAGGTTGCGGTCAGCGACGCCGATGCCCTGGCCCAGTATAAGAAGGAAAACGACAAGCTTGAGCTGGAATACGTCTCTTTTGCACCGGCCGAAGTGATTGGCGAGGTGAAGCTTACGGAAGCAGAGCTGAACGATTTTCTGCAGAAAAACCAGAATGCCTTCAAGACACCCGAGAAGGTGGCGATTTCCTATATTCTGCTTGATCCCTCCTCCCAGGCTGCCAAGCTGACCCTGACCGAGGATGAGATTCAGACCTTCTACCAGAAGAACATTGACCGCTGGCAGGGCAAGGACGGAATCCTGCCGCTCATTGATGTCAAGGATAAGGTCAAGGCCGATGCATTGAAGCAAAAGGCATCAAAGCAGGCTTTTGAGCTGGCGGCAGATACGCTGTACAAAAATATCAAGTCCGGCGATCTGAACCTGATTGCCGGCCAACTGAATTTGAAGGTTCAGGATACGCCGATCTTTGCGGCTAATGCGCCGCCACTGGTGCTGGCCAATGAGGCTGCCGTACTCAAAAAGGCTCTGGAACTCAAGCAGGGCGAACTGGGTGGGCCGGTGGAGACCGCCAAGGGGATCTATATCCTCAAGGTCAAGGAGCGCAAGCCGTCGGTAGTTCCACCCCTGGCTGAGATCAAGGCTGCGGTGGAATTGAAGGCCAAGGAGGCCAAGTCCATAGAATTGGCCCAGAAAAAGGCGGAAGATGCCGCCAGGCAGCTGGCAGCCAAGGCGGTCCTGAAAACGCAGGTTACCGGCGACTTTGCCTATTCAGCCAAGGGTGACGTACCGCTCATCGGTAATGCCCCTGATCTGATGGAGGCGGCTTATGCGCTTACCGCTGCCGCTCCGGCAGCTGCAACACCTTTCAAGGTGGGCAATCGCTGGTATGCCGTGCGCCTGAAAAGCCGGATTGAAGCACCCAAAGCGGAATTCGACAAGAACAAGGAGCAGATCAAGCAGAGGATGCTCCCGAAAAAGCAGGAAGATGAGCTTGGAAAATGGGTCAAGGATCTGCGGTCCAAAGCCAAGATCGATATTAACCAGGCACTTATCGATGATAAATAGGAGATAGTTATGTCACAACTTGTTATGCAAACAGATTTTCCTGGGCTGAAACTCATGGCGCGCGGCAAGGTGCGTGATATCTACGATCTGGGTGATACCTTGCTGCTGGTCACATCAGACCGCATGTCGGCCTTTGACGTGATCATGAACGAACCGATCCCGGACAAGGGCTTTGTCCTGACGCAGATCTCCACCTTCTGGTTCCGTCAGATGGAGGACATTGTCAAGAATCACATTCTCTCCACTGATGTGGCTGATTTTCCCGCCGAGTGTCAACCCTACGCAGATGTTCTCAAAGGGCGTTCCATGTGGGTCAAGAAGGCCAAGCCTCTTGCCGCCGAATGCATCGTTCGCGGCTATGTCTCCGGTTCAGGCTGGAAGGATTACAAGGCTACCGGTTCCATCTGCGGCATCAAGCTGCCCGCGGGGTTGAAGGAATCCGACCGTTTGCCCGAGCCGATTTTTGCGCCTTCCACCAAGGCTGATCTCGGAGCGCACGACGAGAATATCACCTTTGAAGAAATGATTAATATCTGTGGTCGGGATCTGGCAGAACAGGCCCGCGACTACACCCTCAAGATTTACACCAGGGCTCGTGACCTGGCCGACCGGAAGGGGATCATCATCGCGGACACCAAGTTCGAGTTCGGCGTTTACAACGATGAGCTTATCATCATCGATGAATGCATGACCCCTGATTCAAGCCGTTTCTGGCCGAAAGACCAGTACCAGCCCGGCGGTCCACAACCAAGCTTCGACAAACAGTTTCTGCGGGATTACCTGGAAACCCTTGACTGGGGCAAGACCGCGCCGGCCCCGCCGCTGCCGGCGGAGATCCTGGAAAAGACCGCCGAGAAGTACCGCGAGGCGCTGTTCCGTATCACCGGTATCCGCGTATAAAGCTGCCACTCTGTCAAACCGGAGTGCAGACCATGGGCTGCAATAATTTGATTTATCCAACGAAAACTTGAATTTTTCTGAATGATCGTTATACTACTCCCATTGGCACTCTGCCCATCACACCACATGACACAAAAGGGGAGACAGCGGCATGAAAATCGACGAGATCAAGGAAATCGCCAAGAAACACAACATCAAGGTTGGCAAGATGAAGAAGGCCGACCTGATACGTGCTATCCAGGAAGCGGAAAATAACGAGCTCTGTTTTGGAACCGGCAAGTCTGACAACTGCGGACAGGATACCTGCCTGTGGCGTGAAGATTGCGATTAATAAGTACTTGTTTGTTGTACAATCCTGCCGACAAGTGAGGGTGCTTCCGTTTGAAGCGCCCTCACTTGTTAGTTACAGCCTGTTCTCCTGAAGATACTTCCCCAACTCCTTGTCAACCACGGAAATGTGATTGATCAGCCACTTGAGCAGCATGTTGTTCGTTTCCAGGACATGGTGCACAGCAATCCCTTGCGTGTTTATTTCCTGTTTGAGGGCCTCCAGGCGAACTACAAACCCGTCATGCTGCTTCTTGTGCTCCGGATAGCCGGGGTACTGATGCTGGCGTTGGATCGCCTCTTCATCCCTGAAATGGGTGATCACATAGTCACCGAGAAAATGCAGCAATCCCTTCAACTCATCGATCCCCTTGCCGTCCTTGCATGCGCACAGCAATTTGTCGAAACGCTGCAGCAATTCCTTGTGCTGCCCATCAATTAGATCAACCCCGATTGAAAGTGATTCTCTCCACTCAATAGCCATACATACCCCGACCTCTTTTTATTTTGGTGCAGCCGCTGCTGCGGTTTTCTTCCTCGGCTTACGTTTGGCCTTTTCGGCCTGCTTCAATCTTTCTCCCATGGTCCGCAGTCGCTCATCCACCAGATGGTAGAGCGTTCCCTTGGGGAACTTCCCGTTCTTGCCCCGCGCACCTGCGGTCATCCCTGTCAGGATTTCGATCCCCTGCTCGATGGTCTCCACACTCCAGATATGGAACCTGCCTTCCCTGACAGCTTCCACAACCTCATTTTTCAGCATCAGATGCCGCTCGTTGGTCTTGGGAATCAAAACCCCCTGCTGTCCGTTCAGTCCTTTTGACTTGCAGACGGCAAAGAACCCTTCAATCTTGAAATTGACTCCGCCGATGGGTTGGATTATCCCTCGCTGGTTGACGCTGCCGGTAACAGCGATCCCCTGTTTGATCGGAACATTGGCAAGGGCCGACAGCATCGCATACAGCTCGGTGGATGAGGCGCTGTCCCCCTCAATGCCGTCGTAGGACTGCTCGAAACAGATCGAGGCGGACAGGGATAACGGGCGCTCCACAGCAAAGGTACCACCCAGGTAGCCGGTCAGTATCATGACCCCCTTGTCGTGGATCGGCCCGGAGAGCTTGACCTCTCGCTCGATATTGACCATCCCTGCCTGACCTGTATAAACCTGGGCCGTAATACGGGACGGGCGGCCGAAGGTGTGGTCTCCCAGCCCGATCACCGAAAGCCCGTTGATCTGTCCGGCCACTGCGCCGTCCGTGTCCACCAGGATGGTGCCGTCCTCGTAAAGTTCCTGGAGACGCTCTTCGATCCGGTTGGCCCGGTACAGCTTTTCCTCGGCTGCCCTGAGTACATCGGAATCGGTTACAATCGTATGGCCGTCCTTCTTGGCCCAATAGCTGGCCTCGCGGATAAAGTCGGCGATCTCCATGAACTGTGAGGAGAGTTTGTGCTGGTCCTCCACCATGCGGGCCGTATGCTCCAGCATGGCGGCCATGCCGCTACGGTCAAAGTGCAGCAGTTTTTCGCAGCGACACTTGGTGGCGACAAACAGGGCATAATCCCGCATAATCTCCGGTGAGCGGGCAACGTGGCTGTCGAACTCGGCCTTGACCTTGAAAAACTTCCGGTAGTCCGGGTCAAGATAAAACAGCAGGTAATAGATCCAGGGTGTGCCGATCAGGACGATCTTTGTCTGAAGCTGTACCGGTTCGGGTTTGAGGGTCACCATGGTCATGAAGCGGTACTGCTCCAGTACATCCTCTATCCTGATCTCTCCGGTGCGGATACAGCGCTTGAGCGAATCCCACACAAAAGGGTTGATCAGCATCTCACGGGCGTCGATCACCAGATAGCCGCCGTTGGCGCGATGCAGCGCCCCGGAGCGGATCATGGTGAAATCGGTCACCGCCGTGCCGCCATATTGCATGACGTGCTCAATACGTCCAAAGAGATTGTTGTAGGTGGGATTTGATTCAAAGATGACCGGGGCGCCTTCGGTTTCCTTGTTGTCCACCAGGATATTGACCTCGTAGCGCTCGAAGGTCGGCTCCTGACGCGGCAATTTCAGACCGGGAATCTGTGGTTGCGGTGGTTGTGGTTTGAAATCTTCCAGGTTGAGCAGGATGTCTTCCTGGATGGCATCCAGGTAAGTGGATACCTTGTCCAGACCGGCATACTTTTCCCTGAGTGGTTCCAGGCGATGACCCAGGCAGGACATCCCCAGATCGCGGTCAGCCTGGGACAGTGCTTCCTTGGTGAACTTCTCGCTGTCCCGCACCTGCCGAAGGACATCATTAAGACTTTCGGTCAGTTCCTTGCCGATCTGCTCCAGCTTCTCGCGATCCTCGTCGGAGAGGGCCTCGTACTCTTCCTGGGTGTAGTTGTTGCCGTCCTTTTGCGGAACGATCACCAGGCCCGATACGGTCCTCTGCAGAGCAAAACCATGCTCTTCGGCACTCTTCTCCAGCCCCTGAAAAAGTTCATTGTTTTTTTCCTGATACGCTTCTAGGATTTCGGATCTGAGGATTTCGTATTCCTTGCTCTCCAGTGCCTTGGGAATATCAGTCTTAAATTCCTCGATCAGTTCCTTCATGTCGGTTGACAACTGGCTGCCCTGGCCTGCGGGCAGCGACAGGGAGACTGCCGAGTTGTTATCCTTGAAGTTATAGACATAGACCCAGTCGCATGGTTGCGGTTCGTTCCGGCCCCTTTTTTTGAGGATGCCGCGGATGGTGGAATTCCGCCCGGTGCCGGTTTCTCCGGAGATATAAAGGTTGAATCCGGTTTCCTCCATGCCGAGGCCGAACTCGATGGAACGCATTGCCCGTTTCTGGCCAATGGCATCATCCAGGTCGGGAAGCTGTTCGGTTGTTTCAAAATCAAACAGGGCGGGGTCGCAGCTCCAGCGAAGCTTATCTGCAGGTATCAGGTGTTTGACAAGGGGCATCAGGATCTCCTAAATGAAGGATATGGAAAAAATATTCTCTAAGCCATGGGTCGGAATGTCAAGGTGAAACCTTGCTTCCGTCTAATTCCCGGCCCTGCGTGCCGCCTCGGCTAGTATTCCCTTTAAGGCAGCTGACACATCCATCCGGCCATGGAGTGTTGCCGCAAGCTGCGGCAGATAATCGCGCTCCAGCAGCAGGCGATACGATGTGGGAAAAGACAGATCAAGTGCCCATGATATCTGCAACAGCTTGAAGTCGTTGACCACGCGGCACTCTTCCAGCCGGACGACACGTTGTTCCTGCAAGGCCATCAGGCAGGCAGGAGTGTAACTCGGCAGGTCGGGCAGCCCCAGGCAGGCCGCAGAGGCCCGTTCCTGTTCGGGCAGATCGAAAAGTTCCAGAAAGACCCGCCAGATGTCAAGCTTGTCGGCATCGCGGATCAGTCGTATGAATAGCGTGGTTGGAGACTGCACATGCTCCGGCAGCGTCAGCAGATTATGGAAACGGACCGCCTCCTCGATCAGCAGCTGCTCCGAGGGAGGTAAATTCTCCAGCAGTTGCTGCTCTCGAATGACATCAATCCCCAGGCGGGCGTGGTTGTCGGAGTCGCTGTCGCGAAAGGTGCGCCAGCGCCGGTATTGGGGGAAACGTCCCACATCGTGCAGCAGGGCCACCGTGGCGGCAATGCGGGCCTCCTCAGGTGAAAGCCCTTCTCCGGCAACAAGGAGGCCCATGATGGTACACACCTTGTGGGTGTGCTCGATCTTGAGGAGGATGTTCCTGAAACCTTCCCCATCGATGTCATTATAGGTCTGGACATACTTGTCAAACCATTGGTGGAGTTTGTCCAGCTCTGCCTGTTCCATGCCTGTTCCGTGTTGCGTGGATCATTGAAATTATGAGCATAATACTGTACCCTGCCGTGAAGTCAACCTATCCTGTGAGGAAACTGATGCAGTTATCGCTTCTTGATCAGCCTGACCCCTCTGAAACCGCTGCCAGGCGCATTGAAGAGTTGCGGCGCCTGCTGGAACACCATAACCGGCTCTATTATCTGCTCGACAGCCCGGAGATTACCGACGCCGACTACGACCTGCTTTTCCGCGAATTGCAGACCCTGGAGGAACGTTTCCCGGATCTGGTGACACCCGAGTCCCCAACCCAGCGGGTGGGGGGAGCCAGCCTTGACAAATTCAGGGCCATAACACACCGCCTGCCGATGCTCTCCCTGGAGAATGCCGTCAACGAGGAAGAAATCAGGGAGTTCGACCTGCGTGTCAAAAAGATTCTCGGCCTGCCGGCAGATCACGGAATTGCCTATCTCTGCGAACCCAAGATGGACGGTCTTGCAGTTGAGCTGGTCTACACCAATGGTCTGCTGACCATCGCCTCCACCCGTGGCGACGGTGTCACCGGCGAGGATGTTACCGAAAATGTCAGAACCATCCGCTCCCTGCCGTTGCGTCTGAACAATGAGCTGATACCCGCTCTGCTGGAGGTGCGGGGCGAGATCTATCTGTCGTTGGCGGCTTTTCAGCAGATCAACCGGGAAAAAGAGGAGAACGGGGAACCCCCCTTTGCCAACCCCCGCAATGCTGCCGCCGGTTCACTGCGCCAGCTGGATCCGCGCGTCACGGCCCGGCGTCCGCTGTCTGTTTATTGCTATGCCCCCGGAATCGTGGAAGGGGTCGAGTTCGGTTCGCAACAGGAGTTCTTCGATGCCATCGCGGGTTGGGGGCTGCCGATCAATCCTCTGGTGCACAGGGCTGCCGGGATCGATGGTGCTGTTGCCTTTTACCACCGGATGCTGGAACAGCGGGAGTCGCTCCCCTATGAGATCGACGGCACGGTCATCAAGGTCGATTCCTTTGCCCTGCAAAGCGAACTTGGGGAAAAAAGCCGATCGCCCCGCTGGGCCGTGGCCTGCAAGTTTCCGCCCCGCCAGGCAACTACGATGGTGGAAAACATCATCCCGTCAGTCGGCCGGACCGGTGTGATCACCCCGGTGGCCCAGCTTCGTCCGGTGGAGATCTCCGGGGTGACGGTGTCACGCGCCACCCTGCACAACTGGGACGAGATCGCCCTCAAGGATATCCGTGTCGGCGACACCGTGGTTGTCGAGCGGGCCGGTGACGTTATTCCGGCCGTGGTCAGGGTGCTGACGGAGCAGCGGACTTCGGAGATGCAGCCCTCCCAGCCGCCGCAGAGATGCCCGGAATGCGGTTCGGAGGTCGTCCGGATCGCCGACGAGGTGGCGGTGCGCTGCATGGGGCTGGCCTGTCCGCCCCAGATCCGCGAGTCGATCACCCACTTTGCCTCCCGCAATGCCATGGATATCGAAGGACTGGGCGATAAATTCGTCGAACAGCTTCTGACCCTGGGGCTGGTGCGCAGCGTGGCCGACCTGTACTACCTGACCCGTGACGATTTCATGCTTTTCGAGCGCATGGGCGACAAGCTGGCCTCGAACCTGCTGGGAGCGATTGAAGCCAGCAAACAGCGGGAGCTGGGGCGGCTGATCTTTGCCCTCGGTATCCGCCATGTTGGGGAGCGGACAGCCAAGGCGCTGGCCCAGGCCTTCGGCAGTCTGGAAAATCTGGAAAAGGCGACCCCCGAAGAGCTGGTCAGCATCCGCGACATCGGCGCTACTGTTGCCCAGAGCATCCGCACCTTTTTCGACAACCAGGCAAATATCGACGTCATCCAGCGCATGTTGGAGGCTGGCGTCACCCCGACCGTGGAGAAAAAGAAGGTCGGCGGCAGGTTCTCCGGCAAGAGTTTCGTCTTTACCGGGGCATTAACCCGTTTCACTCGTGACGAAGCGCGGCTGCTGGTGGAGAATGAAGGTGGCAGCGCGGTCGGGTCGGTATCAAAGAAGACCGCCTACGTCGTGGCTGGTGAGGATGCCGGCAGCAAGCTGACCAAGGCCAGGGAACTGGGTGTGACGGTGTTGACGGAGGACGAGTTTCTGGAGTTGCTGGGGCAGCGTCCCGCTAACGAATAATGATCCGACAGTTGTTGTCCTACATCACCTTCCCCGGTGTGATCGCCCACGAGTTCTCCCACGCCTGGGCCTGCCGGCGCATGGGGATCCAGGTCCATAAGGTCTGCTACCTGCGACTTGGTGACCCCATGGGATATGTACTCCATGAGCAGCCTGGGCATACCTATCAACATATCATGGTTGCGGTGGCACCGTTTTTTGTGTCCACGATTCTTGCCCTGTTTGCAAGCCTGTTGGCCTGCGCCCTTGCCAGGTCCCAGGCCTTTCCGGAAATGCGGGAGATGGGCGTTCTGGCAGCTGCCTGGTTAAGCTTTTCCTTGGCTTTTCATGCCTTTCCCAGCAGCGGCGATGCCGACAGCCTCTGGTCGGACGTGAAAAGCCCGGACATCAGCCTGCTGGCCAAGTTCTTACTTGTGCCGGTAGTAGGGTTGATCCGTTTGGCACAAATGGGGACACGACTCTGGCTGGATG
>JBGSQD010000186.1:0-28392 GCA_041738275.1 Geobacterales bacterium
GCAGCAGCAGGGTGCTGATCCGCATTCCCGGCACAAAGGCATAATCACCCGGTCGAAGCACATACCCTTCAAGACGCACCTGGTCACGCATCACAACGTCAATAGGAAAGATCTTGACGAGATCAAGATCACGAACCGGGATTGAACCTGCCAAGGCCTCCGGACCCCGCTCCCCACCCTTCGGATCCAGATTAAAATCACTTACCGTTTTTCGATCATGTGCAGTAACGCGGGAGATCTGTACCCTCTGAAGGTAGCCGGTCGGCAGCAGGCCGCCAGACAGTTCCAGCACGTCTTTCAGGGTATTCTCTCCCTTCAGTTCATAGATGGCGGGGCGTTTTACACTGCCGGTCACACCAACTGTCGGGCCGATAATCGGCACGAACACCGTGTCACCGGACTGGAGCCGGATGTCGCGACTTTTGTCGCCCTTAAGAAAAAAGTCATACAGATCGATCGTATCTACAATCTTGCCGCTGCGGCGAATAGTAATGTTACGCAGGCTGCCGGATTTAAGCGGACCTCCGGCTGCCGAAAGTGCGTTGATCACGGTGGATAGTGAACTTACGTTGTAGTCGCCAGGTTTTTGCACTTCACCGACAACATAGACCTTGATAACCTTAAGCTTGCCCATGGTAACGTTGATCTCGAAGTCACGGTACACCTTGGCCAGGGCGCTGCGAATCAATTCCGGCAACCGCTCGAAGGAGGCCCCCCACACCTTGAGCGGACCGACACGGGGAAGCTGAATTTCGCCGCTGCGGTTCACTTCCAGTGGAAAAGTGCCTTCCAGGCTGCCCCAGGCAGAAACGATGATGCTATCACCCGGGCCAACCGTATAATCAGGCCCGACAGGGATGTCTGTTTGTGGTGCGAAAGAATCACTTGCAGCACGGAAAAAACTGTACCCGAATTGACGCAACTGGCTGGGTTGAAACTGTTGTGGCATACCTTTTTCAGTTCCGGCACGTTCCTCGGTAAGAGCTTTTTCAGCAGCAGAAAGTGGACTGTCACCTGGTTGAGGTGCTTCTGCAGGAGCAGTTGTTGCAGAAGTGGGTGTCTGCATCAACTTATCATTGGATGTTACCGGCACAGTTGCCGGATTGGCATCCCCCCCACCAGGACTCTGGCCAGTCCCTGAAGAACTGGCCGTGGAGGGACCAACAACTGAAGCAGCACCACCGGGACTATAAACAGCGGCAGGAGCAGAGACCGTCGGTGCTGTAACGGCATTTGTCATTGCACAAACAGATTGAGCAAACATGCAGGATCCCAGCAGTGTAAGCACCAGGGCCCGAAAACAGATCTGAATCATTTTGAAGCTCCTTCATAAAACAGCATCGATATATCCAGCAATTTGCATTCACAAGTTGTAAATTTACCACACACATAGCCATTAACAACAGATAAAATCAATCCATACCGGCTTGTCCGTATTTCACCCAGGCATTGCGCATCCGGTCGAGATGGCTTTTGATGTATGCCTCGCTTAAACGATCACGATTGGCAAAATTTCGAGCCAGATTATAAGTAAGTTTCGGACGGATACCGGTTGAGGTGGACACATAATTGTGCTGCCCTGGTGTTACTATCAATGATTGCTGACTGTAACTCCATTCATTGCTGCCAGTGATTTGAACCGGTGGACGGGTGACCTCCTTGCGGAAGGTCAGTGGCAGCGCTATGGTTATACCTCCGGCCTGCACGTTGCCGCCATGGTTTTGGAGCTGACTGTTCTTATAAAAAATAGTTGTCTCCACATCCCCGAAGAAACGCTTCAGCTCAACGGTAAAGCCGGTGTCTTTTGTCCAGAAACGGCCACCGTCAAGGCGTAGTGACGTGTCAAGCGGGGCAAAATAGTAGCGATATCCTGCGGTATAGGCGGAATAATCCGTTGTTACCCCCCCCTTTGTTTTGCGGGCCAGCGCTTGATACAGCTGAAAACCGTGTGCGCCGTTGCCCGGATTCCAGGAGATCTCGTTGTTGGTGCCGAAGGTGTCCGGAAAGATCATCCCTCCGCCAAGACGCCCCATGACAGATCCGGGGAGAGAGAAGCTCTGATGCAGCAACGCTCGGTCAATACGGCTGTTGCTGCGGCCGGCGCGATATATTTCGCCATGGTTAAAGTTTTCGCTCCAGGCAAGGGGAATATCGGCACGGAGTTGCACAACCGAGCCTTTCCAGAGATTGAGATAAAGATCCGGCCTGAGGGACAGGAGGTAGTCAAACACGCCGACTTCGGTGGCAACGTAGGTAGACAACCCTGGATAAAGCTCCAGGCGGGCGCTGAATGGGGTGGTGTTGACAGCCTCCCCCAGATAGCGGATCTGACTTTCATTGCGCAGTTGATGGTGTATGCGGATGTTGTCCCTCAGGATCGTTTCATTGCCGCCATGGTACAGGTAAGAGCGCAGTACCCCTGTCGGCGCTTCCAGAACGGCGATGACAATATTCGCACTACGCAGTACCAGTTCAATCCGGGTTATCTCCTGCGGCAGGTCGGCCAGTACGCTGCCTGCCACTACCCCGATGCCGTCCAGTTCATTGTGGCGGAAAATCGGATTTTCGTATTCCACCACAAGGCGTTCCGTGCCACGCAATCCAATGCGAACATTTTGAAAACCGATCTTTGTCAGCCGATGCTGCAGGGCCTTGAAACGATCCGGGTTTGTATCACCATCTGCCGGTTTTTCATTTACGCCGGACAGTGCAAGATGCTGATCCGAAGGTTTATCGGTTAGTGTTGCAGCAATCGCATCGGCTTGCTGTGCCGGAGCAGCCATCGTGTCATCAGGTGCAGATGGAACCGGAGGGGCGGAAACGGGCTTTGCATGTTTCGGGGTTCCTCCCAGGGAGATTTGCATGCCAAACAGAAACTCCGGCTGCTCCGGTTTATGGTCTAGTGAGGTTTTAATTGTTGCCTGCAGATGGAGCGGCATCCGGAACAAGGGGGGTGATACGAGACGAATCCCAAGGTTGGTTTCCGAGGTATCATACTCGCCCAGCAGGTACAGATAGTCGTGAGCCTTGAATTCCGCACCGCCGAAAACACCTTCCATCCGATCCGGACCAAAACCGTAGCCGGCGCTCAGACGAAAACGCCAGATGTCAAGGGATGAAACCAGATAACGGTTTTGCAGATGACGCGCACCACCTCCCACATCCTGGACTCCAACGGCAAAGGTCGGCAGGTAGGGGGCTTTGGGGAGAAAGGGGATGATGATCTTGGCATTTGCAGACAGGTCGCGGGCTACCCGCGGCGCTTCAACAACCCTTCCGCCGATTTCCAGCAAAGGGAAAAGACCGAGGGAAAATGCATAATTATCCTGGCTTTTGGCTTTATCGCGCCATTGACCTTCTGTCTGGTTTGAGTAGGAGACATACAAGGCGCCTTCCGTGGTAACTGCTGCCGATGGGGTGTTGAGTATGCCGGTATACCCTTGCAATGACAAGGCAGGGTGAAAATCAGCCGCGTTGAGTGGGGCAATGTCAGCAAACAACACCGTCAGACAGCATAACGCAAGACAGACACAACGATAAACCATATGAGACTCCAGTTTGTAAAAGGCAGTTAAACCGCCGAACACGCCGATGCACGCCGAGAAAAGCGGAGAAGTCAAAAACAACTTTTGGGGGTAATAAAATATCTAAATATCTTGATGGGGCAAACCAACATCTTTAAGTTTCTGTTTCAAGTTTCTCGGCGTCATTCGGCGTGCATCGGCGGTTAATTGTTTTTTAAAGATTATGCTGTTAACCTGCGCATCAAAATACCGTAAGAGATCATTTAAACACAAAGTAATTATTTATTAAAAAGGGGAGCCTGGTCAGGCCCCCCTTGGATGTCATCAAAATCTTGACGGATACAGGTGGAAATTATGGATGGTCGTTAGTCAACGGTGCCCGGAGAACCGGTGGGGCTAAGCCAGACCCCTTCGATAACAAAAAAGCAGAAGTTGGTTACATTATTAACCGTGACTGTTTTTGCCGTGGCGTCATAGGTTCCCAAGTAAGATTGTGTAGTACCGTTGGACTTTACAGCAGTGACCGGAACGGCAGTATTACCATCTACAAGACCGGTTGTAACGACTACCGGTATTTTTACGGTAGCGCCTGGGGCGCTGACAGTGAATGCAGATACGCCGCTAATGGAGATATCTACTGCGCCTTTTGATTCGCTAAGCCTGAAAACAGTTCCGCCGATATTAACTGTCGGCACGCCGCTGGTGGTACCGTTGACCGGAGTTGAAACAACAATGGTAGGTGCTGCGGTAAATTTTGTGCCAGCAGGGGGAGTGATGTCCGAACCGGCCGGGAGGGCAAACGCCACCACCGAGGAATTGGCAGGTGTTGCAGCTACCGGTGCAGTAGTCGTGGCAACTCCTGTGGTTGCATTTACATTCGCTGCCACCGGAGTAGACTTTGATACCGTAAGAGCTTTATTATCATCGTCCCCACAGCCAGCCAACATCAACGGCACTCCCAAACAACCGGCAATCAGCATTTTCTTTAACATCTTCATATTCTTCCTCCTTTTTGGGTTGGTTAAGTGATCCCAGCTAGTTTGACATGACTTAAGATTTATATCTCGATAACTTTTCTTGTCAAGCAAATAGTGGGCGCACCGACCTATTATATTTTTTCAATTCAATTGATTTCCCTGAATTCCGTTGTAATATACGAGCATGCTTTCAGCTCTTGATTTCTTCATATTTCTTACCTCTGCAGTCATCTGCATAATTCTTGTTCCTGTTGTGGCGAAACTTTCCATCAGGGTTGGCGGCATAGATACACCAGATGATCGCAAGATTCACACCCAGGCAATATCCCGCCTTGGCGGTGTTGCCATTTTCTCTTCCCTGCTGTTCACAATCATATTTTTCTGCGAGATAGACCAGCAACTCAAGGGCATATTATCCGGTGCAATCATTATTTTTCTGACCGGACTGGCTGACGATCTTACCAACCTGACGCCACGCCAGAAGTTTGCCGGAGAGTTTGCCGCAGCAGGACTTGCTGTTTTCATGGGGGGTATCTGTATCACCGATCTGGGGGATCCTTTCGGAATCGGGATACTGGAGTTGGGTCCTTTTGCCGTACCGTTTACCCTCATCGGGATTGTCGGTGTAATCAACGCCATCAACCTGCTGGACGGCTTGGACGGCCTGGCAAGTGGCGTCTGCACAATAGCCTCAACCTCATTCATGATACTCGCATACCAATCCGACAACACGATTCTTTTTTCACTTTCAATCGCCATCCTCGGCTCATTAGTCGGCTTCTTCTTTTACAACAATTATCCGGCCCAGATCTTTATGGGGGATAGCGGAAGCCTTCTGCTGGGCTACTTCATGGGCTGTTTCTCGGTTATGGTGGTAAGCAGCGGAGAGAGCAGGGTCTCCCCATATATCCCTCTGATCATTCTAGGGGTGCCGATACTGGATACCGTGACGGTTATGGTTAACCGCAAAAGGACCGGCAAGAAGTTGTTCATGCCTGACAACACCCATTTGCAACATCGTCTGCTCGGATTGGGGATCGGTCACAAGTATGCCGTGCTGATCGTATTCGGCCTATCCTACCTGCTCAGTATTATCGGCATTGCCGGTCAATACGCAAGCGATACCGTTCTGCTGCTGGTTTCGATACTTATCTACTCCGCCGTTTACAGCCTTCTGTACACCCTGAAATCAAGGGGATGGTTCTTCAAGCAAGACCTGTCAAGTAACCAGTCACTGCAAAGCACGGCAATGCACCAGGCCCTGGTTCGTTATTCGGGGAATCTCGCTATCATCATCAAGTCGCTGGTTGTGGCGATCCTGTTATTGCCGTTGTTCCTCTCGAAAGATGATGTCAGATTATTACCCGTTATTCCGTTGGTACTGCTGATCATGCTGGCCGTTATCTATCTGATAAAAACTTCCTGGCAAAATAATGTCTTGCAGGCATTCATCTATTCTGCCGGTGCCTTTATAATCTTTATTATTGAAAATTTTGGCAGGAATGATCTTATTCTGGGATTTCCCCTGCTCAATTATTCTCACGGCCTTTTTCTGCTACTTCTGGTCTTTGCGGGAATCAAGACGATACTCCGCAAAAGACTACTAAAATTATTAGGTTCTCCGTTTGAATACCTTATTATGTTCATTGTTCTGAGCATACCCTTGTTGCCTGCAACCTTTACAGCCAGTTATTATCTCATAGCCGTTGCAGCAAAATCCGTGATTCTTTTTGTCGGCTTCAAGCTTGTCCTGGCGGAAGAGACCCAACAGAACCGATACATCATTATGGCCATAACAGCAGCTTTATTGGGGCTCACTGTCCGAAGCCTGCTGGGGGTTTGAATCAGGCAGTTGCACTGCTTGACACAAAAAAACCGCCGTAATTTACAGGCGGTTTTTTATATGGATACAACATGGCTTTCACGACTCAGCCCTATCCTGTCATAGCAATAACCTCTTCATAGGTTGTAATCCCCTCCAGCATCTTCTGGATAGCCACCTGGCGGAGACTGACCAGGCCATCTTCCTTGGCGGCCGATGCCAGATCAGCCAATTCAACGGAACCGGTGACCAGGGCCTTGAATCGCTCACTCATGTCCAAAACCTCAAACAGGCCTGTACGCCCCTTGTAACCCGTACTGCGGCACTCCTTGCACCCCTGCCCTTCCCAGACCGTATAGATTTTTTTGGGCATTTGCAGGTAGTTGCGCTCATCACGGGTCAATTCGCGTGACATTTTACAGTTAGGACAAATCTTGCGCACCAGCCGCTGGGCAATAACGCCTATCATGGTCGCTGAGAGGAGAAATGACGGCACTCCCAGGTCAAGCAAGCGGACAATGGCTGAGACGGAATCATTGGTGTGCAGGGTAGACAGCACCAGATGCCCGGTCAGGGCAGCCTGAACCGCGTTCTCGGCGGTTTCGCGGTCGCGAATCTCACCGATCATAATAATATCCGGGTCCTGGCGCAGAATGTTGCGAAGGATAGTGTCGAACCCGACGCCGATTGCCTGCTGGACCCCGATTTGATTGAACTCCTCCATGACCATCTCTATCGGGTCTTCAACCGTGACAATGTTGACCTCCGGCGAGGAAAGCGAACGTAACGTCGAATACAACGTAGTGGTCTTACCGCTGCCAGTCGGGCCGGTTACCAGGATGATGCCGTTAGGCCGCCGGATAAAGGAATTGTACAGGGTCAGTTCACGGGGGTAGAAACCCATGCTGTCCAGATCCTGCAGCAGGATATCCGGATCGAAAATCCTGATGACAACCTTCTCGCCAAAGGCCACCGGTACCGTTGACACGCGCAGTTCGATGTCCTTGTTGCTGAAATTGGTCTTGATCCTGCCGTCCTGGGGGCGACGTTTCTCTGCCAGATCCATGCGGGCAAGCATCTTGATCCGGGAGATAATCGGGGCATGGAGCGGCTTGGGTATGGCATGGATGTTGTGCATGACACCATCCATGCGGAAGCGGATCAGCGATTTTTCCCGTTTTGGTTCGATGTGGATATCGCTGGCCCTCTGGTCAAAGGCGTATTGCAGCAGAAAATCGACAGCAGTCACGACATGCTTGTCATTTTCTCCCACATCATGATGTCCCTTGAGAGTGAAGAACTGCTCCAGATTGCTCAGGTCGATAGAATTGGATGCCTCTGCTTCAGCAGCCACAACCGAAGCGCGGAACCCGTAGAACTCTCGCAGGATCTTGAGGATATCGCTCTTGGAGCTGAGCACACGCTTGATCTCAAGCCGCCGGGCGCTGCCCAGTTCATCAATGATACGGTCATTAAAGGGATCTGCTACGGCAACCGTTATGGCTCTGCTGTCTTCCGCTACGGCAACGATCAGGTTACGCAGGGCAAAGGGGCGTGGGATATGGGTAGTAACGACATCCAGATTGAGTTTCAGCGGATCGATCTTGAGATAGGGCATTCCCACCGTAGCGGCAATGGCCTCGGTGATGGTGTCCTCGTTAAGATATTTTCCCGTAGTACCGGGAATTTCAAGATTAAAGGAGGCGATCACCTCGGCCGGCGAAACAACCTCGGCACCGGGATGTACCCGGCGTGAAGCACCGGCAAGATGCTGGGAGAAAAGCCGTGTTTCCTGGGCCTTCCCCCTGGAGTGGATCTCACTCATCTGGTCATGGGAGAGAAGTCCACGACGCTGGAGAAGCAGGGCAACATTTTCAAAGGTAAGTTTCTTAGGTTCCGGCATAAGCCCTGTCAGTTAACCATTTTATTTTTCTTCATCGCCTCAGCCTTTTGAGCCTCGATCCGCTTGGCAACCTCATCCAGCACCTGTTCCGGAGTGAACTTGGCAGGGGCGGCAATCTGGGCGATAGCAGCATGCTCGGGATGGACATTCTCTCGGCGAGGCGCAGGATGCGGATGAGACGGTACATCCTGGTAAGCGGTCATGGTGGCAACGAAGCTGCGCATCAGATTGAACGACATAAATGCCAGCAGAACAATCAGCAGGATGTCCTCCTGCCAGAATTCAAAGCTTCGTTGACTGACCATGGTACCGGCCAGCAGACCACCCATGGCAATCAGAACCCCGAAGGCATTGCCGATGACCTTGTACTCTATTTCCTGGAGGATTTTTATCTCTACCTTTTCGTTAGCCATCTTCCTCACCTGAAACTAAGCTGATCCGCGAACTACATTATATCAGGGACTGTTTACAATAGCATTAGTATCGCCATTTTTCAATGGCTTAGACTTGCGAAAACGATTCAGTGCCCAGGTCTGTATCCGGTCCATGTAATAGTACACTACCGGCGTGATGTAGAGGGTCAGGAGCTGCGACACCAGCAGGCCGCCAACCACCGCCAGCCCCAGGCCTCTCCGCGATTCAGCCCCGGCGCCGAAACCGATCGCAATCGGCAGCGTCCCCATCAGCGCCGCCATGGAGGTCATCATGATCGGTCGAAAACGAACCAGACACCCCTGATAGATGGCGTCCAGCGGCGACTTCCCTTCGGTGCGCTGGGCCTCCAGGGCAAAGTCGATCATCATGATGGCGTTTTTCTTGACGATTCCCACCAGCATGATGATCCCGACAAAGGAGTACAGATTCAGGTCCTTACCGAAGATCAGCAGGGTAATCAGCGCCCCGAAACCTGCCGACGGCAATCCGGAGAGGATTGTCAGCGGGTGGATATAGCTTTCATACAACACACCCAGCACGATGTAGATCACCACAATTGCGATGATCAGCAGTAGCGCCAACCCCTTGGTCGAGGCCTGGTAAACCTGGGCGGTTCCCTGAAAACCGGTGGTGATCGCCGCCGGCAGACCCTTGGCCTCCTTCTCGATGGCCGCCACCGCATCACCCAGGGGGATATCCGGTTTCAGGTTGAATGAGATCGTGACCGCCGTAATCTGCCCCAGATGGTTGACCGACAGCGGTCCCAGACTGTTTTTCAGCGTGCCCAGTGACGACAGCGGCACCAGTTTGCCACTGCCGGAACGGACATACAGCAGGCCAAGCGAAGCCGGATCAAGCTGATAGCGAGGCTCCAACTCCATGATCACCTTGTACTGATTGGTGGGAGAAAAGATCGTCGAGACCTGCCGGGAACCGTATGCGGAATAAAGGGTATCTTCGATCTGCTGGGCAGAGACCCCCAGTGACGCGGCCCGGTCACGGTCGATGTCCAGATTGACCTGGGGGTTCTTGATCTGCAGGTCGCTGGTCACGTCCTGAAGCATCGGCAGGCTCCGCACCTTCATCTCGAAGGCCGCGGCCTCGCTGTAGAGTTCGTCCGTATCCGGGCTCTGCAGCACAAACTGGTACTGCGCCTTGGCAAGGGTCGCCTCAAGACGGATCGGCGGCGGATTTTGCATGAACATCATGATGCCGGGTACCGCCATAACCTTTGGCCGCAACTTCTGGATAATCTGGTCGGCATTGAGCTTACGTTCACGGCGCGGCTTGAGCTTCATAAACATGAAACCGCTGTTGGAACCGACCCGGGTCCCGCCGGAACCGACCGAAGACATGAAGGCCTCGACATTCGGTTCCTGAAGGACAATTTGCATCAGCTTACCCTGCTGGACCTTCATCTCCTCAAAGGAAACACCCTGGGCACCCTCCGTGATGGCGAAGATGGCGCCGATATCATCGGCCGGCAACAGCCCCATGGGCATCCTCGTGAAGAGCCAGAATGTAACCAACATCATGACCAAGGTAACAACCACCGTTGTCCGTCGGAAACGGAGCACCTTTGAGAGAGAGCGCTCATAGATGCGCAACATACCGCTGAAGAAGCGCTCCATGGAGTTGTACAGACGCCCGTGCTCCTGCTCGGCCGGCGGCTTCAGGAAACGGCTGCAGAGCATGGGTGTCAGGGTCAGGGAAACAACCCCGGAAATGAGGATGGCAAAGGTAATGGTAACAGCGAACTCGTGCAGCATCCTGCCCAGCATCCCGCCCATGAACAGCACCGGAATAAAGACCGCCACCAGGGAAATGGTCATGGAGATGATCGTAAAGCCGATCTCCTTTGACCCCCGAAACGAGGCATCCAGCGGCGACTCGCCATGTTCCATGTGGCGGACGATATTCTCCAGCATGACAATGGCGTCATCCACCACGAAGCCTACCGACAGGGTCAGGGCTATCAGGGTTATGTTGTTGACCGAAAAGCCGAGGGCATACATGGCCGCAAAGGTGCCGACAATCGAGAGCGGCAGCGCCAGACTGGGGATAATGGTGGCGGAGAGATTACGCAGGAAGAGAAAGATCACCAGGACCACCAGGGTGATTGTCAGCAGCAGGGTGAACTTCACATCCGCAACTGATTCACGGATCGTATCGGTACGGTCAAACAGGGTGTTCAGCTCGACGGATGCGGGCAACTGGCTGCGAAAGCTCGGGATCTGCTTTTTGATGCTGTCCACGACTTCAATGGTATTGGTGCCGGGCTGGCGCTGGATGGCCAGCACTATGGCCCGGGTAGATATCCCCTTGGTATTGTACCAGGCAGCGATCTTGTCGTTTTCCACACTGTTGGTGACGATGGCGATGTCCTGCAATCGCACCGGAGCCCCGCCGCGATAGGCCACGACCAGCGGCTTGAAGGCATCCGCATCATAGAGCTGCCCGGTAGCCTGGATGGTAAAGGCCTGTTTGGCCCCCTGCAACCCGCCGGTGGGCAGATTCACGTTCCATTTGTCCAGGCTGGCCGCCACCTCGTCCAGTCCGATCTTCCTGCTGGTAAGGGCCTTGGGATCAAGTTGGACCCGTACGGCGAATTTCTGGGAACCATAGACCAGTACCTGGGCCACCCCATTGATCATGGAGATACGAGGAGAAATGACCGTATCGGCAAATTCGTTCACCTCCGACAGCGGCAGGGTCGGTGAACTGAGCGCCAGGTAGAGCACCGGCGAGTCGGCCGGGTTGACCTTCTGATAGGATGGCGGTGCCGGCATGTTCTGGGGAAGTTGGCGGGCGGCTTTGGAGATCGCGGCCTGAACGTCCTGTGCGGCCGAATCGATGCTTTTCTCCAGGGTGAACTTGAGGGTGATGATCGAGACGCCCTGACCGTTGGTCGAGGTCATGGAATCCAGACCGGCAATCGTGGAGAACTGTCTTTCCAGCGGCGTTGCCACCGAGGATGCCATGGTTTCCGGGCTGGCGCCCGGCAGCTCGGCCCGCACCTGGATGGTGGGGAAATCGATGCTTGGCAGATCGTTCACCGGCAGCAGCTTGTAGGCAAAGAGACCAAAAATCATCACCGCCAGCATTACCAGGCTGGTCATGATTGGACGTCTTATGAAGAGTTCCGAAATATTCATTTACCGGCAGTTCCACTCTGTTCCGGTTTTGCTGTTCCCTGCTTGTCCGGCTGTATGATTTCTACCTTGCCGCCCGGAACAACCCGCATCTGGCCGTCAATAACAACCTGTTCACCCGGCTGGATGCCGCTTTCCATGACCGTCACCCCCTGGGTGGCAGGACCGGCCACAACCGGGCGAATCTCGGCCGTAGCATCCTGCTTGACCACAAAGACAAACTGCCCCTTTTGCCCGGTCTGGATCGCCTGGCTCGGCACAACCACGGCATTGTTCCTCATGGCCATGATAATGGAGAGATTGACAAACTGGCCGGGCCAGAGCTGCTTTTCGGCATTGGCAAAAGCAGCCTTGAGACGTATGGTGCCGGTGGTCGGATCAATGGCATTATCGATGAAAGATACTACTCCCTTCTCCCTGATTGCGCCACTCCCAGGCACTTCGGCCTCCACGGTCATTCTGCCCTTTGCCAGCTGGCGCTTCACCTCCGGCAGTTCTTTCTCAGGAATGGTAAAAGAGGCATAAATCGGGGTCAGTTTATTGATGGTCACCAGCACGGTCTCATTCTCCTTGACCACGTTTCCGCGATTAACCGCCAGAACCCCGAGCCGGCCGCTTATGGGCGCTGTGATGGTGCAGTAGGTCAACTGTGTCCTGGCGCTCTCCACCGATGCCTGGTCTGAAGCCACTTCGGCCGCGGCTGATTCTGCCTTGGTGCGATACCCTTCGGCCTGTTCCTGGGTAACGATGCCGTCCTTGACCAGTTGCGAGTATCGATCGTAATCCTTGCGGGCGTTCTCCATGATGACCCTGTTACGATGCAGGGATGCCTCGGCCTTTTTGAGTGCCGCCTGGTGTACCCGCGGATCGAGCTGAAACAGCAGTGCCCCTTTCTGGACATCCTCCCCTTCTCGGAAGGCAACCTTCGTTAACTCACCACTGACCTGAGCCTTTATGGCCACACTCTCGGAGGCCTCCATGGTGCCGATTGCTCTGAGCTGTACCGGCACATCACGCATGGAAGCCCCAGCGGTCACAACCAGTGCCGGAGGACGCCCTTTCGGCTTTTCGGGTTTCTTTGCGCAGCCGGTCGCAAAGAGATGGGAACCGATGCTTACCACCACTAAAATGCCGCGTGCTGCCTGTGCAATACCCATAGTCGTCCGGCTCTCCGTCCCAGAATTATCAACCTTTGAAAGACAATACTATATATACCAACTGCCTATCCTAACAAACTAAAAAACATCCAATTCTCATTAATTAATTGGCTTGCATATTGCTTGTCAGACAGCAACATAATCCATATAAACTTATAAAAATCAATTAGTTAGCATCATCTAATTATTAATATCAAATATACAACACCAAATTCATATTTTCCCAAAGACAAGGCCCACTATGACCAGTGTTGTGACCAAGCCGATCTTTGCAGTTCTGTTGTTATTAAGTATGAATATTTTCATAACACCACGCGCCGCCGAAGCAGCGCTTAAGTGCTATGGCTGTCATGGCAGTCAAATCACTGAAGATATAAGGCCTCTGGACGACTCCTTCAGAAATCCTTCAAGCGGCGGATTCCAAGGAAATCACCGCACACACCTGGGCATGGCCGCAGTTCAATCGTCCTGCGCAAAATGCCATCCGGGCAGCGGCAGCTATACCTCCAGTCACTCGCGTGACAGTAAAAACATGATCAAGGTGTCATCCCGCATAAACAACTCACCAACCATTACATATTATCCCTTTGACAACAGAACATCGGCTTTTCCACAAACCTTCGACAAGAGCGGATCAGCCAGGCTCGGCGAATGTTCCAACGTCAACTGCCACTTCGAAAAGACAACCCCCACCTGGGGGAGTATTCCCGCGGAGACCACGTGCAGCACCTGCCATGGGGCGCCGCCAGATGACGGCAGCCACAGGGGGAAGCATCAGCTTTATTTTGGCAACTATACGAGCAGCTGCGGCAAATGCCACCCGAACCATCTCATTGAACATAATTCCTTTGCCCATGCCAGCAGTGCCGGCATGCGACCTCTGGACATACGCTTTACAACCTCCCCCAACAACGGTGGTACTTATTCCGGTTATTCCGGCAATTCGAACTACTCCGCCTATCTTCCCAGCCAGAACCCGGCACGCGACGGCCAATGCAACAACCTCTACTGCCACAGCAATGGAGCGCCGTTCGATAAACCGGCAGCTTATGCCGCCCCCAGATGGACCAGTGACAAAGACGCTGTTGACTGCACCTCATGCCATGATGATGCCGGCGCAGGCACAACTCTTTCCGGCAGACACGGTAAACATACCGACAGCTCCGGCTACACCTTCGATTGCGAAAAATGTCACAGCGCCACGGTAACCGGCAACAGCAGCATAATAGAACCGTCGCGCCACGTTGACGGGTTAAAGGATGTGATTTTCAAAGAAGGCGGGGCATACGACAGCAACAAGGGGTGTAACTTCACCTATTGTCACAGCGGAACCTATGGCGGGGTGCCGAACAAGGCGGTAAATTGGTCGGATACGGACAACAGCATGCAATGCTTCTCCTGCCACGGGGGAAGATCCACAAGGCCTAACGATAATACACCGCAAATATCCGACAATACCTTTGCGAATTGTTCGGCAATCCAGGGACGGTGGAGCAGCCTTGGCGATGATAACGGTATTTGCTCGAAAGACCTGACCATGATGTCCAATGGCCACCACCGTCTGGTCGGCCCGCAGTGGATCAGAAAATATCCCTGCTATTACTGCCATTACGACACGGTGGATGTTAACGGAAACATCAAAGACAGGGCAAAGCACGTGAACATGACGACAAACGTGGTCATGTACGCCGACATGTGGAAGATCGTCGGGAGGCCCCTGCCGAGTTACAATCGTGATACCAAGGTCTGCGACAATGTCTACTGCCACAGCGACGGGACAGCAAACCCGGACGCAGTGCGACCATTTGCCTGGACCGAGCCGCAGGCCACCTGCAATGCCTGCCACGGCCACCCCATCGGTTCCTGTTTGAACTTGAACTGCCATGACGGCAGAACCGACCCTGTTACGGGCAAGGTCTGGACAAGGATGTCCAGCTGGGCTGTGGGCAAGGAGTGGATGGGAGCCCTGCCGATGTTTCCCAACCAGGGCCCCGGCAATGCACGGGCCAATTCCCACCCCCGCCATGTGCAGTCGGATTTCAGCTGCGACGAGTGCCATTTCGACACCATCATAAGCGGTGGCGACTGCCTTACATGCCACGCCGAAGGCATACCCCTGGGCTCAATGAGTGAGGTCTCGCATATCAGCGGCGACTTCCACGTGAACAAAAACAGGGATGTGAAGTTCAAGGGCGGCGGTTTCTACAATGAGATCACCAAGAAGTGTTCCGGCACCATGTGCCATACCAGCGGTACAGACCCTCAATGGGGTGGATCGGTCGCAGGTACCGGTGCCGGTTCGGTCGTCTGCACCGACTGCCACGGTACTTCCGGTGCCGATGTGGACACATTTATCAGTACCGTTGGCGCCAACGCGCAGATAAATCTCACCCAGTGGGTGACAACCGGTCACGGCAGGCCTGCAAGCGCCGGACCTTACCCGGTGAGCGGCAATCCCGCAGCCAATTTCGCAGGCAATCCCTGCTGGTACTGTCATGACAGCTCGGTCTATCACGACAACAAAACCAACCCCTTCCGGTTACGCATGCACAACCAGTTTTCACAACGTTTCGAAGGGGAGTGCGTATACTGTCACATGACCCGCACCGAGCAGGAGTGCCAGGACTGCCATAACAAAGCCGAATCACTGGCGCCACAGCTTGCCAATATCACCAGCTCTCATACCGCAAGCGCCAAGTGGGCTGACGGGACCGCCGTAATCCGCCCTGACCACACCGGGATGCAAAGCACTTCCTGCATGACGGCCTCATGCCACTCCACCGACCTCAGGACCCACAATGCCCGCGCCGGCACCTGGACCGAAGAGCAGAAGGAGGATGTCAGGAACCAGTACATGATGATGGGGGTTTGTCTCCAGTGCCATGATGACGACAGCAACAACAAATGCGCCGGTTGTCATGGTCTTAAAAACGATGACGGTACTCCTCTCTATACGGACGCTACCTTCAAAAACATCAGTGTCTCGAATAAATACAAGATCGGCTTCAACCCCGGCTCCGGCTTTGTCAAGCCACAGAAAGCCAGGGCAACGTCAGTGCATTTCGGCTATAAACACTTCCGGCAATATCAGGAACGCGGCACATGGAGCGGCGGGAAGTTCTGCTGGGACTGCCACGATCCCCATGGCGACAGCAACATATTTATGATTCAGAAGCAGGTGGCGACATCAACCGACGGCAAGATCGGCATCCCGTTCACCAGGGTTCCGGTTGTCTTCACCAGCAAATTGAGCGGTTCGGACTATGCGAAGACTTCAGCACCCTACAACGGAATCTGCAATGTCTGTCACTCCACCGAAAGCAAGCACTTCCGGTCCAACAGCGGTGATTCCCACAACATCGGCACTGTATGCACCGCCTGTCACGAACACCGCTTTTCCGACAGCCATGCCGGCAAACAGGACTGCAATGCCTGCCACAAGAACAAGCCGATACCGAGACATTCCGGCTTTGGCCAGCCGCGTGAATGTACGAAATGCCACGCTCAAACCATTGCGAAGCGTACGAACGTGATGGGACAGTTCGGCGGCAACTCGCACCACATACAGGGAACCGATGTCACCAGCAAACAGTGCTATGCCTGTCACTGGGAAGCGACCCCCGATGGCTTGATCGACAACCTTTATCACAAGGGATACAACTACCTGAACTACTCATCCACAGCTGATTCCGCCGTTGACCTGGTAGTATGGGGACCCGCGGTCAGACCGACAACCTATAAGCTCTATTCCACTGCTATTCAATTTGTAGCCGGCAATGTCAGTTTTGGCGCCAGCAGCGTCAGCTTCGGCATCATTTCCACGCAGCGCAAGGAAGTAAACAAGCTGAACAACCATTGCCTCAGTTGCCACAGTGACCAGAACAACGACAGCCAACCGTTCGGCGATTGCAAAACACCCCGGCAGTATGCCTGGGACAAACAGAGCATCGCTGCCCGTTACTCGCAAGAAGGCACCACGCAGTGGGGCAAGTACGGCAGCAACGGCAAGAGCAATGTGACCAAGTCATTCTCGGCCCACGGCAATGCCATTGCCAACAAAGGTGGCTATAGCGCGACAACCGGAACCGACAGTACATTTACCAGTACCAGGGACGGACTATACAACGTCACCTGTTTTGACTGCCACAACTCCCATGGTTCCAAGGTCGTTGGGACTACCTCCAGTTATGTGACCTTCAACGGCACCAGGAACGGCGCCAACCTGAAAGAGACCCAGGCCGGAAAAGGCGGCTACAAGATGACCTACATGGCAGCGGCCAATACCACCGGGGTCAACCCGTACAGCGCCGGTGCCGGCCAGTGCTTCGACTGCCATGTGACGGCAACCCCGGGAACCCTGCCCAACTTGAATTTGCCATGGGGCTACCAGACCACCTTCGGGGCGTCCGCACCGATCATGGGCTTTATGGATTCATCCCGCTTCGGCCAGACCCCGCAGCCAATGATGGCACGCTATCCCTACAAGACCATGCCGATCGCCGGCGGCCATCTTAAACGCTCCGGTTATCCGGTAATGCTGAACCACAGCACATCAGCAAACAACAAGATCAACGGTCTCTGTACCCCCTGCCACGACCCGCACGGCGTGACCCAGTCTCTCAAGGAAAAACAGGCATATGCCGTGCCGCTCCTGAAAGGGACCTGGATGACCTCGCCATACAAAGAGGATGCGGCTGATCCGGACGGTTCGACCGGAAATTCGGGCAATCGCGGGCACAATAATCTGCCCGGCGTTTATACCGATCAGAAGACCTTTGGCGGCAGCAACAGGGTCGCCGAGATGGACAACAAATTCGCCGGCCTCTGCATCCGCTGCCATTCAAAGGGCAACCTGACAGCCGGCGCAAACAAAAGCAAGCCGTGGAAAGGTGTCGATCGCATCCATCAATCCGTTAAAGGGTGGGGTGTCAACGACCAACATTCCTTTACCTGTTCCAAATGCCATTCCCCGCATGTTACCGGCCTACCGAAGCTGATGATCACCAACTGCCTGGATCACAAGCATAAAGGCCAGAAGGCGGTGCTTACTTACCTTGCGAAAAACTCAGACAGTGGTGACTATGGCGGCGGCAGCGGCGGCTTCCCCATGGGCGCTAATCAGCAAGGAGTCAACTGCCACCCGACCGGCACCTGGCAGGACAACAGCTGGAACGTGAAGACCCCATGGTAAACGCGGCAAAGAACCCGACAACCCAAACCGGAGGAACATTCGTGAGAGGCACTGTCTCTGTTTCGATAATTAATGCTGTTAACCGGATAATCCGCAGACATATTCCGCTTTTTCTGCTGACCGGCCTGATCCTGTGCAGCTCGGGTTTCCAGGCATTCGCCGCCGGAGGCGATCTCAACGGCAAGTTCCAGGACATACAGGCGGGAATGCAGCAGGTGAAGGTTTCAAAGGTTGATTCCGATGGCAATATTATCGCAGCCGGTTATCAGAATCTTACCGGCGGTACGAATGACGACTATTACACAGCCAAGTTCTACGCCAAAGGGGCAGGAGTAAACTGGAATGACGGCAGCGGGGTTGTTGCCTGGAGGGCGATCTATCACAAGCCGGGTGGATCCAACCAGATCAACGATGTGACAGTTGACTCGCATAATGATGTTATTGTCACCGGATATGTCTGGAACGGAATCAACAAGGATATCCATACGATTAAATATGACGGCCTTACCGGTTCGGTCCTATGGGAGCAGTCCTTCAACGGAGCTGCGGGTGGAAACGACGTGGGGACTGCCGTTACCGTTGACAGCGATGACAACGTCTACGTGGGAGGTTATTCCCAGGGAAGCTCCGCCCATAACGAATATATCCTCCTCAAATATCCGGCCGCCGGGGGTGCTCCAGTATGGCCGGCAAAACTATACAGCGGACCGGGGCTCGGCAATAACCAGATTACCGCGATCACGGCCGGCACTGGTGGAGTTGCGGTTACCGGGAGTTCTTCCAATGGCTCCTACTTCGCCTGCGCCACCCTGAAATACGATTACGCCGGTACTCAGACATTGGTAAAACGATATTCAGACGGGGCCAATGACTGTTTTGGCAGAGACGTCAAGATGTCCGTTGCCGGTGATGTCATCATCACCGCCTCCGCCTTCAGCGGCCTTGATCTGGATATCTATACGGCAAAGTATCCGGCTGCGGGTGAGGAGCCAGACCGCATCTGGGAAACAACCTATAAAGGGTTGGTAAATGACGAGCCGAAAAGCATGGTTGTCGATTCGGATGGTTTTGTCTATGTAACCGGCTATACCTGGACTTTTGAGGGTCATAACGACTTCTATACCGTAAAATACGATGGCGCTACCGGACAAAATATCTGGGAACAGACCTTTGATTCAGGCAACGGGGATACGGACGACATTACGGCGGAATCCGACGCAATTGCCGTGGATCCGACAGGCGATGTGTTTGTTACCGGTTACTCTCTTTCAGACGGCATCTCTTCCATCCAGACTCTAAAATATAAGAAGGACAATGGAAATTTTGTCTGGCAACACAACTTCAATAACAACACACCTGACAAGAACAGCCGGCCGGCCGGGGTCGCTCTTGGTCTTTCAACCGATGGAGAGGTGCTGGTTGCCGGCTGGGTGGACACCGTTGCTGCGAATCTGGATTCTATTGTTCTGAAGCTCGACAAGGGTTTGCTGAATGAGCCGGTCGCTCTGACCGCCCAGACCATTTCCAACTCTGCCATCAAACTCGACTGGGTATCCAATTCTACCAACGAGGATGGCTTTAAGATCGAGCGTTGTTCCGGCTTTGATTGTTCGAATTTTGCCCAGATTCCAACAACAGACGGCACCTCGGTTGGCCAGGGCGTGACAACCTACACGGACAGCGGCCTTGATCCGGACACCTATTACTCCTATCGGGTGAGAGCTTACAGCACGGCCTACTCCAATTCCAATTACTGCAATATTGCCGAGGCATTGACTACCTTTGTCACCACGGTCCCACCGGCATGGACCTTTACCTATAACGGCGGCGCCAATAATCAGGATTACGCCGCAGCCATTGCCGTAGGACCCGACAACAATCCGGTCATAACCGGCGCCAGTAACGATTATCAACCTGGTTACAGCAGCGGCGCCACCTCGTGGGATTATCTTACCGTTAAACTTGACCGGACGAATAAAGACGTTCTCTGGTCCGACAGATATAACGATCCGACCGACGCCTCGGATGCAGCAACCTGTGTTGCTGTCGACAGTACCAATAAAACCACCGTATCCGGCTATGCCACCCTGCCGAACAGCGTTGATTTCGATGTCAACTCTCTCTTTTCTTTCAGCTATCCGGCCTCCGGGCCTCCACGCTCCATTGGCGACCAGTATAACGGCCCTGTTCCCTCGGCATCCAACGATGACCGCGCCGTTGCCATATCATCGGCAACAGATGCCTCCAATAATCTTGCCATTGTGGGGTACGGCAAAAACGGTGCCGATAACAATGATATCTACCTTCTGAAATACGACTCTAACGGCACCCGTAAGTGGGCAGCGACCCCGTTCAACGGCGGCGGGGACGATTTCCCCACAGCGGTCGCCTTTGCGCCGGATGGCAGCATCTATATAACCGGCTATAGCGAAAAGACACCAAGCACCGAGCCAAAAACCTACCGGTTTTTCACGGCACGCTACAAAGACAACGTCACAACCGGCACCCTTACCTGGAGCGACCTGTACAACGCCCCATCCGCAGTAGACAACAGGGGGAACGGATTGGTCATAGACAGTGCCGGAGACATCTATGTCACCGGCTTTGCCACCAATGCCTCCGCTAATAACGACATTTATACCATCAAATACAAAGGAGGCATTGACGGCGCCACGCCTCAGAGATTATGGGTCCGTGGGGTTGACGGCTTGGGCAACGGCTCTGACGAAGGAGCAGCAATCGGGATCGATCCGGTCGACGGTAACATCATTGTTGCCGGTTCAACAACGAGCCTGCCAGGCGATCAGGACTTCCGTGTCATCAGGTATGCTCCGGATGGATCAGGTGAAGTCGGAGTTGTCATCAAGGATACAACCTACCAGAAACCTGGCAGCAATGAGAAGGCCACTGCCATGGCCATCGACTCAAACGGCAATGTTTTCATAACCGGCGACACCGACAATGGCGTTACCAGGGACAGCCTGACAATAAAAATCGACTACCTGGGCAATTTCATCCTGTCCAGCGGGGTAGAAAACAGCAACGCCATGTCCAGCGCATCCATTACCGTCAATTCGTTTGATGAGGTCTTTGTTGCCGGGGATACAAGAAAGATAACCGGCAATCCCGATTATCTGGTCTACAAGATTGATCCGACCACACCCGCCTATCCGGCTTCGTTCAGCGTTGTCGAGTCGTACAACTCGGCGACCCTCGCCTGGGTTGACAATTCCTTGACCAAGGACGGCTATACCATCCAGCGTCAGCTGGGGGCATGCTCATCCGGAAATGCCAATCCGTGGAGTTCTCCCGCCATCACGGTATCATCAAGCCCCTACACCGATACCGGGCTGGCCCCTGATACCACTTATTGCTACCGCATCCAAACCTTCAGGAACAGTGGACCGGCGGTGTCGCGCTGGCGACAGATTACTGCGGCCACCCCTGCTCTGCTGGCGCCTGAAGGTCTGACGGCAACACCGGCAAACTCGACCCAGGTGAACCTTTCCTGGACGGATAACACCACCGGCGAGACCAGGTTTGACATCAACCGCTGCGACGGCAGCGGCAACAACTGTATCGCCACGCCGCTCACGAGAGCCGCCAGCAGCAATAACCCTACCACCTATAACGACACCTCGGCCTGTCCCAACACAACCTACACCTATCAGGTCAAGGCGGTCAGCACCACGACCAACATGGAATGGGACAGCGGTTACGGCAATACCGCCGGCCCCGTTACCACGGCTTCTCCTGCAACCCCCTCTGCCCCGACGGCGACCAGGTTCTCCGAGGTGCAGATCAACCTCACCTGGACCGACACCAACACGGAACAGACCGGTTACTCCATCGAACGGAGCCAGGACGGCGGGACCAACTGGACCACGGCGGTCTCGGGACTGTCGGCCGCCACCCGGGCCTACAACAATACCGGCCTCACCCCGAACACCACCTATATCTACCGGGTCGTGACCGTCAAGAGCGGCGCCTGCGGCTGGCCAATCACGGGCACAAACAGCGCTCCGGTGACAACGACAATCGCCGGGCCGGGCTCCCTGGCTATATCCTCACCCAAGACCACCCAGGTGAACCTCACCTATACCGACAACAGTGCCAGCGAGACGGCATTCAACATCTGGCGCTGTTCCGGAAACGGCTGTACCCCCACCTATTACACCGTTGCCCAGAGCAAAACCAGCCATAACGATACCGCGGCCTGTGCCGGAACCGGGTACACCTATCAGGTCAAGGCGGTCAGCACCAGCGCCACTCCCAACTGGAGCGTGGACAGCACCCCGGCCACGGTGAGCATCACCACGGCTTCTCCCGCCACCCCCTCCGCCCCGACGGCGACCAGGTTCTCCGAGGTACAGATCAACCTCACCTGGACCGACACCAACACGGAACAGACCGGTTACTCCATCGAACGGAGCCAGGACGGCGGGACCAACTGGACCACGGCGGTCTCGGGACTGTCGGCCGCCACCCGGGCCTACAACAATACCGGACTCACCCCGAACACCACCTATATCTACCGGGTCGTGACCGTCAAGAGCGGCGCCTGCGGCTGGCCAATCACGGGCACAAACAGCGACCCGGTGACGACTACAACAACTGCTCCCTCCCCGCAGACAGCGACCGTTTCGGGTACGACCCAGATCAATCTTGGCTGGACTGATACCACGGCAAATGAAACCGGATTTATTCTTGAACGATGCAGCGGCAACCCATGCAGCACCGACGATGACTTTTCAGTGATCTCGGCTGCTGTATCAGCCAACAGCACCACCTATATCGACTCGACCGTATGCAGTGGGATTTCATATACCTACCGTATCAAATCAAAAAGAAGCGCACAGCCGTTATGGGAAAGCTCTTACGGTTATTTTACCCCGGTATCAACCCGACAGCCGACCTATCCGACAGCGGCCTATTACAATCTCCTCGAAGACCGGAATTTCGAGGATCCGGCGAGCGGCTGGAGTGACACACCAAGCGGAGCCATAACGTCAACCACCGGGACAAGCATCGATACGGTTACGATTTTCAATGGCATCAAGAGCCTGAAAGTACCCGCGGATGGAACGGCTGCGGTTATCGGAAGGGCATCCCAGGCGATCACCGTTGATCCAGGTGCACAGTATGTTCTGTCGGGATACATCAAATCCACCGACCTTGTAGGCACAGCCGGCTGTAACGTGTACGGGAACGGACTCGCCAACGATCCGGGATTCAGTATTTCCGGGATCACCAGCGAATGGGTAAACCTGACCCATCTGGTAACCATTCCTGCCAGCGGCACGCCGACTGTTACGGTGCAGTGTTATACCGGTGCCAACTCCAGCGGCACGGTATACTTCGATGCACTGAGCTTCAACAAGGTTTTCGCACTGGCAGCCACAGCAGCAAACGAATCCAAGACCAATCTCTCCTGGAGCGATTTTGCCACGGATGAAACCGGCTACAACATCCTGCGCTGCACAGGGGCCGGATGCACCAACTTTGCCATTATCGGCACAACAGCAGCAAACGCTACATCTTACTCCGATACCGGCCTGACCCCTCCCGGAACAACGTACAATTATCAGGTGCAGGCGTACAAAACCGCGGCAGGTGTTTGTGGATGGAGCTTCCCGGCCAGTTCGATCGCCTCGGCAACAACGCAAGGCCAGTCACCCGCACCAACAGGCCTGAGCGCAACAAAAAACAATACCACCCAGATTACGCTCAACTGGACCAACAACAGCTCATCGGAAACCGGCTACGAACTGCAGCGCTGCTCCAACTCGGACTGTTCAACTGTCGATGCCACCATCACGATCAACACTTACCCTAATACGCAACAAATCGATACCGGCGCTGCCACAAACATTGTTGGCGGGACCGGAATACAATACTGGTACCGGATCAGGGCAACCAACGGCGTTGTCACTGGATGGCCCACGGAATGGAGCGCTGCCCCTTATCCAACAGCCACCACCGACCCGGCCATAAAGCCGGTACTGACCGTGACACCATATTCGGACACCCAGATCAACCTGACATGGACAGCCTCCAACCCGGACGTAACTTATTATAATGTAGTGAGATGCACCGTCACAGGATCTACCTGCGGCAGTCAAGTAACGACAAATCGCGGTACGAACCTCAATTACAACGACACCAGCGTTGTAATGGGCAATAACTACAAATATACCATCCATGCAGTGAAGTCAGCCACCCAGGGGTGGACAAAGGAAAGCGACCAGTCAACAGCAGTGGCACCGGTTGCCGCGGCGCCGACCGGTCTGATTGTCAGGACTGATCCCGCCGATCCCAACAACACCACCAAGCTGATCATGAGCTGGACGAACGTGACCACCTCCCACGACAGCGTAATTGTGGAACGCTGCACCGGCAACAACTGCAACAGCGGCTGGTCAACAATAGCAACAGTTTCAACCGCACCCATGAACAGCTACACCGATACCACGGTTTGCGGCAATACCTATTACACCTACCGGGTATCGCCGGCAAAAAGCACTGCCGAACCACCATGGCCAAGCATCCCAAGCCTCTCGTCAACGGCAACCACCAAGACACCGGTTGCCCCGGCCGGGCTCTCTTTGACGGCCAGCAACGAAATGCAGATAAGGCTTAACTCCTGGACTCTCGCCGTAACCAGTGACGCAGACGGTTTCAATATCTACCGCTGTTCCGGAGGGGGCTGTACACCAAGCTCACTTATCAACCATATGGCCGGCATTGCCACAAAGACCTATACAGACAATACCGGAGTGCTGGCAAATACATCCCATACCTATAAGGTTACAGCAACAAAGAGTACGGCAAATCCCGCCTGCCTGTGGGAAAGCACCGGTGCAACAGCGTCAGCTACTTCCCTTAATCCACCCATCCCGACATTCCAGTCTGCAACGGCGATCAACTCGACCAGCATACAACTGCAATGGCTGGACAATACTGTAGCGGAAACAGATTTCAGTGTGGAGCGCTGCACCGGCGCAGGCTGTTCTTCCTTCGAGGTTCTCCCGTCACAACCGCCTGCGTCACCGGCTATCCCGAACTCAACGGGCATTGTTACCTGGACCGATACATCTGTTTCAGCGTTGACGACTTACGTTTACCGATTGCGGGCAAAGAACCCCAACACGGTCTGGAGCGCCACCACTCCCGTAGCTCAATACAGCGGCTATAGCATTCAAAAAACAGCTTCAACCCCGAATGCAGGGCCGCCAAACCTCATGTCCGAGATCCACGGCACGAACAAGGTCACGCTCACCTGGGGAGACAACTGTTCCGACGGCACGGCAGAAACCGGTTTCTACCTGCTGCGCTGCTCCGGCGAAGGGTGCACGCCATCCGAGACCTACGCAACCTACCCTGGAAATACCGGCAGTTCCATCGTGACAACGGATACCGCAGCTTGCAAGGAACAACCCTATACGTACCAGCTCACACCATACGGCGGACTCTGCAATACCTTTACAAGCACGCCGGTCTCCGTAACCATGAGAGCTCCGGAAAACCCGACCCTGACCGTTACGCGGGGCTCGGATGTGAAGCTGTTGCTTTCCTGGGTAGATGGAGCAAATAACAATACCGACAACTTCACCATTGAACGATGCGCCGGAACCGGCTGTTCCAACTTCAGCCCACTGGCCACTACCCCGGCCACCCTGGCAGGTACCGCCACGGGTTATGACGACACCACGGTTCTGCCCGACATGACCTATAACTACCGCATCAACGCCAATGGGCCGGTAAACGGCTCATGCACCCCCCCTGCCCCGTGGAAGGCAACCAGCGCTGCTGTCCAGCAGACCACGAGCATCAGCACCCCGGTCCTTTCGGCAACGTCGCCAAATTCGACCAGGATCGACCTGACCTGGACGGATAGCGACACCAGCATCAACGGCTGGAAGCTCGAACGGTGCGTTGGCAGCGATTGCTCGAATTTCGTCGAGATCCCTGCCGGACTCAACACGAAGAATCCCATGAGTTATTCGGATACAAGCGTCGCGGTCGGGACAACGTATCAATACCGGATCAGGGCAACCGGCGCATCCGGCGGCATCATCTGGGTTTCAGGTTACAGCGACCCTGTTGCCGCAACCACATCCGGCCTGGTGGCTCCCACACTGCTCACGGCTGCCAGGAATTCCGGCGCGCCCACAACCAGGATAGATCTGGCCTGGACCAGTGCGTCCACGGACCTCACCGGGTACGCTATTGAAAGCTGCAGCGGCGCCGACTGTACGAACTTTGTGCAGATAGCCACGGTTACCCCGGCCGCGACAAAGGTATTCGGCAACACCATCCTCTCAGCGGCTACCAGCTACTGTTACCGGGTCAGGGGCTACAAAACAGCTTCGGGAACCACCTATTCCGGCTACACCAATACCGCTTGCGCAGTTACCCAAATAGATGCGCCCGCAACCCTGACGGCAAGGGCAATCAATTCCATGGCGGTCCAGCTCACCTGGCAGCAAACCCTGCCGGGGCACGATGGCTCCGTGGTCGAGGCCAAGATCTGGAACGATGAATGGGTTGCGGTTGCCAGCCTTGATGCCACGGTAAGCCAGTATGTCGACACCATCGGTATCAATCCGGAGAGCAGCTATACCTACCGGATCAGGGCTTTCCAGGGCGCCGATATCACTGTTTACAGCAATGAGGCTTCAGCAAACACCCCTGCCTTTGCCGTCAGTGATGGAAATGCGGTATGCCTGGATACCCCCCCCGCAAACCTGCCGCAGATCACGTCAACCCCGCTCACCTCCGCTACCGAGGGAACGCAATACACCTATCCGGTTGTTGCCGTTGCCAAAGAGGGAGCTACCATCACATCCTATCAGCTTGCCGTTAAACCGGTGGGCATGAGCATTGATCCAACAACGCACATTATTACCTGGACGCCCGATTATACCCAGAACGGCAGCAAGAATGTCACGGTACGGGTGACGGACAGCGCCGGCAGAATGGCCGATCAGAGTTTTATGATCGCCGTAAGCAACATTATCAGGACACCGGTTATCAGCTCATCCGCAGTTACCACATGTTCCGGCGTAACCTGTACGGTTGACCAGTCGTACAGCTATCAGGTTGTTGCCGGAGATCCCGAGGGGAACGCCCTGACCTACACCCTGCCCACGGCCCCGGCCGGCATGGGGATAACTTCATCGGGTCTCATTACCTGGACGGCGCAGAGCGGCACCAATGACGTCGTCGTCTTGGTAAGCAACGGGACCAGCTCCACAACCCAGAATTTTACTATCCCGGTAACCGCCTACCGTTTCCTGGCAATCACCTCCAGCGCACCGAACAGCGCAATAAATGGCGCAACTTATGCCTATCAGCTCGCGGTAACCAACCCTGACAACTATCCCCTCGGCTACAGCCTGACAGCCGCTCCTACTGGGATGACCGTATCAAACGGCGGCTTGATCAGCTGGGTGCCGTTATCGTCCCTGGCCGGCACTCAGGTATGGGTTACGGTGCGCGTAACTGATGGCGTTGCTCCGGTGACCCAGACGTTTTCCATCGACGTTGCCCAGTACAACATGCCGGTAATCAGCTCCACGCCAAGCCTCCTCGCTTCGGAAGGAACAGCGTACAGCTACCAGGTTGCTGCCGCGCCACCCTTTGCCGCAACATTGACGTACACCCTCACGACAGCGCCGTCCGGCATGTCCATAGATGCGGCAACCGGATTAATTTCCTGGACACCGGCACAGGGTCAGGGTGTGGACATCCCGGTAACGGTAGGGGTGCGAGCTGGAACAGTAAACGCCAATACCGCCATGCAGAGTTTCACCATCAAAGTCCCGAAAATCACCTCCAGCCCCGGAACTGATCCAGTCAGGGCCGGGGCCGGTGTCCCGTACAGTTATCAGATAAGCGTCAACAAGGCGGGAAGAGCTGCGGCAACTGTTTACTCCTTTGATGCAAAGCCAGCCTGGATGACTATTAATTCTGCTACCGGCTTGATCGGCGGCACCCCAAATGCCGGAGGAGCAGTGACCGTGACGGTCAGGGCTGCCATCGGCGCGGAGTACGCCACCCAGACCTACACCCTGAACGTGCTCTCCATCTCGGAAGCACCGCTTGCCACGGCAAAGGTTGGCACTGCCTATAACTCCACCGTGACTGCGGTTGATCCAGCCAGCGGAACGATCACCTATGATCTGACCGCAAAACCTTCTGGAATGACCAAAGACACCACCACAACGCC
>JBGSQD010000226.1:0-15996 GCA_041738275.1 Geobacterales bacterium
TGTCTACAGCAACGCGGGAAGAAGGAACAACGGTGCGTTTTTTACATTCACCCATTTGGTGAACCTCCTGAACTGTGATTGCAGCACAATATCAGGAGGTTGAAGCAAAATCAAAAGCTCAACTGCTTTTTATAGGTTTATTCGCCAAGCGTAAAATAAAAAGTGGCTCCGTTTTCTTTTTTACCTTCTGCATGGATGGAACCCCCATGCCGTTGGATGATGCGCTGTACCGTAGCCAGTCCGATTCCATAACCCTCGAAATCATCGTTGCTGTGCAGTCGCTGGAAGACTCCGAACAGCTTTTGGACCTGACTATTGTCGAAACCAACTCCGTTGTCGCGCACAAAATAGGTTTGATTGCCGTCGTCATTTGCTACTCCGAATTCTATGGCGGCCAATTCTCTTCCGGCGCTGAACTTCCAGGCGTTTCCGATCAGGTTCTCCAGGACAATGCGCAACAGAACCGGGTCGCCATAGGCATTTGCATGTTCGGCAATGTTGAAGGAACAGTGTCGCTCCGGGTTTCTCATCTTCAATTCCATCGAAATCGTTGTGGCAATATCAGCAAGATTGACGAACTCTTTTTTCAAGGGTTGTCGCGATAAGCTGGCAAACTCAAGCAGGGAATTAATCATCACATCCATGCGCCGGATTTCCTGATGGATGACCTGGGCACACTGCCTGGATGATTCATCAAAAGAGCCGGTGCATTTTTCCAGGAGTACCTGACTGAAGCCCAGAATGTTGGTTATGGGGTTGCGTAGATCATGGGAGACCGTATAATTGAAGGCCTCCAGTTCCTTGTTTGCTGCCTCCAGTTCCTGAGCCCTGACCTGACTTTCCAGCTCATGCATCTTGACCTGTCTTTCCATCTGAATCATGGCGATACTTTTATCAAGGATGGAGAAGATCTTTCCGTAATCAAGAGGTTTCAGTACGTAATGATTTATGCCGATCTCGATGGCGTCCAGCAGATAGCTGGTGTTGCTGTATGCGGTGACGGCAACGATGATCGTCTCGGGATTTAGCGTCTTGATCTCGCCGGACATGTGAATGCCATTCATCAGCGGCATGCTGATATCGGTTATAACAATATTCGGTCGGTGTTTCTCGAACATCTCAAGCCCCTGCGCGCCATTTTCCGCCATATATAACTGCGTGTCAGGGTATTTCCGGGATAGTATGGAGCCGAATACTTCCCGCGCTTCCCGTTCATCTTCCACATACAGAATAGAAATCCTTGTTTGGTTGTTGTTGAGCGGTTCCATATCAGACCTCTATCCGGAACTCTGCGCCATCCACTGCATTGCGCACCTTTAATCTGCCCTTCATGCTTTTTTCGATGATGTTCTTAGCGATGAACAGGCCGATGCCTGTCCCTTTGTCAGGATCCTTGGTCGTAAAATACGGATCAAATATCTGTTCAATGATATCCTCTGCGATACCGCCGGCATTATCGCTGATGGTCACGACCACTGTTTCGCCTTCCATGAATGAATGGATCGTAACCTGGGCTTTTTTGCGCTTTCTCTCTGAAAAGACATCCCTGGCATTGTGCAGAATGCTGAGCAGAACCTGTGAGTATTCGTTGGGAAAGCCGAGGATACTTGGATTGCCTTCAGGGCATATGGAGATGGTAACCTGTTCTGCCTTGAAGCTGGCCTCTATGAGGGAGATGGTCTGCCTGATCACCTGGTTCACATCAAAGGCAATCATTTCCTTGTCGATCTTGAAGAAGCCCCTGAAGTCGTCAATGGTGCGCGACATATGCTGGATCAATTTCATGGCTTCGTTGGTGCTGGATTCAAGGAATTCCCTGTTGAATTCTTCTGTATCGTAGAAAAACGGGAGTCTTTGAATGACAAGTCCCAGCGTGTTTAAAGGCTGCCGCCACTGATGGGCGATATTGCTGATCATCTCACCCATGGCTGCCAGGCGGCTCTGGTGCATCATGATGCGGTCTTTCTGGCGGATTTGCTCCATTGCCCGCAGTCGCTGGGCTGCTTCCTGGTGAAGGGCTATCTCGGCCGCTTTTCGCTCGCTGATGTCGAAGGCGGTCGAGCGGCTCATGACGAAATTGCCTTTGTTGTCGTAAATGGCTGTAGCGCTCAAGCTCACAGGCATGATGGTTCCATCTTTTCGGATCAATTCCTGCTCAAGGTCGTGTATCTGCCCCTTACTCTTCAGTACTGGGAACGTTTCCCTGAATCTTTTGACACTGCCGGCAGGCATGAGATCGATCAACTTCATCTTGCCGACAATTTCGTCCTCTGAGTATCCCAGCCATCTGAGCTCCGTAGCATTGATGCGGACAATGAGGCCATTTTTGTCCAGCGAGTGGTAGCCGCAGGGTGCATTGTCGTAGAGATCCTGGATCTCTACCGCCGATGCCCTGAGCGCTGCTTCGACCCGTTTGCGCTCGTCAATCTCCTTTTGCAGGGCATTTACCGCGCTGGCAAGCTTGGCGGTCCGTTCCGTAACACGTGCCTCCATCTCGTTACATGCCTGCTTTAGCTCCATCTCGGCCTGTTTGCGGGCAGTGATGTCTGTTGCGTATATGCGTATTGCATGAAAGTGCGGCACCTGCTGGATATACGCTCCAAAGAGTAAACCCTTGATAGCAATCTCCCGATAGCATACGGACTGTTGCCTGTTTTTCATTGACACCAGAATTTCCTGCAGGTCTGGAGGGATGAAGGCGTGTATGTCACTGCTGCCGGTTTTTTCCAGGATTTCAAGGGCAGCGCTATTGCAAAAGGTGATCTGTCCCTTGATATTGATCTCTATAATCGGATTCGGGTCCAGTTCCGGGAACGAAGCGAGCCGTTCAATTTCCGACTCGGCCTGTTTGGACTCGGTAATGTCAAGGGTCGTGCCCACAAGGCGCACAGGGTGCCCGGAATCATTAAACAAGGCCCGGCCGCGTGCCGCAAGCCAGCGCTCCTTACCATCCTGTATCCCGATGGTGCGGAATTCAGCGACATAGTCTCCGTTGTTTTCGGGCCGTAGGGTTTTACGGATAATTTGATCTATCCGTTTGCGGTCGCCAGGATGAAGCGCTGCCAGAAAGGTGCTGTAATCTACCTGCGCGTCAGACGGCAGACCGAATTGCTGTTTGGCATGGTCTGACCAGACCAATTCGCCGCTGGAGGGGTAATAATCGAATGTTCCGAGGCCGGTTGATTCTATGGCCAATCGCAACGTGTCCTCATGGGCTTTGAGCATCTCAGCGCATTTTTGTGGTTGCTGTTGTTGTGTTTGACCTGTTTTGTGAGTTTTATCAGTACGCTTGTCAGTCGAGGAGAGCTTTTTATCTGCGGTCAATTTTTGAATTTCCCTGAGCAGTTCAGCCTTACTCATTGTAGCGTAGATCATCTTTTGTTTCCTGTGTCCAGTATGCTTTTAGCTGTTATTTACCGGATAAGTTTCTATGTGCCAATGAAAACATATTAATTGCAGAAAAGTAAGGATATTTTAGTATAATCACCCATAAATTATATTCAAAAATTGTATCAACAATTTTTTGTTGTGCAATGCACATTCTGTCGACCATAAATATTTCTTGACAGCAAAGTGGTGGTATATTATCCATAGATATAGTAGATATAAAACCAATAGGTACAAAACAGCGGCTGTAATAAGGATAATCATGATAATCAAGGGCACAGAACTCAGGCTGGACGGGATTTATCAACAGCGGCAGGAAGGTTTTTTTATGCAGCGGGTAAAACTGGCGGCTGGTGTGATTTCGGCCGAACAGGTGCGGACCGTAGGCATGATTGCCGAGCGTTTCGGCCAAGGCAGAATTCACCTCACGACCCGTGGCAGCATGGAGGTGCACTGGATACAGGAATCTGATCTTCCAACAGTGAAACGATTGCTGGCGTCAGTCGGCCTAACCTCGCGAGGCGCCTGCGGCGGCGCGGTACGTGGCGTGACCTGCGGCAGTCAGGGTGCGGTTGGTTTTCCGCAGCTGGAATCATTGGCGCGCAGACTTCAGCGGCATTTTACCGGCAATCCCCGTTTTGAACGCCTGCCGAAGAAGTTCAAGATCGGTGTTGAGGCAGATGCCTGCGGCCGGCGTCACCTGATCCAGGATGTGGGGCTGGTGCTGGCTCGATCCGAAAACGGCTGTGCCTGGTATGATGTCTGGGTTGCCGGCGGCCTGGGTCGCGAACCTCAGGCCGGTTTCCTTCTGACCAGCGAGGTCAGTGAGGAGCGCGTGATTCCCATGCTTGAGGCGCTTATCCGGGTTTATTCAACGCATACACCGGCAGGGAAACGGCTCAAGCACTTGGTGCGGGAGATCGGCCAGGAGGAATTGCGCCGCCGTGTAGAAGCGGATCCGACAGCACAAGAAGAGCTTCCGCGCTACAGCGGTCTGTCCGAAAATCTGGTCACAGTCTCAGGGGCCAAACTGCACCGCATTGAAGTGCAGATCTTTGCCGGCGGGCTGTCAAGTGGCGAACTGGCTCGACTGGCCGATTTTGCGGATGTTTGGGCTGGCGGAGTGCTGATGGTGACCGCGGATCAGAACATCGCCTTTCAGCTCTCAGCGGAGCGTGATCCGGCAGTAGCGCACAGTGATTTAAAAAAGGCAGGCTTTCCAGGAGCCGGTCGCGAGGATCAGGTGACATTCCGCGTGTGTGCCGGAAATCACGAATGCCGGATGGGACTTGATGCGGTTCGTGACACGGCCCGGACCATTATTGCCGCCATGGGGACTGAGGCAGAACGGCTGACCTGGGCCATCTCCGGCTGTCCCAACTCCTGTACCCAGCCGCAGCTTGCCGATATCGGCATTGTTGTTTCGCGATCGGTTGCCGGGGATGATGGTCAGCGCACCCCCCGTTTCGATGTTTACCGCTCCGGGGAAATCGGGCTGGGGCAACGGACAGGGGAGGGTCTCGCTATTGCGGAGTTGCTGGCAGCCGTTCAGCAGTTGGGGTGATATTATTGAACTCTGACTTCATGCCCTGCTGTTCCATGACAAATGTTACATACTCCTCACCGATCCGGCTGTCCCTGAGGATGCAGCCCCGGCGCTGGAATGCCAGCTGAACCTCGAACTTGTCCTGAATAGGGATACCGGAGAGGATGAGGGTGCCGCCGGGGCGGGTAATGGCGACCATGTCGGGTGCCAGGACCAGGAGCAAGTCGGCGTAGCTGTTGGCAAGTACGATGTCGAAGGAGCTGGCGGCAAGACAGGCGAGCTCACCGCAGATGCTGACGATTCGCCCGTCCAGATCGTTCAGGTTCACGTTTTCGGCGCAGGAGACGGCCGCCTGGAAATCATTGTCCAGCGCGACGGTGCATGCAGCGCCCAGCCTGGCTGCGGCAATGGCGAGGATGCCGGTGCCGCTCCCGAGATCGAGAACATTGGCGCCGGAGATCCCGGCAACCTTTGGAAGTTCCTCCAGGCATGCGATCGTTGTTTCATGCTCCCCCGAGCCGAAGGCTCCTTTTCGGCCAAGAATAACCGGGATGCCGGTTGCGGCTGTTTCCCCTTCCGGGATGATGGTAAACGGACCGATGGGAAACGAGCGAAAAATGCGGCCTTTCATGGTAATGCTCCTGTTGGAAATTTATATCATCAACTGCGTGGGTGCTAACCTGATCCGGCTGTTCCTGCCGGCCTGTTCAGCAATTCAATCACATCCCTTGCATAAAAAGTTCTGTACCGTTCGTGCTTTTTTCGTTGGACCAAAATTCCCTTTTCTTCCAGCAGAGCCAACGCTGCGCTGGCTGACGGAAAGGAAATACCAAGAGCATCCTTGGCTTTGTGAGCTGTCAATACAGGGGTTCCGAGCATAAGTTCTGGGAATTTGTACAAAACAGATTGGCGGCGCAGACCGAGCCCCGCCACAATTTCTTTCCACTTCCGGAGGATCGCTTCGAGCCCTAGCGCCGTGCTGATAGACTCCTGGACCGCAGCATCGACGCCGATTGCGAAAAACCTGATCCACTCTGCCCATTTCCCCTTGAGTTGCACCCCTGCAAGGGCATCGTAATATTCCATCTGATTATCCTTCAGATAGCCTGCCAGATAAACCGGCGGATAACCTTCCGCAGCCAGCATCAGAGGCATGAGGATACGCCCGACCCTCCCGTTGCCGTCGAAAAATGGATGAATCGTCTCAAACTGTGCATGTACAACAGCCATGCGGACAACGATAGGGATTTCGATCTGATCTTCCTCGGCAGGCACATATTGTAACATCGAGATCAAATCATCCATGCAGCCAGGCACATTGTCAGCCGGAGGAGGAACAAAACGCGCCTGGTCGATTTTGAGGCCACCAATCCAATTTTGCTTGTCTCTGAATTCACCTGGTGTCCAATTGAAATCAACACGGGACATAAGTTGGGCATGGAGTTCCTTGACCAAATCACTTGTGAACGCGCTGATTCCATGCTCTCTGACCTGCCGCAGTCCATACTCAAGCGATGTAACGTAGTTGAGCGTAACACGGACATCTGGCGGCAGCCCCTCATCGTTGCCCGTGGCCTCGTAGGTCAACAGATCGTTTATTTCAGTATTGGTCCCTTCTATCTGGCTGCTCCGCACCGCTTCGCGCCGGTCTGCTGTCCGCGTGACAAGGTCCGGATTGGGCAGCCCTTCCGTCAGAGTCCGAAGGTTAGCCAGGGACGCATGAGCCCGGCTTACTTCAGCTTGCAGGCCTTGCAATCCTGTGAGTTGGTCAACACGAGGCGTAAGGGGCGGGATGAGTGCAAATGCTCCGGAATGATTTGCTACGGGAACAAGCAATTTTCTGCGTTCTGGGCTGAGATCAGTTTTTCGCATGCTGCAACCTTTAATTACATGTTTAGTAATTTAAAGTTACGCTCAAAAGTTTAAATAAGCAATCATTTAATTTAAAGTTTGGGGGGCGCTTTGTTACGGATATTTCATGGATGTATGCAGTACTCGGAGAATAACGAGCTCCTCACGCTGTACGGCATAAATGATGATGTATGGGAGGCCTGCAACAACAAGTTCCCGTGTCCCTCGTTCGCGTCCGCGTTTCCCGATGGTCGGATAGTCAGCCAGTATCCGAGCAGAATCGATGATCTTGTTTACCGTTGCAACCGCAGCTGGTGGATTGTCCAGAGCAATATATTCCTCGACTTGGTCGAGATTGCCAACAGCTCCTTCAGTCCAACGTATTCTCACCTTCGAGCCGCCCAGCGTTTGACTACATCGTCGTGGTCAATCAACTTTCCGGCTTTCATCTCCTCAAGACCTTTTCTGATTTCTTCTCTCTGCCAGGTATCCAGCTCCTCATCCGGCACCTCCACCGCAAAAGGCAGTCCGTGCCGCATCTTTACTTGCTTGTAAAAGAGTGTCACTGCTTCGGTTGTCGTCATTCCAAGCGCTCTAAAGATGCTCTCAACATCTTGTTTTAATTCCGGCTCCATCCGCGCATGAATCATTGCATCTCGTGGCATATCGTTTCCTCCGCAGGATCATTTTTTAAAATTGTATCTCGTTTGACACACTGCATCAAGCCAGAAAGTGTCAAAACAAAAATAATCCGAAAAATAATCCGGGATAGATCTATTTTCCGTTCGGTGAAAACCGCTGCAGGCTCTGTTGGACCTGCTCTATAACTTCATACAAATATAGACAAGTAACGCTGTCATAGCGCCTCCCACAATTAAATACAGCCACACAAATGACTTTGCCATCAATTTTTGAGGATTATCCGATTGCTCAGCATTTCCTTCATCTGTAGTTTCTAAAGGAGATTCCACGGATAGAACTTTGTAAGCTTCTTCTACAAGATTGGCAGAAACTTGAACCTTTATACCGCCCAACGCATTAGATAAAAGTGGATTTGCACCTATCGCAAACTCGTCTGCCACATATGCAGGAATGCCATATGCTTCTAGTTCTCCTTTGGCCATTCCTGCTTCATGTGGCGACACAAAGATTGCAACTGTTACCAGTTTCTCGGTCATGTCTAATCCCGGCTTGTATCCTTATTTTTGGAGTTTTATCTTTTCATAGATATCGCCCCGCATCATGGGCAATGCTCCATGTCTTCAAAATGCTCCAAGCTTAACGCCCCAAGCTGCTCATCAAGATCGTCAGCAGTTCCTGCATTCTGCTTGGCGTAAATGGCAATTTCCTCATACAAAGCCAGTTTTTCCTGTTCTTCAAGCCAATATTCGACGGCCTGTTTTGCCAAATGCGTTGCCGGCCTGTGCTGACGTTGAGCCAGGTCCCGCAGGCGTGTATAAAGTTGCTCAGGCATTGGAAGGTGAAAGTTATGTATTGCTGTTTTCATAGCATATCTCCTGCCAAAATTCATATGGCAAAAACTACTGGTATGCAAGGCGAAGATAAGGCGAAGACATAAATCAATGCTGTTAGTGCATCATCTGGGTGAACACTTTCGCAGCTTTTCATCTTTAGCTATCTTCTTAACAGTGTGGTACAAACCCTGCGGGGTGCTGTCAAACGGCATCACACTGCAACCCAGCTTTTCCTCCAGCTCTTCCAGTGTGACATCATCAAGGAAGATCCCCTCACCCTCTTTCAGCATCACATCAGGCACCAGCAGCGCCGTGCCGATATCCACACCCGACAGTTCGACGATGATGTCTTTGCCGGTCACCAGGCCGCTGACAGTTACGCTTTCTCCGAAGAGTCGGTTCGCCACCGCGACAGGGATAATGGTCAGCCCGGTTTTCTCCCCCAGTTTTGCCAGGAACTCGCCAACAAACGGGAAGGATGAGGCACCGGTGACCACCGTTGCCCGAAAATCTCCCAAAGGCTTTGCTGAACGCAGTACCCGGCCTGCCTCCCGCACAAAGAGCGGCACCATGCCGACGCCGTTTTCGATCTGAGGCAGATCGCCGTAGTTCCGCAGGGGCGGAAAGGGGAGGGCGGCCTTGAGGTAGAACTCGTCCGCCAGGAAAAGGAACGGCTCGCCCAGGCGTTTTTTCAGCGCCTTGGTACGCGGCTCCCACGTGGTGATAAAGGCCCTTGCATAGTCGATATCCACAGGCGTCAGGTCCGGCAGGCCGCTCCGGTGGCTGGTAAGCCCCAACGGTACGATGGCCAGGGATTGCACGGCCGGGAACAGATCCGCCAGATCGGCCACGGTCCGCTCCAGTTCCGGGCCGTCGTTGAACCCTGGACAAAGCACCACCTGGGTGTGCAGGGCGATCCGGGCGCCGGCCAGCTCCCGTAGTTGCTCCAGGATTGGCGGGATCCCCTTCTTGCCCAGCATACGTTCGCGCAGAACGGGATTTGTTGTGTGGACCGATATGTACAGGGGGGACAGGCGCTGTTCAGTAATCCGGGCCAGTTCGACAGGTTTCAGGTTGGCCAGGGTGACGTAATTGCCGTTCAGAAAGGACAGGCGATAATCCTCGTCCTTGACGTAAAGAGGTTTTCGCAGCCCCTTGGGGAGTTGATGGACGAAGCAGAAAATGCAGTTGTTGCGGCAGCAGGCCGGCTTTGGCGCAAAAAAGCTGAGTCCCAGCGATTCCCCCTGCTCCCGCTCGATCTCCAGTTCCCACAGTTCGTTGTCCGGTTTGGCGATTTCCAGCAGCAGCTCGTCCTCAGCCGCAGTGTGGTAGCTGTAGTCGATAATGTCCCGCAGAGGATGGCCGTTGACCGCCAACAGCCGGTCACCGGATTCTACGCCCAGTTCCTCTGCGATTGAGCCGGGTGCAACGGTCTCAATCAGAAGTCCCTTCATCAGGCCCCCGGTAAAAATCGGAATTTCGGTAGTAACCGGCCAGGGAGCGCAGGAATACCTGCAGAACAGCCGTGACCGGCACTGCCAGCAGCATCCCCATGATGCCGAACATCTGGCCGCCGATCAGCAGGGCGATGATGGCCACCAGCGGGTGCAGCCCGACCGTATCCCCGACGATCTTGGGGGTGATGACGGCGCCTTCCAGTGCCTGGACGAGGATAAACCACCCCAGGCAAAGCAGGGGATGGAGGAAGTCGTGGAATTTGAGGAAGGCCATGATGATCGAAAGTACAATGCCGATGATCGTCCCCACGTACGGGATGATAAAGGTGATGCCGGCCAGGGTGCCGATGGCGATAGCCAGGTCGATGCCGATAAAATACAGCCCTATGCTGTAAAGCAGGGCCAGGATGGCACAGACCGAGAGTTGACCACGGATAAAACCGGAAAGGACGGTGTCCACTTCAATCAGCTTTTCACCATAGTCGGCCCGATAGCGCTCAGGGATGAAGGATTCAATGAAGCCCTTCAATTGCGGCAGGTCAGCCAACAGGTAAAACAGGTACACCGGTATGATGAAGTAGCCAAGGATGGCCAGTATCACGCCAACGGTGGAGGAAAATGCCCTCTGCAGAAACAGCAGCACCGGTCTGAGCAGGTCCGGTGCGGCTGTGCGGGCCTGCTGGAGCAGTTCATTCAGCCGCAGGGAAAGCCGCTCCGGGGTCTCGATGCCCAGATATGATTTGAGCGCCGGTGGGGTGATGTCGTAGATGTGCTGGGCATAACCGGGCAGGTTCGGTTGCATGCTGGACAGCTCGCCGCTGATGGAAACGACCATGAAGAGCGTGAACCCGGAACCAATCACGAGCGCCACCGTGAAGACGATCAGGATGCTGAGGATGCGGTTGACCCCCTTGCGTTCCAGTGAGGCCACGGCCGGGTTGAGGATGTAGGCCAGGGTAAAGGCAATAAAGAGCTGCAGGAAGACAGTGGATGAGAAATAGAGGATGAACGTTGTCAGGGCAAGTAGCGTGATGAATATTGCCAGCAGGATTTTGGAATTTTTTGTCATGGACGCCTATCGTGGAGGGAAACCTCCGAGGTTTTATTTAGGCCCGTAGTTTGGGTCAAAACCTCGGAGGTTTAGGTGATATCGGGCTACTGGTGCAACCGGAACGTGCCGTCTACTGAGGTTATGGTGGATATGGCGTGTTTGTAGATCAGGATGTCCCCGCTGGAGTCCAGCAACAGGGAAAAATTGTCAAAGGACTTGATGTAGCCCTCCAAGGTATCCCCGGACATCATTTTGACAACCACCTGGACGCGTTCCTTGCGGGATTGATTGAGGTATTGGTCCTGAATATTGAAGGGTGCCTTTGCCATGGTCGTCATACCTCCTGTAAGTGATCAAAAAATTCAATTGCATGTTGCAAAATAGTATCAAACTTTTCGGGATATTCAAGCCATATTATCTCCGGGTCTGCGTTAAACCAGGTTAACTGCCGTTTTGCATAGCGGCGTGTATCCCGTTTTATCAGCAGGGCCGCCTCTTCCAGGCTGTATTCTCCGGAGAGAAAAGCGACCGCCTCCTTGTAGCCGATGGCGCGCATGGCCTTTGATTCCGGCCCGTAGCCGCCTGCCAGCAGGTGCCGGACCTCTTCCAGCAGCCCTTGCTCCAGCATCCTGTCCACCCGCGTCTCGATGCGTTGGTAGAGTTCCTGCCGCTCCACGCGGATACCGATCTGCAGGCTTTCATAACGTTTTGCGCTAAAACCGTGATCCTGCTGGTAATGGGAAAGCGTGACGCCGGTCAGACGATGCACCTCCAGGGCACGGATGATGCGTACCAGGTTGTTGGGGTGGATGCGTCCCGCAAGCTCCGGATCAACAAGGCGCAACTTTTCCAGCATTGCTTCGTTGCCCAGATCCCGCGCCTCTTGCTGTAATGCCTGGCGTATTTCGCCGGCGCCGCTGGGGGAATCCACAAGGCCCTTCAGCAGGGCGCGGATGTAGAGCCCTGTTCCCCCCACCACGATGATCCGTTTGCCTTGCGCGCTAATCTCCCTGATTGCCGCATCAGCCGCGGAGGCAAAATCCGCGGCGGAAAAGGGCTGGTCCGGATCGGCAACATCGATCAGGTGATGGGGTGTTTCCCTGCGCTGCTCTGGAGTCGGCTTGGCGGTACCGATGTCCATGCCGCGATAGATCTGCATGGAGTCGGCGTTGATGATCTCGGCGTCCAGTTCATTGGCCAGGCGCAGGGCCAGATCGCTCTTGCCCGAGGCGGTCGGGCCGCAGATGATGAGGAGTTTTTGGGGGTGCTGCTGTGTCTTCATCAAGTGATCTCTTGTCTCAGGGATATTTGCGCAGCAGCTTGCCGGACGGTCTTCCAATCCGGCAGCATGATCTCAGGACAGGTGCTGCCCCTGCAGTCTACTTCAATCCCTCATAAATCCGGCGAACCTCTTCCTGGCCATGGAGTCGCTCCAGCCTTCGGACAATGAAATGACCCCGCCCCATGTCCTGAAAATGGTCAATGAATAATGTGTTTATCGCCGCACCACCGAATGCCCCCACCACAGGAACCGCCTGAGCCGCAGCTTTTTCCGAGACGACGATGGAAAACCGCGATGCAACCTGGGAAATCAACCTGACAATTGCGGGAGCTCCATGTTGCGACAGCCCCTTCTTTGTAAGATGCGTTGCCGCCTCCGAGATCGCCTTTGCAAGCGCTGCCCTTGTGGCGAAATATCCTGACTCGGTCCCGTCATCACTCTTTGATTTGCCGCCCAGCGCCAGGACCTGGACACATTGCAGTTTGGCGTCGGGACTGTGCAAATCCTCGCCTTCGCTGCGGGCTATATCAGCAATGGAACGGAGCATGATCGTTGTGGATACCGGAAGTTCTATTGCCAATGCAGGAAGTCCAAATGCGCCTCCACCGGCTCCGGTTGCTGCCACGGCAAGCTTATGCCACCAGTTCGACGAAGCGCCACGCTCATTTCTGTCCATTGTCAGCAGTGCGATATCGAGGGCCTTCTCTATTGATTTTCTTGTAATGTCATTGATCGTCGCGCTCAACGATTCCGGCAGGCTTTTTAAACCCTTTTCGATGGGGGCGCCGACAAAATTGCTGACCTTGGCGGCGAGACCCGGGTTTTCGAGAAGACCTTTTGCTCCCCTGAGTTCACTGATATCCGATGGTGACAGTGCCATATACAAACCTCCATGCCTATTTTTTGATGGATTTTATGGTCCGGCGCGGCGGAACCGGATAAAGAACTCCCAGATCTGCTTCGTGGCATCATAACCGCGCAGGGGATTATCCATGGCAAGCCGGTCTGTGAACCAGGGCGCCGGCCATTGATGTCCCCAGCCTGCCAGAAGAAAGTAATCTACTGAAGTTCCGTCGCTGCAATCATGCCAGGCCAGATGTTTAACTGAACCTTTGCTGGAAACCGTTGTTGTGGCTGTTTCACAACTGTCGGTGATCCGCCAGAAATCAATCGCATCTGCTATCGGCAGATATGAGCGATTGCCTTGCTTAAGGGGGCTGATACCGCCGTTTGCGGGAACATTGTCGTCAGCCAGCCCGTGAAAACCGATGATCGGCAATGTTAGCTTCGGCTTCGGCATCCGCCACGGCAGGGGATCATCGTTGACGGTACTGCCGATAGCCCCGGATACGACCGCTACTGCAGCCAGCTCGTTGCTCCGTTCAGCCGCAAAACGGTATGCTAACATAGCGCCATTTGACATGCCGGCCATATAAATCCGAGCTGGATCAACCGCCAGATTCCGGCGTACGGTGGTGATTACTTCGGCGAGATAACCGATATCGTCTATCTGGTCGTCTGCTGCCTTGCCACAGCAGTGGCCGGCGTTCCAGTGCTGCAGCAGACCGAATACGCTTATCCCCTCGGGATAGGCGACCAGAAACCGTTCCTTGTCAGCCAATTCACTGAATCCTGTCTCGTACTCGGTTTGTCGTCCAGTGCTGAAAGCGCCATGGAGAACCACTACCAGAGGCAGGGGCGTATTGGCATCGTAGTTGGACGGGACGTGCAGCAGGAAGTTGCGGTGGGAATAGCGATAGGTAATGCCGGTGGCAACTGAGTAAGTGCCTGCCGGGGGCTCAAGGGTTCCCGGCAGGGACGACATGCAGCCGGTCAGAAGCAGCAGTACCGAAATTATACAGAATAGATGCATGGGGTTGATAATATCATACCTGCTTCCTGATATGCCACGTACCTTCCAATTTGGAAGGCCTCTCCGGATACCCTGTTTTCTGCGTATATTTTTCGGCACAGGCTGTTACGTCCGCTTGAAGATCTTCTCCAGCTCCCCCAGCGTAATGACATGCGAGACCGGCCGGCCATGGGGGCAGCTGGCAGCGAAGTCGGTTTCGTCCATGCTGTGCAGCAGTTCGGTAATCTGCCGGTTGTCCAGGGGGTGTATCCCGCGAACCACGCTGTGGCAGGCGATGCGTGCCAACAACTCATCCAGCCTTTCGCGGAACGCCGCGCTGGTCCCCAGCGTGACCAGTTCGGCAAGGATGTCCCGAACCAGTTGAATGCTGGCATTTCCGGCAGCCATGCGTGGCACGGCGGCAATAATGATGGTGTTGCCGCCAAAGGGTTCCAGTTCAAAGCCGATTTGCCCCAGATCCTCCTGAAAACGTTGCGCAACAGCAGTCTCGGTAAAGGAGAGCTCCACTGTTTCGGGGAAAAGCAGTCGCTGCGATTCAATGCCACTGGTCTCGCATTGCTGCCGCAGGCGCTGGTAGGCGACCCGCTCGTGGGCTGCGTGCTGGTCGATGATCACCAGTTCGCTCCCTGACTGGCAGAGGATGTATTCGCTATGAAACTGGCCGATTATGGACAGGGAGGAGAAATAACCCTGAGATTCGCGACCTGTTGTCTCCGTCCGGAAAGGTGTGGCTGGTTCCGAGACCGCTGCTGTTTCTACAGGGGTGGCTGTGGCGGCAACAGGCCTTGCTGCGCCTTTGCCTGCGGTATTTATTGAAGCGTAAAAGGGTGTTTCCCGCCTGGGCAGATTAAGGGAGCCCTGTGCTGCTGCTGCGATGCGTTCCAGGTGTGCCTGGCTGGTTGCTGAACCGCCTGGGGTTGCCGGTGTCAAAGGGTGTGTCAGCCAGGGAGACCGGCGCAGTACCTCAGCCAGGGCGTTCTGGAGCGTATCGTGTACGACAGGCTGGCGGCGGAAGCGCACCTCATGCTTGGTGGGATGGACATTGACATCCACCTCGCCGGGTGGAAGCGTCACAAACAGCGCGACGATGGGATAGCGGCCACGGTCGATCACCCCACGGTAGGCCTGCATGATGGCGTGCTGTACCACCCGGTCCCGCACAAAGCGGCCGTTGATGTAGGTGAACATGGATGCTGTCGTGGAGCGGACCGTATTTGGCCCGGAGATGAAGCCGGTGACCGTGATTCCATTGTCTGAGCTGTCCACGGCATGGAGATCACCGGAGGCATCCTTGCCCAGTGCCTGGGACAGGCGTCGGCGCAGGTCGCCCCGCTGCACCCGCAGCAGCTCGCGGCCGTCACTGATGCAGGTAAAGGCAACGTCCGGCCTGGATATGGCCATACGGGCCACGGTATCCCCAACGTGACCGGTTTCGGTCTCGGCGCTGCGCAGGAATTTGAGGCGGGCCGGGGTGTTGAAAAAGAGCTGTTCCACGGTAATGACGGTGCCGGGAGCCATGCCGCAGGCCCTGACGTCCTTTACCCGGCCACCTTCCACAATGATCTCCGTGCCTTCCAGGCTGGCTGCTTCACGGGTGGCAAGACGAAAGCGGGAGACCGAGGCGATGGAGGGGAGCGCTTCCCCACGGAACCCCAGGGTCAGGATGCCGTCCAGGTCGCTGTCGGTCCTGATCTTGCTGGTGGCGTGGCGTTCCAGGGACAACAGGGCATCTTCGCGGGACATGCCGTGACCGTTGTCAATAATCTTGATCAGCCGTCGCCCACCTGCCGCAATCTCCACGGTAATGTCGCCGGCGTCAGCGTCCAGCGAGTTTTCGATAAGTTCTTTAATAACCGATGCCGGGCGCTCGACCACTTCTCCGGCGGCGATCTTATTGGTGATTATTTCAGGCAGGATGCTGATTCGTTGGGGCACTGCGATTCTCCGAACCTTGAAAGCTGGATAAGTTCGTTCACGAAACCATTTCCGAAATAAAAAGAAAAGATTTGCAACGTACTATGAAAAAGAGCGGGAAGCCCCGCTCTTCTTGATGCATATATCGACCCGCGAACGG
>JBGSQD010000228.1:0-3244 GCA_041738275.1 Geobacterales bacterium
ACAGGAGAAAGGGATCTAATCTCAATCACAGGCTCAAAGCCGGTGGGGGGTTCCAGATTCACCTTTCTCAATTACTCCAGCGTCCCGGAGTAAACAGTGGTAACAGCTTACAACAAAAACCTACCCTGATCATACAAGGGGTGGGTGAAGCTGCCGCCAGCATCAAATATGGCAAATTCCCCCACCCCCTAACCCCCTCCCGCAAGGGGAGGGGGGAAAGGATGCTTGTAATGCAAACACTTATATTTGGCGCAGGCAACCTTCTCCTCAGCGATGAAGGCTTTGGTGTGCATTTCATTAAATATTTTGAAAAGCATTACCTATTTCAGGATGACGTGGAGCTTTACGACGGCGGCACCCTGGGCATCATGGTCACCCATCTGCTGGAGGATGCCGATCAGGTTTACCTGATTGATGTCGTCGAGGCCAAGGGCGAACCTGGTGATATCTTCCGCTATGAGAAGGAAGAGTTCCTGCTGGGCAAGCTCCCGATCAAGATGTCGCCGCACCAGATCGGCATCCAGGAGGTGCTGACCCTGTCCGAACTCCGTGGCAGGATCCCGGAAAAGGTCACCCTGTTCGGTGTTATCCCCGAAACCTATGAGGCCGGAGTGGAGTTGTCGCCTACGCTGGCGGAGAAAATGCCGGGGCTGGCGGATCTGGTAATTGGGGAGCTGACAGCAGCAGGGCACAGGATCGAGAAGATTAGCTGATATCGCGCATACTACCAGTCGCTGCACAAAAATAGCCGGGCCTCCTTGATAATCCAAGGCAGGACGGCTTTTTTGTTAATAAAAAAATGCTTATGCCTTGACGCTTGCCAAAAAAAACATATCTTGCTAGATTCATAAAACCTTTTTTCCTGTGGGGTGTCTGTCATGAAAGCACCTGTCTCTACCAACCTGGCTCGACAGTCGCACGCCACCCGGAAACTGAACACCGGAAGGCATGTCAAACCGCTTGTAGTGTGCCTGATATCCGCTCTGTTGACCTATATCTGCATTGCCCTTCTGCCAATCAACTTGTCCGTGGCATCTGCCGCACCCTCTCCAATCCAGCTTACCCCTGCTGAACGATCCTGGCTTAAAGAACATCCAATTATCCGGCTCGCCCCTGACCCGGAATTCAAACCGATCGAGTATTTTGATCGCAAGGGAAGCTATCAGGGGGTAGGGGCCGACAACATCAAGCTGCTGGAACGAAAGCTTGGGGTGAAGTTCACTATCGTCAAAGCAAAAAACTGGGACGAGGTGCTGGAAAAATTCCAGAAGAACGAGATCGACCTGCTGGGCGCTATTGTGGCAACTCCCAAACGTCGCGAATTCATGCGGATCAGCGAGCCGCTTTTCAAGGTCCCCGGCGCCATCATTGTCCGCAATACGGTTGAACGCGGTCTTAGGTTTGACAGGCTCAAGGGGTTGCGGGTCGCCGTAGTGTCTAATTATACGGCCCATGATGTCATCAAGAGCCGATACCCTGACATTCAGCTGGATGTCGTTCCAAATACGATTGCCGGACTTACCAAGGTCTCCTTCGGGATGGTGGATGCCTATGTCGAAAACCTTGCCACCGCCACCTATTACATACAGGAAGCGGCTATCTCCAACGTCCATGTTGCCGGAGATACGCCATTCAGCTACGATTGGGGGATCGGGATCAGAAAAGACTGGCCCGAACTGGAAGGGATTCTCAACAAGGGGATTGCCGCCATCACTGAAGACGAGCGCCGGGAGGTGCTCAACCGCTGGCTCCCGGTGTCACAGGGGTGGCGCCCCGGCAAGGTCTTCATTATTTCATCGGTGCTCCTGACGGTTTTCGCCCTTTTCGGGGCGATACTGACCTGGAACCGGTCGTTGCGGCTCCTGGTGACACGCCGTACAACCGCACTCAATACAGAGGTTGCCGAACGAATCCGGGCCGAGCAGGAGATTCGCACCCTGAATGCGGAGCTGGAGAATCGGGTCAACGAGCGTACCGCAGAGCTGGAAGTGGAGATTGCCGAGCGGCAAAAGGTTCAGGAGGCGCTGGAGGTCAAACAGCTCCAGCTTGAGACTCTGAACCGTTCCCTGGAGGAGCTTGTCAGTGAGGCCCTGTCGGATCTTCGCCAGCGGGACCAGTTGCTCATACAGCAGGGACGACTGGCAGCCATGGGAGAGATGATCAACAACATTGCCCATCAGTGGCGACAGCCGCTTAACAATATAGGACTTATTGTTCAGAATCTGCGGATCTGTTATCAATCAGGCGATCTTAGTGTCGAAGAAATGAACTGTGAAGTCACAAAGACCATGGGTCTTATCATGCATATGTCGAACACAATAGATGACTTCCGCAATTTCTTCCGGCTTGACAAGGATAAGCAGGAACTGAGGATCAGCACGGTGGTCAAACGGTCACTTGACTTTTTGAGTGCATCATTGAAAGACCACAATATTAATGTGTGCCTTGATGTTGAGGAGGATGTTACCGCGATCGGGTATCAGAATGAATATGGTCAGGTATTGCTCAATATCCTGGCCAATGCCAAAGATGCCCTCCTGGAGAGAAAGATTCCGGAGCCGTGTATCGCCATACATGTTCGCAAGGAAGGTGATCGTTCGGTTGTTACTATCCGTGATAACGGCGGCGGGATTGCGGAGAATGTCCTGCCGAAGATTTTCGATCCCTATTTCACGACCAAGGAGCCCAACAAAGGCACCGGCATTGGACTGTATATGTCCAAGGTGATTATTGAACAGAATATGGGCGGACGCCTCACTGCGCAGAATGTGGCCGACGGGGTTGAATTCAGGATAGAGATATAGCCGGTTACAGCAAAGTGCCGATTTACCTGTTGACATAAAATATCAATCCATTCATAGTAGTTACACTTAATGTAAAAACTGAATAAGTATCACCGAAAAGGCAAAATCCGGGGGACCGGATGACGCAAAGCCACCTGCCCAGAACGGGAAGAGGGGTTGTCGAAGCGGTATAATGGCGTTGCAGCTGCGCAACATCTAATCATGCCTGCCTTTTCGAAAGAAAATGCGGGCATTTTTTTTTGCGTACCACCACCGCAGACAGGAAACTTGGTTCAAGTGCTTGGAAGGACAGATCTCAGATAAACCTATAAAAAGCAGTTGAGCTTTTGATTTTGCTTCAACCTCCTGATATTGTGCTGCAATCACAGTTCAGGAGGTTCACCAAATGGGTGAATGTAAAAAACGCACCGTTGTTCCTTCTTCCCGCGTTGCTGTAGACA
>JBGSQD010000287.1:0-15975 GCA_041738275.1 Geobacterales bacterium
GGATGGGCAGGCAGCAGGGATTGTTGAACCTCTTGGGCGATTTCCAGCTCCCGTTTTATGCGGGCATTGTCCAGTAGGGCACGTTCGGCTCTTTTCCGTTCGGTTATGTCGCGCATGATGGCCTGCAGATACGGGATGCCCTGAAGTTCCAGCCGGTTAAGACTAATCTCGGCATCAAAGAACTCTCCACTGTGTCTGGTATAGCGCCATTCATAGAATTGAGGAACTCCCAACAGAGCCATATTCATGCGCTCTTTGAGTACATCCAGCGATAAGGCGCCGGAAGGCTGCTTGAGAGGGGAAAAGGAAAGCATTGGACGGTCAAGAATATCGTCCTGGGAACAGCCAAAGAGTTCCTGGGTCTTGCGGTTGCATGAGATGATGCGTTCATCGCGGATCAGGATAATGGCGTCGTTGGCTGATTCAAACAGGGTGCGAAAACGGACCTCGCTGTCACGCAACTCCGCTGTCCTCTGCATGACAAGTTCTTCCAGGTGCTCCCGGTAGGCCTCGTTTTCAGCTATCAGCAGTTTTCGTTCGATCACTCGACGCGTTATTATGTGAAGACTTTCGACGCTCTCGATCGGCTTGGTTATGTAATCCCAGGCGCCGAGACGGATCGCCTCGACGGCGCTCTGTATGTTGCCTGTCCCTGAAATGACGATGATCGGAATGTCCGGGGATTTCTGCTGGAGTCTGGAAATAAGAGAAAATCCGTCCATCTCCGGCATCTGAAGGTCAGTGAAGACGATATCGGGGCGCTTGCAATCAAAGACCTCAAGCGCCTCAAGGCCATTGGCCGCTTCAACGACAGTGAAGCCGAGTTCCTCAAAGATTGTCCGCATAACCATGCGGATCATCTCGTCGTCATCGACGATCATTATCTTGTATGACGTATCCAGGGCTTTCATGGCATTAATGTGAATGATCCCCATTAGAACCGGCAATGTGACATTCAACTATATCATACTGCAGGCATCTGTAAACTGCTTGGGAAAGCGGCGGGAGTTCGGGAATAGTATTAAGAAGTAATGCGGCCGGTTATGGTTTTGTTTCCTTCCCCTCGTAGGTCATGCGGTCGAGCAGTTCCCAGTTGGTTTTGGCGGCTGCCACGGTTATGCCCAATTTCTTCTGAGCGGCCTGGACATGAAGGTTGATTCTTTCCTGGTCAGCCTTGAGGATGTGAATAAAACGGTGGCCGCAAATAAGCTCTTTATCATCCTGGTGCTGCCAGGCGGATTCCGCTACGGCACACACCGGAGGCATATTGCCATCCACATCGAGAAAGAACATGGATAGTGGAGAGGGCTGATCCTGGGGCTCGATCGCGAGACGTATGCCGCCGACACTCAGGTTTACCGGAACTTCGCGCAGATTCAGGTTTGGAGGAAGTCCCTGGGATTTCATGTATTCCATGACCCGCCTGAATTCCTTGCGATACTGGCTGAGTGGGAAGTTCTGGCGTGCGTGGAACAGCTTGATGCTGGTATCCACCCGGGCTGTCTTCCGGCGTTGGTACAGCTCCAGATTGCCGCGCAACTGAAGGTGAAAGATGTTTCCTGAGGTGATCTTGATCAGTTCGGCGATTATCTGGAGACCGCTGCCGAATGCTTCGGTGGTGAGTTTGTAGGTTGCCTTCTGCGAGGCGGTCTCAGGGCATTCCTGCCCGGTGAGGTAGGGAATCTGCAGCTCGATGGTATCCTTATAACGGTTGACGATAAAACCGCTGAGGGATTCGTAATGATCCCTGTTCCGCTCTTCCGACATATTGATCAGAAATGCCTTCTGCTTAAGCGAGAAGTAGCGGCTGTAATCGCTATGTTGGCCAGGCATAGTCATCATCGATGAAACCCGTTACATCTCCATGATTACCGGCAGGATTACCGGGCGACGCTCAATGGTCTTCTTGAAAAAACGCCGCAATGCCTGGCGCACGGTCTGTTTCACTTCCTCGCAGTCGCAGCGCATCTCTTCGTTCAACTCACTGAGCGCAGCTGTCACGATAGCGCGGGCGGTCTCCAGGTAATCCTGGCTCTCGTCCTCGAAGACAAAACCCCGGGAAACGATATCCGGTCCGTAAATGATGGTGCCGCTGGACTGGTTGATGCCGATGATGACCACCACCATGCCGTCTTCGGAGAGATGCTTGCGGTCTTTCAGGACGATGGCGCCGACATCGCCGACCCCTTTGCCATCCACAAATACCCGGCCCGATTCAATTTTTTCAATGATTGCAGCCGTATCGGAATAAAAAGCGACCACTTCCCCATTGGTGGCCAGTATGCAGCGCTCCTCGGGGATGCCGACCTTGCGGGCAAGCTGGATATGTTTGACCAGGTGTCGATATTCACCATGGATCGGGATGAAGAAGCGCGGCTGCACGGTGTTGAGCATCAGCTTGAGCTCTTCCTGGCTGGCGTGACCGGATACATGCACCTCGGAGACCTTTTCGTGGAAAACCTCGGCGCCGCGGCGGTAAAGGTGGTTGATCAGCTCGGAAATCGTGCGTTCGTTACCGGGGATAACGCGCGAGGAGAGGATGACGGTGTCCCCTTTTTCCAGCTTGATCTGTTTGTGGTCATCCATGGCGATCCGGGTCAGGGCGCTCATCGGTTCGCCCTGGCTTCCGGTGGAGATGATGCAGACCTGCTCCGGCGGCAGGTGCGGGAGCTCCTTCAGGTCAAACAGCATGCTGTCGGAGATGTTCAGGTAGCCGAGCTGCCGGGCAATGCGCACATTGGCGATCATGGAGCGACCATTGAGCAGGATCTTGCGGCCGCAGCGAATAGCCGCGTCCGCCACTTGCTGCACGCGGTGGATGCTGCTCGAGAAACAGGCCACAATGATGCGGCCCTGACATTTGGGGAAGATGTCATTGAAGGCTTCCCCCACGTATTTTTCGGAGAGGGTATAACCTTCGCGTTCCACGTTGGTGGAATCGGACAACAGGGCCAGAACACCGGCCTCGCCGTAGCGCGAAAAACTGGCCAGGTCTGTCAGGTGGCCATCAACCGGGGTCTGGTCGAGCTTGAAATCACCGGTGTGGATCACCACCCCTTCGGGGGTTGTAATGGCCAAGGCGCAACCGTCCACGACGGAGTGGGCCACCCGCAGAAACTCCACCTGGAAACAACCGAGGGTGACGCTGTCGCGCGGCTTGACCGTGACCAGCTCCACCAGATCATCCAGTTTGTATTCCTTAAGCTTTTCGTTGACAAAGCCGAGCGTCAGGGCCGTGCCGTAGACCGGAACGTTCAGTTCCTGCAGCACAAAGGGGAGTGCGCCGATGTGATCCTCGTGACCGTGGGTCAGGCAGATGGCGCGAACATTCTCAGCACGCTCGCGCAGCCAGGTGATGTCGGGGATCACATAGTCGATACCGAGCATGTCCGGCTCAGGGAACATCAGGCCGCAATCGACGACTACAATGTCATCGCCACACTGATAGGCCATCATGTTCATCCCGATTTCGCCGAGGCCGCCCAAGGCGACGATCTGCAGGGGGGAATTGGATTCAACAATTTGCATGGTTTATCTCTCTCTCTGAAACGGGGTCAGAGCCGCAATCCTGGCGTCACAGCGTGCGATCCAGTCCGTGCCTGGCGTAACCAGCCATCGGGCCGCGTAGAACGAGCTTCGCAGGGCGCGGTAGGCGATCAGGGCCCGGTTGATATCCCCCTGACGTTCGTTGATTTCACCCAGGCTCCAGAGTTGCCTGGCAGACTGCTCGATGGTTGGATGAAAGGGGATATACATATGGATGGCCGACTCGTAACCGGCCACTGCTCCGGGAAAATCCCCCTTGCTGAAGGCCTCGTTGCCCAGTGCGAATTGGGCCTGCATGCGCCACCAGGTGCCGGCAACGAACAACAACAGGCTGATGGCGACGATAAATATGCCGTTGATCAATATGATTTTAATACGTTCATTCATCCATTCACCTGATCCTGATATACAGGATAAGTACGCTCACGAAATCACTTTTGCAAAAAATTCTGCATAAAATAGTTCTACCGTACTAAAAAAAATTGGGGATTATGGTCAACAGAATCCCGAGTGCCGCCACTATCACCCCCACAAGGACCGCCAGCGCGGCAGCTATGTCCAGGGGCGGCCGGAGGCGATGCGCCGCAGGGAGGCCCCAGCAGATTGCCGCCAGACCGATCACGATTAAAGGGATATAGAATAGTCCGGAATGCATTCAGTGCTCCAGTGCCGAAGCGATGTAGTTTTGGACCTGTTCCATCAGCGCTGTCTCGGCCGATGCTCTGCCGGCGCCTGTTGCCGGCGTCAACGGCGGGTGAAGGGTGATGGTGATGGTACCCCTGTAGATCCTGGTCTGACCAGCCGGATTGATCCGGCCGCTGCCGCTGATGGTAATTGGAACCACCGGAACCCCGGCCTTGAGCGCCAGCAGGAACCCGCCACGTTTGAACGGCAGCAGTCGGGAGTCCAGGGAACGTGTCCCCTCGGGGAACATGACCACGCTCTTCCCTTCACGAATGATCCTGGCAGCGTTGTCCATGCTCTTCAGCGCCTTGCGGCCATCGCTGCGATCCAGCGGGATGTAACCGCCACGCCGCATGGATGGTCCGAAGACCGGGATCTCGAACAGCTCTTTCTTGGCAATCCAGTTGATTTGGCGCGGCAGGTTGGCCAACAGCGACAGGATATCGAAATTGCTCTGATGGTTGCTCATAAAGATGACCGGCCCATCCGGGAGGTGTTCCGTGCCCCGTATGTGCACCCTTGTTCCGGCCAGTGCCAATGATAAACGTGCCCACAAACGCGCATGAAAAGCATAGGACCTGCCACTGGCATCAAACAGAGTACAGACAATCGCGCTTGCCGCAAAAAGAAAGGTAAGGGGGATAAAGACTGTCAGAAACAGGTACGCGCGAATCATGCAGAACTCCGGTTACAGACTGCATAATCTACTTTTTTCCCTGTTGCGAGTCAAACTAAATTAAAGATCTGCCTGGTTTCCGTCCGAAAGGTTTCATTTCCGAAACGGAAACCAGCAGATTCTCCTGCGGAGTTTCCGGATGGGAACTACTTAACCGTGTACCAGAACTTGGCCTGGCGCACTTTGTTGTCCTTCAGCTGAAACTTGCACATCACGCCGTACTTGCCTTTAACTGCCATGTCAAAGTCCGCCCCGAAATGTCCCTGCATCCCCATGAAGTCTTTGGTCTGCGCGCTCTTGTCCGGTGCCTGCACCTTGACGGTCACCTTCCCTTCGCTCAAGGCCTTGCCGCTCTTGACATCCTTGAAGGCCACGGAAATGTGATGAGTTTCCTTGACGCCCTTGGGCATCTCCATGCCCATGGACTTCATGGCCTCCTTCATGGTCTGGACGGTAAAGGTAGCCTTGACGCCGTCGATTACCTCTTCATGGGCGGCCGTCCCGTGTCCGCCATGCCCGCCATGATCGGCGGCAAAGGCTGCCGGTGCGGCCAGCGCCAGGATTGCTGTACAGGTCAGAATCAGTTTTTTCATTGTTGTTTCTCCTCTTTTACGTTGGAATGCAGGGGTAGTCCCTGCGCATGTTTTTAATGTTTCATTCCGGAGTAGTGCAGCCTGCCCTTCTTCAGATCCCTTTTCTTCATCAAGACAAAGATTACCGGCGTCATGATCAATACATGCACCGCCGACGAGATCATCCCGCCGATCATCGGGGCGGCAATCGGTTTCATCACATCCGCGCCGGTGCCGCTGGACCACATGATCGGAATCAGGCCGAGGAGGGCCACGGCCACGGTCATCAGCTTGGGTCGCAGGCGCAGTACCGCCCCCTCGAAGGTGGCATCGTAGATATCCTGTTCGGTGCAGGGACCGTTGATCAGCTTCTTGTCCAGAGCCTCGTGCAGGTAGATCACCATCACCACCCCGGTCTCCACTGCAATGCCGTACAGGGCGATGAAACCGACCCAGACTGCCACGGAGAGGTTATACCCCAGGGCCGAGACCAGATAGACCCCGCCCACCAGGGCAAAGGGAACCGAGAGCATGACCATGCTCGCCTCCAAGGCCGAATGGAAGGTGAAGTAGAGCAGGATAAAGATGATAACGATGCCGATCGGTACCAGCAGTTGCAGGCGCGCCTTGGCGCGGACCTGATTCTCCCACTGCCCGGACCAGGCCACGTAGTAGCCGGGGGGCAGTTTGAGCTGTTTCTCCAGGGTCTGTTTGGCTTCGGTGACAAAGCCGCCCATGTCGCGGTCGCGCACATTCAGGAACACGATCGAGCGCAGTAGGCCCCCCTCGCTGTTGATCTCCGGGGCGCCGGTGGAGATCTTCAGCCTGGTCACCAGTGAGAGCGGCACCTGGGTGCCCCCCATGCCGCTGACCAGGATGCGGCGGATGGCCGGGATGTTGTCGCGGTAGTCACGCTGGTAGCGAATCCGGATCGGAAAGCGGTTGCGCCCTTCCACGGCGGTGGTCAGCATCTCGCCGCCCAGGGCGGTCTCGATCACGTCCTGGATGTCGCTTACCCCCACCCCGTAACGGGCCGCTGCCTCGCGGTCGATATCGATATCGACATAATTGCCGCCGGTAACCCGCTCGGCCACCACATCAGCCGCGCCATGAATCGGTTTGAGGATTGCCTCAGCCTGGATCGCCAGGTCCTTGAGCACGTTCAGATCGGCGCCGAAGATCTTGACCCCCAGATCAGTGCGCACCCCGGTGGAGAGCATGTTGATGCGGTTGATGATCGGCTGGGTCCAGCCGTTACGCACGCCGATCTGCTGCAGCTTGCTGTCCAGTTCGGACACGATGTCGGCCTTCCTGACCCCCGGCCGCCACTGCTCCTTGGGCTTGAGGATGATGATGCTCTCGAACATGGAGACCGGCGCCGGGTCGGTGGAGGTCTCGGCCCGCCCGACCTTGCCGAGCACATGCTCCACCTCCGGCACGCTCTTGATAATGGTGTCCTGGACCTGGATGATCCGCTTGGCCTCGGTGATGGAGATGTTGGGCAAAGTTACCGGCATGTAGAGCAGGGAGCCCTCGTCCAGGGGGGGCATGAACTCGCTGCCCAGCTTCATGAACAGCGGTACGGCGATCAAGAGGGCCACGATGTTGAGGGCAATGGTGGTCTTCTTCCAGACCAGCACCCAGCGGATGACCGGAGAATACAGCTTGATGAAGAAGGTCGAAACCGGGTTGGAACTCTCAGGGGGCATCTTGCCCCGCATGAAGTAGTACATCAGCACCGGCACCAGGGTGATGGCGATCAGGGCAGAGCCCATCATGGAGAAGGTCTTGGTGAAGGCCAGCGGGTGGAACAGCTTCCCTTCCTGCCCTTCCAGCATGAAGACCGGCACAAAGGAGAGCACGATAATTGCCAGGGAGAAGAAGATGGCCCGGCCGACCTGTTTGGCCGAGGTAATCACGACTTCCAGACGCCTGCTTGCCCGTTCCTCGGGCGGCATTTCGGAGAGGTGGCGGTAGCAGTTCTCCACCATGATGACGCCGGCATCCACCAACACGCCGATGGCAATTGCAATCCCCCCAAGGGACATGATGTTGGAGGTGACCCCCATCAGTTTCATGGTGATGAAGGCGATCAGCACCGAGATCGGCAGGGTCAGCACGATCACCAGGGCGCTCTGGAAGTGCAGCAGGAAGATCAGGATCACCAGAGAGACGACCACCGACTCCTCCAGCAGCGATGTCTTCAGAGTCTTGACGGCCCTGGCGATCAGGTCGGAACGGTCGTAGGAGACCATGATCTTAACGCCGGGCGGCAGCCCTTTTTCCAGCTCCTTGATCTTGACCTTGACCCGGTCGATGACATCCTTGGCGTTCTCGCCGTAGCGCATGACCACGATGCCGCCCACCGCCTCACCCTCGCCGTTCATATCCAGCAGGCCGCGGCGGATGGCGCCTCCCATCTGAACGGTTCCCAGGTTCTTCAGGTAGATCGGGGTGCCGCGCATGTCGGCCCCGACCACGATGTTCTCCAGGTCGGCGCGGGACTTGACATAGCCTTGTCCGCGTATCAGGTACTCGGCATCGGCCTGTTCGATCAGCTTGCCGCCCACATCCTTGTTTGAGCCTTTGACCGCCTCCATGACCTTGCCGGTCGTGATGTTGTAGGCAAAGAGCTTGTTCGGATCCAGGTCGATCTGGTATTCCCGCACCAGGCCGCCGATGGAGGCCACCTCGGCCACCCCCTGGACGGTATTGAGCTGGTAACGCACGAACCAGTCCTGCAGGGTGCGCAGCTGTTCCAGGTCATAACCCTTGCCCTCGATGGTGTACCAGAACACATGCCCCACGCCGGTGCCGTCCGGCCCAAGGGTCGGCACCACTCCGGTCGGCAGCAGCGAGGCGGCGTAGTTCAGCCGCTCCAGCACCCGTGTCCTGGCCCAGTAGATGTCGGCGCTGTCCTCGAAGATCACGTAGATCATGGAGAAGCCGAAGGCCGACGAGGCCCGTACGGCGCGCACCTGGGGCAGGCCTTGCAGGTTGGTGGCAAGCGGATAGGTGACCTGGTCTTCCACCACCTGGGGCGAACGCCCGGGGTAGTCGGTAAAGACGATCACCTGGTTGTCCGAAAGGTCCGGGATGGCATCCACCGGGGTGCGGTAGACCGACCAGACGCCCCAGGCAATGATCAGGGCAAAGACCATCAGCACGATGACGCGGTTGCGGGCGGAATATTCGATGATTTTTTCGATCATGATAGCAAATCCAACTTCCACCACGGAGACACGAAGGCACAGAGAAAGACAAAGTAATTAATCTTTTTTTGCGGAGGACCAAAAATTAAACTTTGGTTTTTTTATCCGAAAAAGATTTAAAGAATTTTCTGCTTTTCTTCGTGTCTCAGTGCCTCCGTGGTAGGTTTAGTAGTAGTTTACATCTTCATATCATCCATCTTCAAAGAATCCTTCTTTGCCGGTGGTGCGGCCGGCGGCACCTTTCCATCCGGCTTGGCGCCGGTATGCTGGCTGTGATCCTGCGTGCCGCCGCCCTTGAGCTGCGATTCCGAGTCGATCAGGTAGGAGCCCGAGACCGCCACCTTGTCGCCCGTATTGAGGCCGGACAGGATCTGCACCTTGTCGTCGGTACGCTGGCCCACCTGCACCTCACGCGGCTCGAACATGCCGGGCTGGCTTTCCACCCAGACCGTCTGGCGCTTGCCGCTGTCCATGACCGCAGTGACCGGCACGACAATGGCCTTACCCAGACCTATCTTGATGATAGCGTTGACGAACATGTCCGGCTTGAGCTTCAGGCCGGGATTGGGCATTTCCACACGGGCCTTGACCGTGCGGGTCTTGGGATCGAGGAAGGGGTAGATGAAGGCCACCCGGCCGGAAAACGGCTTGCCGGGGTAGGATTGGGAGCGGATCTCCACTGCCTGGCCGATGCGGATGTTGGGAAATTCGTTCTCGTAGATCTCGATCTCGACCCACACCCTGGAAAGATCGGCAATATTGAAGAGAGGGTCTCCGACATTGACGTACTGTCCCTGCTGGACCATTTTTTCGATGACAATGCCGGACAGCGGCGTGTAGATCGGCAGCCTGATGGTCGGTTTGCCGGCCTTTTCCAGCTCCGCGATCTGGCTTTCCTTGACCCCGAACAGCATCAGGCGCTGCCTGGCCGACGACACCAGGCCGTCACCGTTCTGGGATATGGATTGAATTGGCGAATTCTTCAGCTGCTCGCGGCTCTTGACCGCCAGCAGGTATTCCTGCTGGGTGGCCAGCAGATCAGGGGAGTAGACCTCCGCCACCGGCTTGTCCTTGCTGACAAAGGCGCCAACCGTGTCAACATTCAGTTTGTCGATGCGGCCGGCGATCCAGGCCGTGACCTTGGCCTGACGCGACTGGTCGAACTGGACGATGCCGACGGCGTTGATCTCCTTGTCGAGGGTCTGTTGCTCGGCCTCAACCGTGGCCACATTGGCCATGATCCGCTGGTTCGCCGACATGGAGACATGGCCGAGCATCTCGGCCTGCTGTTTTTGTTCCGGGGTCTGGGCTGTGCCGGCGACAGCCGAATCATCAATCTTCTTGATCAGTTCCATGCCGCAGATCGGGCAGGTGCCTGGCTTGTCCTTGATGATAAAGGGGTGCATGGAGCAGGTCCAGAGCTGAACCTTGTGTTCAAGCTTTGAATGACCATCACCATCATCTTTGAACCAGCCATTTTTGTAGAGCCAGCCTCCAGCGACCGAAACGGAGATGATCAGGATAACCAGGGGGATTGCGATTTTCTTGTTCAGTGCCATGGGCAACCTCTTGATCTTATAGTCTGTTACCGTTGAATTAAATCAACCCCAACCGCTGCCTCCAGCCGGGCCAGCTGCATCATGTACTCTGCCTTGGACTCGTACAGTTCCCGCTCGTAGTTGAACAGGCTGACCCTGCCGTCCAGCAGGGTCAGGAAATCGACCTTGTTGACCCGGTAGCTGATTACCGCTGATTCCAGCGATTGCTCGGCCTGGGGGATGATGCCGCTCTTGTAAAGTTCCACCAGTTTCAGGCGGCGCTCCATCTGGGCCAGGGTATCGTTGATGGTGTAGGCAATTGTGTTTTTGAGGCCGTTCAATTCCTCCATGGACATGGTAGTTTCGGAAGAAGATTCGGCCAGCATGGCCTGGCGGCGCTCCCGCTGCAACGGCAGATTGAAGGTCATGCCGACGGTGAACATGTTGTAGCCTGGATCTTCCATGGCCTGCTCACGAAACATGTACTCGAAGGAGAGGTTGAAGTCGGGATAGAACTCCTTGCGCGCCAGGCGGTGGGAGGCCATGCCCTTGTTGGCCAGCAAGTGCAGGCTCTTGATCTGGGGCCGCTTCTCATAGGCTGTTTCCTGCAACTGGTCAGACGACAGGGTCAGCTTCGGCAGGTCAAAATCGGCAATGGCGCCAACCGGGGTATCTGTCGGCCGGTAAAGCAGGTAGTTCAGGTTGGCTGCCAGGCTTCTGCGTTGCTGCTGAAGGGAGATCTGCATGTCCAGCATCCGGGATTTTTCCAGGCCGGCCTTGAAGATGTCCTGCTGCACCCCCTGGCCCACGGAATACTTGGATTCGGCGATGGTCACGAAATCAGCGATGATCTGCAGGTTTTTATTGATGATCTCCAGTGATTTATCTACGGAATAGATCTGATAGTAGGTCTCCTTGACCATCCGCTTCAGCTCCAGCCGGCGCTCCTCGATGCTCCATCTGTAGGAGTCGGCCTCGTACTGGGCGATCTCCTCCTTGATGGCGCGTTTGCCCCAGAAAGGGAGCTGTTGGGAGATGCCGATTACCTTGGCGGTCTGGGGATCCTTGCCGCCGAAGGAGAGCGGCTGCCTCGCCAGCAGGTTCTGCAGCTTGAACATGAACATCGGGTCTTCCAGGCTGCCAGCCTGCCTGGCCCGTCCCACGTACATCTGCCAGCGGGCCTGGGTGGATTTCAGCTCCGGGTTGTTGACCAGGGCATTATCGATAAGGGCTGGAAGATCTTCCGCAGTTTTGGTCTGGTCGGCATAGGCGCTGCCGCAGGCAAAGGCTAGAAATGCGAATATGGCAAGGTAAGTTTTCATGGGAGCCTCAGATTCGAATGATTTCTGGTAAAAGAGTATATCAGATATCGTGCCAAGTGCACTATATACGTAAATTCAAGGTGTTACCGGGAGAAAATCCACGCAGGGATGACATTGGTGGGGAATATTCTACAGCCATAGTGACATATTCTTCAGGGAGGTGATTGTTTTTTGAAAAACAGGCTGGAAAACTAGAGGCGGACTTTTGGGTCCGCCTCGGTGGGGTTAAATTCAAGGTCCGTTCAGCTGGTCGAGAATCTTATTGGCTTCTTTCAACTTTTTCTCCAGATTTTTCAATTCCTTGGCGTTGTACTTCTTTGTGCCCTTTGCAACTTCAGCATCCAATCGCTTGATCTTCTCCTGGATAGTTTCTGCCTGTAAAGCGCACTCTCTCACGCCTGCTGGTGTATCCATCTTCATGCCCTCATGCTGGGACGCCAACGCCGGCATTGCACCAAAAAGCCCCACTGCCATCAATACAACAAGCAATTTCTTCATACCCTTTTCCTCCTTCGGGAAATTCGGAGACAACTCTCCGTTCGAAAACTTTACTACGATATCTGGTTGTGTCAAACGGTCACATGGCACTGTACCAGAATTTGGAACTGCGAACCTTGCCGTCTTTCAGCTGAAATTTGCACATCACGCCGTATTTGCCCTTCTTTGACAGGTCAAAATCAGCGCCAAAGTGCCCCTGCATACCCATCAGCTCCTTGGCCTGGCTGCTTTTGTCCGGGTTCTGTACCTTGATCTTAACGTCACCCTCGGTCAGGGCCTTGCCTGTTTTGGCATCCTTGAACTCGACAGCTATGTGATGGGACTCTTTCATTCCCTTAGGCATCTCCATCTTCATGGCAGACATGTGTTCTTTCATGCTCATGACCTTGAAGGTTGCTTTAACTCCATCAACAACTTCCTCGTGGGCAACATCCCCCTGATGGCCACCATGCCCCATATCCATGGAACCATGTTCACCATGATTCATGGCAGCGAAAGACGCCATAGGAGCTGCGAAGGCAAATAGTGCTGTGATTAGTACGGTAGCTTTTTTCATTGTGTGTCTCCTTTGAAAATTAAAGATACACAGTAATTAGCATAGGTCGTGCCAAGTCTTAACTATAGGTATTTACAGGGCATTAATATTGTGCCCAAGTATCAGGTGGGGATTATTCTACACTGGTGGGAGCATATTCTTCATGAAGAGAAGGAGTGGGTATTACTTTTCCGGCGCCATAATGTCGTACTTTTCCATACGGTAGATCAGCGTATGGCGCGGGATGCGCAGGAAGCGCGCGGCAGCGGTCTGGTTCCACTGATTGCGTTCCAGGGCCTGCACGACGATCTCCTTCTCCAGCTGCTCAAGAGAATAGCCCTCGTCCGGAAGGTTGATAACGGGTGACTGGCCTGGCGTAGCTCCCTGGACAGCGCCTCCGCTGCGGATCTTGTCCGGCAGGTCGATGCAGGTGATGATATCGCTGTTGCGCATGATCAGCAGGCGTTCCACCAGATTCTCCAGCTCGCGCACATTGCCGGGCCAGGCGTAACCGTTCAGCAATGCCAGGCTCTGCTTGTCAAAGGTCACTGTGCCGGCGTTATGTTTGGTGCAAAAATACCGCAGCAGCAGCGGGATGTCATCGCGCCGTTCGCGCAGCGGCGGCAGATGAATCGGGATGACGGACAACCGGTAGTAAAGATCTTCGCGGAAGGTGTTGTTGGCCAATGCCGTATCGATATCCAGATTGGTGGCGGCAACCACCCGTACATCCAGCTTCTGCTCCTTTGTCCCCCCCACCGGCACGACCACACGCTCCTGTAGAGCGCGCAGCAGCTTGGGCTGCAGTTCCAGCGGCAGTTCACCCACCTCGTCCAGAAACCGGGTGCCCCCCTCGGCCAGCAGGAACTTGCCGGTCTTGTCCTTGACGGCGCCGGTAAAGGCGCCCTTGACGTGGCCGAACAGTTCGCTCTCCAGCAATTCGCGGGGAATGGCGGCGCAATTTATGGCCACAAATGGGGCATCCTTGCGGGGGCTCTGGTTGTGGATGGAACGGGCCACCAGCTCCTTGCCGGTGCCGGATTCGCCGGTGATCAACACCGAGGCCTCGCTGTCGGCCACCTTGCGGACGATGTCGAATACCTTTTCCATTTCACGCGAGGAGCCGACAATGGTGCGGAAATCCGAGCGGTCGGCCAGCTGGCTTTTCAGGCGCCTGTTTTCCGCTGTCAACCCGGTGAGTTGCAGCGCCTTGGCCACTGTCAGGCGCAGTTCGTCGCGGTTGAAGGGTTTGGTGATGTAGTCGTAGGCCCCGGCCTTCATGGCCTCCACGGCGATATCGACCGTACCGAAGGCCGTAATCATGATTACCAGCGTCTCAGGCGAACGTTCCTTGATGTTCTGCAGCACCTGCATGCCGTCCATGCCGGGCATCTTCATGTCGGTGATCACCAGGGACGGGGTGTCCTGGTCGAACAGGCGTAGCCCTTCTTCGCCGCTGGCGGCAGCCGATACCTGATATCCCGCCTCCTGGAGATTGTATTCCAGCACCCTGCGCAGGGAGGTGTCGTCGTCTATGATGAGTATTTTTGGTTTCATGTCAGTCCAGATCTGGTATCGATAAGTTTCACGGAATAAATTTCCGCACTTCGAGATCGCCCAGCACTTTATAATGCTTGTCGTTCCCAGTTAGAATCGGAAGCCCATAGGTGATCGCAGACGCCCCTATTAAAGCATCTGCCAATTGCATGGAATGACTTAGAAAATGCTGTTCAACGAAAAACATTGCCTTGGCGGAAATTTCCTCTGATATATAAAGAAGTTTTGTATCCCATCCATGAAGGGCTTGCCTGAGACTGTTCAACTCTTTTTTATTATTCATTCCTTGTACCAATTCCATATAAGTTACGACGGAGATAGAAAAACTATCTAAATTCTCAATTGCGTCATATGCTTTTTTGTTACCGCGCATGTACCAAATTAAAACATCAGTATCAATGAGTATCAATTTAGAATCGTCCTTTCCTTAATTCTCTAACGTAGTCATTGACGTTTTTGGTTTTTTCATCGTCTTTCCAGATTCCAAAAAAGTCATTCTTCGATGCTTTTTTACCCGCCTCGAAAGGAATAAGTTTAGCGCAAGGCTTTCCTCGGAACGTGATAACCACTTCCTCCCCTCTGCTGACGGTATCTAACAAATCCTTTGAATGGAATCTAAGATCTTTTGCGGTTGCTTTCATCCGTTACTCCCTTATGAAGTTTATACTACGTAGTGTAAACTCAAACAAAGTGACAGTCAATCCGGAAGTTTGTAGGGTGGGCAGGGTTTATTGTGCCCACGCGGATTGAACTACTACTCTTTCAACTCAAGAAACTCTCTTCCCTTCATACTGAGCTTTGGCCGTCCTTTGTCTATAACAACCAGATCCAACTTCACCATCGCTCGGACAACATCCGCGGCTGAGCCTTTGTCTATTGCCTGAATGCGCGACATCACCCCCGAGGCATCCCGTTCCACCAATCCACGCAATAGTGCCACCGAAATTGTCAGTTCCGATTCCTGCAGACCTCGCCAGAGCCAACGGCTACCGAAGATCGTTCCGTAGGAGTCCAGAATCAGGTGCGACACGGACACCGCAATGCCAAGGCCGAAATGGGCCCGGTCGATGTCATCCTTAACGGTAAGCGGGTTATCCATCAAAATCGGCCCGGCCATCATGCCCAGGTAATAATCGTCCTTGAGCTCGTAGGCATGGCCGATACATCCCAGCATGGCAAGTACCAGCAGCAGATAAAGAGGCCAGAACCATCCCGGATGGGTATGGACAAGTGGAGTCGCATAGGACAGAACCAGGATGGCGCAGAATAGACCGAATGCCACCAGAAGCCAGGTGGTGTCTTCGTTCTGCCGCTGGTACTGCTCCTTGGGCCGGAGGAAATATGAGGCGGCCATGAACGCCAGGCAGAGGTTGGCACCGGTGACAAACGACTGCCTGTAGCCGAGGTGGTCTATCACCGGCAGATCGACCAGCGCCAGGGCGTAGAGCAGCATGAGGATCGCAAGCGCCACCGCAAACGGTGTCAGCAGCACTGTCAAGACGGCAAAAAGCTTTGCGTCACTGCGGGCGCTGGCGCAAAGATCCCGCAGCCTGGAGCGTAGTACCCGGTCGATCTTCTGTTGATCGCTCAGTTCGGACATGCTTGACTGAATCCTTAAGTTTCATATTTATGCGGGAATTCCTGGATTATGTCCCCAGAATTCTCGCATACCATGCATTATCGGAATGCCTTCTCTCTATCAACCAGCAGCGGCAGCCTGACGATCACGACCGTTCCCTGACCAGGCGCACTCTCCACCGTCAGTGTGCCGCCATGCCCCTCGATGATCTTTTTGGTGATGGCCAGTCCCAGGCCGCTGCCGTCCGGCTTGGTGG
>JBGSQD010000304.1:0-15914 GCA_041738275.1 Geobacterales bacterium
CTGAGCTACGGGCGCATGATCATGACTCTATATTCTGTCAGTAGTCTGTTTTGGCAACTAAAAGTTGACAGTTTCGTTGCCCATTTCGCGAACAAAATATATATCCTGTTCAACACTAAAAGTCAAAGACTCATCCATACAATTGAGAGTGACATTAACCTTCCCCCTGACTGTAAGGGTGTCAATTAAACAAAAAAGGCGCCACGTGAGTTGAGTCTTTAAGCTGTCCACTAAGGAATGTAATTCTGTAGTTGGGTTATCCAGGTGAATTTGACCAAAGGGTGTCAACACGGTTTCCCATATTGCAATCTGAACAGCGGCGGCATGGCTTGAGGAATACAGTAGTTGTATCCCCGAGAGCCGCTTGCTTGACGTGTTGGTGATTAATCTGATACATTGATCTTTTTGATCTGATCAAAAAGGATTCGGTTTATGTCATATATCACCATTGATGAAGCGCGTTGCAAGGGTTGTGGCTTGTGCACCATCGCCTGCCCCAGGAAGCTGGTCACCATGAGCGAGACCTCCAATAGCCTGGGGTTTACCGTGGCGGTTTTCTCCGACCCCGAGAAGTGCAGCGGCTGTGCCCTATGCGCAGAGATGTGTCCGGACGTGGCCATCATGGTTTTCAAGGACTAATTCCAAATCAAGGCGCTATCTTCGTTGGCTCGTCTTCGGCTCCTCAACGTACAAGTTGTACGCCTTCGTCGCCTCAATCCTCGCCGCCTTGATTTCATCCATGATTAGAAATTAGAATAATTAATGGGAGGCAATGGTGTTGGAAAAACTTTTCGTCAAGGGTAATGAAGCTGTTGCCATGGCTGCTGTCGAGGCTGGTTGCCGCTATTATTTCGGTTATCCGATCACGCCGCAAAGTGACATACCAGAATACCTTTCCCGCGTATTACCTGGTCTGGGTGGGGAATTTATCCAGGCCGAGAGTGAGATCGGCGCCATCAACATGCTGTTGGGCGCCTCGGCCACCGGAGTGCGCTGCATGACCTCCTCCTCTGGCCCTGGAATCTCGCTCAAGCAGGAGGGGATCTCCTATATGGCGGGCTCCGAACTGCCCGGCGTGATCGTGGATATCATGAGGGCCGGTCCCGGTCTCGGCGGCATCGACGCCTCCCAGGCCGACTACTTTCAGGCCACCAAGGGGGGCGGGCATGGCGGCTACCGCATCATTGTGCTGGCCCCTGATTCGGTGCAGGAGATGTACGACCTGACCATGCTGGCCTTTGATCTGTCGGACATCTATCGTATGCCGGCCATGGTGCTGGCTGATTCGGTAATCGGTCAGATGAAGGAATCGGTTGTTGCCCATCCGAGGCCTCAGGCAATATTGCCGGAAAAGGACTGGGCGGTGCGCGGTCGCGGGGCAGGGGAGTCGCAAAAGGTTGTAAAGTCGCTTTATCTCGGTGATGGTGAGATGGAAGCCTTTCACTGGAAGATGCATGCCCGCTATCAGGAGCTGGCCGACAAGGAGTGCCGGTGGGAGGAGCTTGAGACACAGGACGCCACCTTGGTGGTGACCGCCTTCGGTTCTGTCGCCCGTATCGCCCGCACCGCAGTGGCCATGGCCCGCGAGGCAGGGATGAAGGTCGGACTGCTGCGCCCCATCACCCTGTTCCCATTTCCGAAAGCTGCTTATGCTGAACTATCCAAACGCTGCAAACGGTTCCTTGATGTGGAGCTCAGCACCGGTCAGATGGTGGATGATGTGCGACTTTCCGTAGCCCGAGATGCCGAGGTCGACTTCTACGGCCGCCCGCCCGGTGCCGGTTCCCTGCCGACGCCGGAAGAGATCTTTGAACAGATCAAGAAAAGATATTGAGGAATATATGAAACAGGTATTCACCAGGCCGGAAAGCCTGAAGGATGTTCAGACCCACTTCTGTCCAGGCTGCCACCACGGCGCCGTTCACCGTCTGGTTGCCGAGGCAATCGATGAGTTCGCTATCCGCGATAAAACGATCGGTGTGGCCTCGGTCGGATGCTCGGTTTTTCTTTACGGTTATTTTGATGTGGATGTGGTCGAGTCTCCCCACGGACGCGCTCCGGCAGTTGCCACCGGCGTCAAACGGGCTCGTCCCGACCGGATTGTCTTCACCTACCAGGGGGATGGCGACCTGGCGGCCATCGGAACTTCGGAGATCATCCATGCCGCCAACCGGGGCGAGGACATCACCGTCATCTTCGTCAACAACACGACCTATGGTATGACCGGCGGACAGATGGCCCCTACCACCATGGTCGGCCAGAAGACCTCCACTTCGCCCTATGGCCGCGACCACGCCAAGGACGGCTACCCGTTCCGCATGGCAGAGCTGCTGTCGCAGTTGGAGGGTGTGGCCTTTTCCGCCCGGGTTGCAGTCAATAACCCTAAAAATGTCATTCAGGCAAAGAAGATGATCAAAACCGCCTTTCGCTACCAGGTAGAGAAAAGGGGCTTCTCCTTTATCGAGGCGTTGGCATCCTGTCCCACCAACTGGGGGATGAACCCTCTGGCAGCCAACGAACGGGTAGGGGATGAGATGATCCCGTATTTCCCGCTGGGTGTGTGCAAGAATACCGCAAATTTATAACCCGGAGTTATCATGCGTTACGATGTTTTTATCGCCGGTTACGGTGGGCAGGGGGTACTGCTTGCCGGAAACCTGCTTTCCTATGCCGCCATCCATGAAGGCAAGAATGTTTCCTTTTTTCCCGCCTACGGCGTTGAAAAAAGGGGAGGCTCGGCCATGTGTACGGTGGTTTTTGCCGATGGCGACACCGGTTCCCCGGTTGTTGGCCATCCATCGGTCTCCGTAATCCTCAATCAACTTTCCTTTGATAAGTATGCTGTCAAGGTCAAACAGGGCGGCGTCTGTATAGTCAACTCCACGCTGGTGGATTGCGCCGGTGTTGATCTGCCTGGTGTGGAGCTGGTCAGGGTGCCGATGAACCAGATCGCACTTGACCTGGGGGATGTGCGCATGGTCAACATGGTGGCTTGCGGGGCATATGTCGCCAAGACCGGGGCACTATCGCTTGGTTCACTCGAAGAGGCCCTTAAAAAGGCCCTTCCGGAGCGTAATCACCGCTTGATTCCAGCCAATGTCAAGGCGATTGAAGCAGGGGCCGCAGAGGCAAGGGGCTAAAAAGTCTTGACGGCACCCCCTCTTATTTGCTAAATAGACAGTCCACTTATTGGGGTATAGCCAAACGGTAAGGCAACGGACTCTGACTCCGTCATCTCTTGGTTCAAATCCAGGTACCCCAGCCAATAACTACGCGGGTTTGCGGAATATCGCAGACCCGTTTTTTTGTGAAAAACGCTTCGCGATCAGTTGGATGGTTACATTGCAGGAAAAAGGTGCGTAAAGGAATATAGCAGCAGTTATGGATGCCAACAGGATTATGCTGCTTCGTGATCAACACCCTTTTCCGCTTTACAATCCATCCATAGTTATTTATTGTTAAAAATTCCATTATAGCGTGCATACCTGAAGGATTTCATGGATATCAGCAGACTGCGTAATTTCTCGATCATCGCCCATATAGATCACGGCAAGTCCACACTGGCTGACCGTCTTCTTGAATATACCGGCACGCTTTCCGACCGGGAGAAGCAGAGCCAGTTCCTTGATAAGATGGATCTGGAGCGGGAACGCGGGATTACTATCAAGGCACAGACCGTGAGGCTCAAGTACCGGGCAGATGACGGTAATGATTATATTCTTAATTTGATCGACACCCCTGGTCACGTAGACTTTACCTATGAAGTTTCCCGTTCGCTGGCTGCCTGCGAAGGCGGTTTGCTGGTGGTGGATGCCTCTCAGGGGGTCGAGGCGCAGACCTTGGCCAATGTCTATCTGGCTCTTGACATCAACCTGGAGGTTTTTCCGGTACTGAACAAGATTGACCTGCCTGCGGCCGATCCGGAGCGGGTTATTCATGAAATCGAGGAAATCATCGGAATTGACGCTCATGACGCTGTTTTGGCCAGTGCCAAAGAGGGGATCGGAACACACGAAATCCTCGAGCAGATCGTCAGAAAGATACCGCCGCCAAAAGGGGATGCGTCAGCTCCTCTCAAGGCGCTGCTGTTTGATTCCTGGTATGACCAGTACCAGGGCGTGATTATCCTGGTTCGTATCTTTGATGGTAAACTCAAGAAGGGCGACAAGATTCACTTGGTGGCAACCAACAGCTCTTTCGAGGCACTCAAGATCGGAGTATTTGCCCCGGTAATGGTTGAGGTGCCCGAGCTGTCAGCAGGCGAGGTTGGTTTTGTCATTGCCGGTATCAAGGATGTTGCCGATGCCAAGGTCGGCGAAACTGTAACCTTGCTGAATCGGCAATGCAAAGTTCCACTGGATGGCTTCAAGGTTGTCAAGCCGATGGTTTTCTCCGGTCTGTACCCGATCGACACGGTTCAGTACGAGCAGTTGCGGGACGCGCTGGCCAAGCTGAAATTGAATGATTCATCGTTCTCCTTTGAGCCTGAAACGTCACTGGCGCTCGGTTTCGGTTTTCGTTGCGGTTTCCTCGGTCTGCTGCATATGGAAATCATTCAGGAACGTCTGGAACGGGAATTTTCGCTCGATCTTATTACTACCGCGCCGACGGTTGTCTATCGGGTACACAAAATGAGTGGCGAAGTGTACTCCATTCAGAGTGCCAATCAGATGCCGGAACTGCAAAGCATGGAGTATCTGGAAGAACCGTTTATCCTTGCCCACATTCATGTGCCAAATGAATTTGTCGGTGGCGTGCTGGCTCTTTGTGAGGACAAGCGTGGTGTCCAGCGCGAGATCAAGTATCTGACTCCTACCCGCGTTATGATTATCTATGAATTACCGTTGAACGAAATAGTGCTGGATTTTTACGACCGTCTCAAATCAATCACCAAAGGTTATGCTTCTCTCGATTATGAACACCTGGAGTACAGGAGAAGTGATCTGGTTCGAATGAATGTCATGATAAATGGCGAGGTGGTGGATGCCCTGTCATTGATCCTGCATCGCGAGAAAGCTTATTTCCGCGGTCGTGATCTGGTCGCCAAGATGAAGGAGCTGATTTCACGGCAGATGTTCGAGGTGGCCATTCAGGCTGCCATAGGCAACAAGATTATTGCCCGCGAGACAGTCAAGGCGATGCGCAAGGATGTTTTGGCCAAATGCTACGGCGGCGATATCACCCGTAAACGCAAGCTGCTGGAAAAACAGAAGGAAGGCAAGAAACGCATGAAGAATGTGGGTAATGTCGAGTTGCCCCAGGAAGCCTTCCTGGCTATTTTAAAGGTGGATTGATATATGAATGGAATACTTGTATATTCCCATTCCAGGTTGTTGAGTTAATTACATCCATAAAGGAAGCAAGATGCAAGAAAGTGCCGAAGTCACCAATGATAAAATCGGGAAAGAGCTTGAGCCGGCTTTCAAAAAGAAGAGCATCGTCAGGGAGTACGCCGAGTCTATTATTATTGCTATCCTGCTGGCGCTGATTATACGCACCTATCTGGTTCAGGCTTTTAAAATTCCTTCCGGCTCCATGGAAGATACCCTGGCTATCGGCGACCATCTGCTGGTGAGTAAATTCATCTATGGAACAAAAGTACCGTTCAGCACTAACCGGATACTTACGATTCGTGATCCGCACCGTGGCGACATAATCGTTTTTGAGTATCCCGAAGACCCCAGCAAGGATTTCATCAAGCGAATTGTCGGCACTCCTGGCGATGTCGTGGAAGGGAAGGCCAAGAAGGTTTATGTCAACGGCAAACTTTACGAAAATCCGCACGAGATACACAAGGAAAAGGAGGTCATCCCCAAGGAAATGAATCCACGGGATACCTTTGGACCTGTCACCGTACCCAAGGGCTCCTATTTCGTCATGGGTGATAACCGGGATCGATCCTACGACAGTCGTTTCTGGGGTTTCGTTTCCCAAGACAAGATCAAGGGGTTGGCATTTATCAAATACTGGTCCTGGGATCGGGAAAAGTTCCGACCGCGTTTCGGCAGCATTGGCAGGCTGATAAATTAAAATACATTTAATATAGGAGGATTTCTCATGGATACGCTCGGAAACTGGAAACGCACGCACTACTGTGGTGATTTGTCTGCCAAGGATATCGGCAGCGAGGTGATACTGATGGGGTGGGCGCTACGTCGGCGCGACCACGGCGGCCTGATTTTTATCGACCTGCGGGACCGGGAGGGGATTGCCCAGATCGTTTTCGACCCCGAGGTTAATTCTGCTTCCCATTCAGTGGCCGAATCGGTACGCAGCGAATTTGTTCTGGCCGTTAAGGGCACCGTTATTCCCCGCCCTGATGGCACTGTTAATCCTGGTATGAAGACCGGCGAGGTGGAGATCCAGGTGTCGGAGTGCAAGCTGCTCAATCGCTCCAAGCCGCTGCCGTTCATGTTGGACGAATTCAGCGAGGCAAACGAAAACATCCGCCTCAAGTACCGTTACCTTGATCTACGCCGGCCACAGCTTCAAAACAACTTGATCCTCCGCTCCAGGGTTTCCCAGTTGACCCGAAGCTATCTGACTGACAACGGCTTTATCGAGTTGGAGACTCCCTTCCTGACAAAGTCTACCCCTGAGGGGGCTCGCGACTTTCTGGTGCCGTCACGCATCAATCCGGGCAATTTCTATGCTCTGCCCCAATCACCCCAGTTATTCAAGCAAATCCTCATGATCTCCGGATTCGACCGCTATTTCCAGGTGGTTCGCTGCTTCCGTGACGAGGATCTGCGTGCCGACCGTCAGCCGGAGTTTACACAGATAGATTGCGAGATGTCGTTTATCGACCGCGAAGATATCATTACCGTCATGGAGGGGCTGATCGCCCGTATCTTTACCGAAGCAAAGGGCGTGACGGTCGAGCTTCCCATTGAGCGCATGACCTATGCCGAGGCAATTCGCCGCTTTGGAGTAGATAATCCGGATCTCCGTTTTGGTATGGAGTTGGTGGGCTTGACCTCCACCGTCAAGGGGGCCGGATTCAAGGTTTTTGCCGATGTCGCTGCCGGTGGCGGAATAATCAAAGGAATTAATGCCAAAGGGTGTGCCAGATTCTCCCGCAAGGAGATCGATGACCTGACCGAGTTTGCCAAGATTTATGGCGCCAAGGGGTTGGCCTACGTCAAGATTGAAAACAATGAGTGGCACTCCCCCATTGCAAAGTTTTTCAGTCAGGAAGAAATCGCGGCAATGAATGCTGCGTTTGGCGCCGAGGAAGGAGACCTGCTGCTGTTCGTTGCCGACAAGCCGAAGGTTGTCAATGATTCCCTGGGCAAGCTGCGCAACCACCTGGCCGGAATCCTGGGTTTGGTAAACAAGGAAACCTTCCGTTTTGTCTGGATCACTGACTTTCCGCTTTTGGAGTGGGACGACGAAGAAAAGCGTTGGGCCGCCGTGCATCACCCCTTCACGGCACCTATGGATGAAGATCTGGAGTATGTGGAATCCGACCCCGGCCGTTGCCGCGCAAAGGCCTATGATCTTGTACTGAATGGTAATGAGATTGGCGGGGGGAGCATCAGGATCCATCAGGAACAGGTTCAATCACTGATGTTCAAACTGCTTGGCCTGTCCGAAGAATCTGCGCGAAGCAAATTCGGCTTCCTTCTGGATGCATTGGATTTCGGCACGCCGCCCCATGGCGGTATCGCCTTTGGCATGGACCGTCTGATTATGCTTTTGACCGGCAGTGACTCCATCCGGGACGTAATTGCCTTCCCCAAAACGCAAAAAGGTGCCTGTCTCATGTCAGAGGCGCCCTCATTGGTTGAAATCAAGCAGCTTCGCGAACTGGGTATACGACTTGCGGAAAAACTGGGGTAAGCGTCCAACCGATGCGCTGCTGGGCTGCGTCCATATTACTGCTGCTTTGCTGCCAGTTGGTTGCCTGCTCTACGCCGGCGCCAACTTGGCGCAGCAAGGTTGCTACGCTGGTTGACGAACTTGCCCTTCAAGGTGCTGCTGAAACCTTTCCACAGGATTATAAAAATCTGGTAGAGACCTTTGAGCATGGTGAAGCGGTTCTGCATGTCAAGCACGACGACCAGGCTGCTGATAACTATTATCTGATGGCTTATCAAAAAGGTGATCTGCTTAAAGCCCAGATAAAGCTTCATAACGAGCGCATGGCTGAGCTGGAACGGCAAAGGTTGGCGGAGCAGGCGGCTCGACTCGAAGAAGAACGCTTGATGCGCGAAGCCGCAGAAGCAGAGAAACGTCTTCGTGAACAGGAGCGACAGGCTGCAGAGGAAGCATCCAAGCCTGCCGGTTCTGCGAAAAAGATCACCAGCTATAAAGAGACACCTCCGCTGTATCCCGCCTACACGGTTCGCCGCGGCGAAACACTCCCCCAGATTGCAGCACGTAGCGAAATTTACAATGATTCCTCCCTGTGGCCCATAATCTATCGGGCCAATCGCGATCAAATCCGCGATCCGAAACAGCTCTGGCCTGGCCAGGTTCTTAAGATTCCAAGGCATTTTTCAAGAGATGAAGCGATAGATGCCAAGAGATATTCCGGCAGAAAATAACTGTATATAATTACTGGCGCCCTAAGCCTGTTTGATTGTTTTATGAGATTGTTTTTTTCTTGACAGTCCGATGGGATTTTGTATACTGTATACAAAATCTGACTCCATATAGAAAAGATCATATATATCAGCAGGTTAAATTATTTAATAAAATATTTTAACCTAATAGTGTTTTAAAATGTAATTCTGCGTCCGTAAAAAGAACACAAAAACTAAGGAGAGATACATGACGACACAAAAGATTATCTGGTCTAAAATCGATGAAGCACCCGCATTGGCAACCTACTCACTGCTCCCAATCGTTAATGCCTTTACAAACGCAGCCGGCGTTGCCGTGGAAACACGCGATATCTCCGTTGCGGGCAGAATAATCGCAAATTTCCCGGAAAACCTGACGGATGCCCAGAAGATGCCTGATTATTTGGCTGAATTGGGTGACCTTACCCAGAAGTTAGATGCCAATATCATCAAGCTGCCCAATGTGAGCGCCTCGATTCCGCAATTGAAAGCAGCTGTCAAGGAGTTGCAGGAGAAGGGTTACAACATCCCTGATTATCCTGAAGAGCCGAAAACCGATGCGGAAAAAGCGCTTCATGCAAGATATGCCAAATGTCTCGGAAGTGCCGTAAACCCGGTATTAAGGGAAGGCAACTCCGACAGAAGGTCTGCTGCTGCAGTAAAGCAGTACGCAAGAAAACACCCGGTTAAAATGGGCGCCTGGACCCCGGAATCGAAGACCCATGTATCGCATATGGATGGGGGTGATTTTTATTCCCATGAGAAATCAGTAACTATGAAAAAAGCTGGAAATGTTAAGATTGAGCTTGTCGATAAGGCAGGAAAAGTTACGGTTCTCAAAGAGAAGCTGCCCCTGCAGGAAGGAGAAGTTCTTGACGGGACATTCATGAGCTGCAAGGCTCTGCGTAAATTCATCGAAGAGCAGATTGAAGATGCAAAGCAGAAGGGCGTGTTGTTCTCCGTGCACCTCAAAGCCACCATGATGAAGATCTCCGATCCGATCATGTTCGGCCATTTCGTCTCCGTCTTCTTTAAGGACGTTTTTGAAAAGCATGCTGCAACCTTCAAGGAACTGGGCGTAAATCCTGATCTTGGTCTGGGCGATCTTTACTTGAAAATCAAGAATCTGCCGGAAGCCAAACAGGCTGAGATAGAAGCAGACATCAAGGCAGTTTACGCCAAGAGACCCGAGCTTGCCATGGTCGATTCCGATAAAGGGATCACCAACCTGCACGCCAGCAACGATATCATCATCGATGCCTCCATGCCGGTTGTTATGCGCGACTCCGGCGGGATGTGGGGTACGGACGGAAAACTTCATGATGTAAAGTGCGTGATACCTGACAAATGTTATTCCGAGTGGTATCAGGAGTGTATAGACTTCTGCAAGAAAAACGGCCAGTTTGATCCCACAACCATGGGTTGTGTATCAAACGTTGGTCTGATGGCACAGAAGGCAGAGGAGTACGGCTCACACGACAAGACTTTCAAGGTCCCCGCTGATGGGACAGTGCGCGTAGTTGATGAATCAGGCACAGTGTTGTTCCAGCACGAAGTGGAAGAGGGCGACATCTGGCGCGGCTGCCAGGCAAAAGACCTGCCTATTCGCGACTGGGTCAAACTGGCAGTAAACAGGGCAAAGGCCTCCGGAGCACCTGCTATTTTCTGGCTGGATAAAAACAGGGCGCACGATGCCCAGATGATCGAAAAGGTAAACCTCTATCTGAAAGATCACGATACAAGCGGCCTGGATATTCGCATCATGCCTCCTGTGGAAGCGATGCAGTTCGCCATGCAGCGCGCAAAAGATGGCAAGGATACGATTACCGTAACAGGAAATGCCTTGAGGGATTATCTGACCGACCTGTTCCCGATCCTTGAATTGGGTACAAGTTCAAAGATGCTCTCAATCGTGCCTCTTCTGGCAGGTGGCGGCCTTTTCGAGACAGGGGCCGGCGGTTCGGCACCCAAGCACGTTCAGCAGTTCGTCAAGGAAGGATACCTGAGGTGGGATTCCCTCGGCGAGTTCCTGGCGCTGGCGGAATCACTGCGCCACCTGGCAACTACCTTCAATAATGAGAAGGCCAAGCTTCTTGCAGATACCCTTGATCTGGCAAACGCCAAATTCCTGGATAACAACAAGAATCCGGCGCGTAAGGTTGGCCAGATAGATAACAGGGGCAGCCATTTCTACCTTGCAATGTACTGGGCAGAGGCATTGGCCGAGCAGACAGTGGACAAGGAACTGGCCGCACGTTTTGTCAAGGTAGCCAAGCAGCTGCAAGATAATGAGGCTAAGATTAATGAAGAACTTATCGGAGCTCAAGGTAAGCCCCAGGACATTGGCGGCTATTACATGCCGGATCCGATTAAAACGGAAAAAGCGATGCGACCCAGCGCCACTTTAAATGCAATAATAGATGCCATAAAATAATAATTGTAGAAACAGGGTAGGAGGATTGATCCTCCTACCCTGTTTCTGATTTCTCGTCAGCTGTATTAAAGTTTTCTGCATGATGGTTATTTTTCCTCGAAAGGAGGGCTGATGGTTTATTCGTATGTGACAGTCCCCCACGGGGAAAAGATCTCCATGGGTAGCAACGGAAGGCTGAATGTACCGAATAACCCCATCATCCCATACATTGAAGGAGACGGAACCGGAGTTGATATCTGGAAGGCTTCGGTACGTGTTTTTGATGCTGCTGTAGACAAGGCTTATGCAGGTAAAAAGAAGATCAGCTGGATGGAAGTATACGCTGGTGAAAAGCCGTTCAACATGTTTCGGGCGAAGATGGGTGACAGTGCCTGGTTGCCTGAAGAGACGGTAGAGGCGTTTAGAGAATTTTTAATTGGCATCAAAGGCCCTCTGACAACACCGATCGGCGGCGGCATTACCTCTCTGAACGTTGCATTGCGTCAACTGCTTGATCTGTATGTTTGTCTGCGCCCGGTTCGCTGGTTTCAGGGAGTGCCTTCGCCGGTCAAGAAGCCTGAAGATGTCGATATGGTCATCTTTCGTGAAAACTGCGAAGATATCTATGCCGGCATCGAGTGGATGACCGGCACCCAGGAATGTGAAAAGATCAAGAAATTCCTCATTGAGGAGATGGGTGTCAAAAAAATCCGTTTCCCGGAGTCATCATCAATCGGCATCAAGCCAATATCCAGGCAGGGTTCCGAACGCCTGATCCGAGCTGCCATACAATATTCACTTGATCACAAGCGCAAGTCCGTGACAATCGTTCACAAGGGCAACATCATGAAGTTCACCGAAGGCGCGTTCAAGGACTGGGGTTATGGAGTCGCCAAGGGAGAATTCAGAAATCAGATCGTTACCGAGCGTGAGAGTTGGATCATTGATAATCAGGATCGCAAACTTGGCCTTTCGATCGAAGACAATGCCAAACTGATCGACCCGGGGTATGACATGATGTCCTCGCAGCAGAAAGAGGATATCCGCAATGAAGTTGAGGCCGCGGCCAAGCTGATACCAACCCATGGTAACGGCCAGTGGAAAAAGCTTCTGATGGTTAAGGATGCAATAGCCGATATTACATTGCAGCAGGTTCTGACCCGTGCCAAGGAATTTGATGTTGTTGCTACCATGAATCTGGAAGGAGACTTTCTTTCAGACGCCCTGGCGGCACAGGTTGGAGGGATCGGTATCGCCCCTGGCGCCAATATAAATTATCAGACAGGCCATGCAATCTTCGAGGCCACCCATGGCACTGCTCCCAAATATGCCAATCTTGACAAGGTAAATCCAGGTTCCGTTATCCTTTCCGGCGGAATGATGCTCGAGTACATGGGATGGCAGGAAGCTGCAGACATGATTACCAAGGCTATTGACAGAACAATCGGGCAGAAGCGTGTTACATATGATTTTGAGCGAATGATGGATGGCGCGACGTTACTTTCCTGTTCAGGGTTTGCAGATGCATTGATAGAAAATATGTGATACTAACCTGTTACGTTTTCGTATAATCGTTTAGTTTTGTACTCGCAATTATTTTTAACACCAAACCAATAAGGAGGAAACAGAAATGGCACGTAAAAAGATTTCTCTCATCGGTGGCGGACAGATTGGTGGCGTTCTTGCCCAGCTTTGCGCATTGCGCGAACTAGGTGACGTTGTACTGTTCGACATCGTCGAAGGTCTGCCCCAGGGCAAGATGCTCGACATCGCAGAGGTTGGTCCGGTTGATCGCTATGACGTCAACCTGAAAGGCACGAACAGCTACGAAGACATCAAGGGTTCCGACATCGTTATCGTCACCGCAGGTCTGCCGCGTAAACCGGGCATGAGCCGTGATGACCTGATCGAAGTCAACTCCAAGATCATGACCTCGGTTGCCGAAGGAATCAAGCAGTACGCTCCTGATTCAATCGTGATCGTCATCTCCAACCCGCTCGACGCAATGGTTACCCTGTGTCAGAAGATCACCGGATTCCCTTACAACCGCGTTATCGGCCAGGCCGGCGTTCTCGACTCAGCCCGTTTTGCCACCTTCATCGCCTGGGAACTGGCCGTGTCGGTGAAGGATGTAAATGCCATGACTCTCGGTGGTCACGGCGACGATATGGTGCCTCTGGTTCGTTATGCCAGCGTTAAAGGTATCCCTGTCATGGAATTACTGGAGCAGAAATACAAGGATGCAGCCAAAGCCAAGGAAGTTATGGAAGCTATGGTCAAGCGTACCCGTGGTGCCGGTGGTGAAGTTGTTGCCCTGCTGAAAACCGGTTCTGCTTTCTACTCACCTGCTTCTTCCGCCATTGCCATGGCCGAATCGATCCTCAAGGATCAGAAACGTGTTCTTCCTACCTGCTGCTTCCTGCAGGGTGAGTTCGGCGTTAACGGTTTTTATGTCGGCGTACCTGCAGTTCTCGGCGAGAAGGGTGTTGAGAGCATCATCCAGTTCAAACTGGATGCCGAAGAGCAGGCAATGATGGATAAATCCGTTGCTGCTGTAAAGGAACTGGTTGGTAGCATGAAGTAAATTCTAACCACTCAAGTTCTTTTGTGTAACGCAAAAGAAGGGCAACGCCCTTCTTTTGCTACATTATGGGCTTGATATTTCACACCTTTTATTACGGAATAAAGGAGTAATTCCAGATGGAGAAAACATTGCCAAAAATTGAGATTATCGAGAAGTACTGCAAGGGGTGTCATATTTGTGTTGAGTTCTGCCCTACCAAGGTTCTTGAAATGAAGGGCTTTGTAGTTGCGGTCAAGAACCTGGAAGCCTGTATCAAATGTATGCAATGCGAACTGCGTTGCCCAGACTTCGCAATCAAAGTTATTACAGACTAATCTAACGGGAGGAACTTAACTGTGGCAAAGAAAGTAGAGTTTTTGCAAGGTAATGAGGCTGCAGCTCACGGCGCTATTTATGCCGGTTGCACCTTTTTCGGCGGATACCCGATTACCCCTTCAACCGAGGTTTCCGAGGTCCTGTCAATCGAACTGCCAAAAATCGGCGGAAAATTCATCCAGATGGAAGACGAGATCGGCGCCATGGCCGCATGCCTCGGCGCATCATTGACCGGTGCCAAGGTGCTGACCTCCACATCAGGTCCTGGTCTCTCGCTCAAGCAGGAGCTGATCGGCTACGGTTGCATCGCCGAAATCCCCTGTGTCGTTTATAACGTCATGCGTGGTGGTCCTTCCACTGGTATGCCTACCGGACCGAGTCAGTCCGACGTCATGTGTGCCAAATGGGGAACTCACGGCGACCACGCCACCATAGCACTCATGCCCGCTTCGGTGCAGGAATGTTATGACATGGTGGCAGAGGCCTTCAGTCTGTCCGAGCAGTATCGTATGCCGGTACATGTCCTGCCGGACGAGATCATTGCCCATATGCGCGAGCGGATTGAATTCCGTGAACCGGGTGAGATCGAGATCACCCCCCGCAAGGGACCTTCTGTACCGCCTGAGCAATACAAGCCATACGACACCAGTTTCGGTGATGTGCCGCCGCTGGCTGACTTTGGTTCCGGTTACAGATATCATGTAACGGGTCTTAATAAGATGCAGGACGGTTTTCCAACAACCAAGGCCGATGTTGTTCAGGCTGAGGAAGAGCGCCAGGTCCGTAAGGTCGACGCCAATATTGATAAAATCGTAACTTTTGAAGAGTACAAGCTGGAAGATGCCGAGGTTGTTGTCGTGGCCTATGGCTCTACTTCACGTTCTGCCCGCTATGCAGTAAATGCTGCACGCGAGCAGGGCATCAAAGCCGGCATGTTCCGCATCAAGACCTTCTGGCCGTTCCCAGACAAGCAGATCAAGGCTTTGGCTGGCAAGGTAAAAGGTTTTGTCATACCTGAAATGAACCTGGGGATGTGTTCCATCGAACTCGAGCGCTGTGCACAGGGCAAGGTTCCGGTGCTTGGCATTTTCCGTGTTGATGGTGAGCCTATCAATCCAGACCAGATCGTTGAGAAGATTAAGGAGGTTAAATAACCATGGCTTTTGATTATGAAAAATATCTCCGTCCCGGCAAACTTCCGCACATTTGGTGCCCAGGTTGCGGACACGGCATTGTCATGAAGGGTCTGATCAGAGCAATGGATACCCTTAAACTGGACATGAAAAATACCGCCATCGTTTCCGGTATCGGTTGTGCATCACGCCTCCCCGGTTACATTGATTGCTGTACCCTGCACACAGCGCACGGCCGCGCTGCTGCCTTTGCCACCGGTGTCAAGATGGCCAAGCCGGAAATGAATGTCATCCTCTGTGGCGGAGACGGAGACGGTACCGCCATCGGCGGCAACCATTTCATCCACGCCTGCCGCCGTAACATCGACATGACCTACATCATCATGAACAACTATATCTACGGTATGACCGGCGGCCAGTTCTCTCCATGCACCCCGACCGGACACAAGGCATCCACCACCCCCTACGGCAATCCAGACCCCAACTTCGATATTGCCAAGCTGGCAATCGGCGCCGGTGCTACTTTTGTGGCCCGCGGTACCGCTTTCCATGCCAACCAGATCGATAAGTTGATTGTTGAGGCAATCCAGCATAAAGGTTTCTCTGTTGTGGAAATTCTTGACGATTGCCCCACCACCTATGGTCGTCGCAACAAATACAAGTCGGTTATTGAGATGATGAACCGTCTGAAAGAGGTTGCTGTTCCTGTCAAGGCTGCAGAGAAGATGACCGCAGAACAACTTAAGGGCAAGGTTTTGACCGGCGTCCTTTACAAAGATGAGACTAAGACCGATTATACAACCGAGTACGCCAAGGTCATCGAGCGCGCTCAAGCTAAGTAATAATTACAGGAAAAGGAGCGATATATTCATGTCAAGATATGAACTCAGGTTTTCCGGTGC
>JBGSQD010000320.1:0-15848 GCA_041738275.1 Geobacterales bacterium
GCCGGTGCTGGAGAAACTCGGCTTTACCGACGAGCAGGTCTATACCACCCTGGAGAACCGGATGAAATGCGGCCTGGGCAAGTGCGGCCGCTGCAATGTGGGCAACGTCTACGTCTGCAAGGACGGCCCCGTCTTTACCGCCAAACAAGTCAAGGCAATGCCGATGGAGTTCTAGTAAGCTATAAAACTGGCCACAAAAAAGCCCGTTCATGCTTCGACAAACAGAGCATGAACGGGCTTTTGTCATTTCAGAAGCCAGCTATTTTCCCAGCGCCTCCTCGATCCTCTTGATATCAAGTCCCTCAATAATCCTGCCATTGATGATAAAGGTCGGTGTGGCACTAACCTTGGCCTTCTTTGTGATTGCAAGATGCTCTTGCTGCAACTGCACCCCCTTGGGGGTTATGCCTTCGATATGTTGCACCCTGTCGAGCTTGCCGGACATTATGTCATGATATGCCTTGACCTTGTCCTGTTGGGAAAGAGCATACTGGACCTTCTCCTTGGCCTTTGTATGGCGGGGAAGCGGATAAAAGAAAACCTTGCGGGTCACGTCCGTTCGTCCGTCGAAATACAGAGAAGCCTTTCGGCAAAAGGGGCAATCAGGGTCGGTAAACTCCACCACCGTCTTGGGACCGGAGCCGATCACCACCGCCTTGCTGAAATCAATCTCCAAGGCTGCTGCGGGAGAACCACACAACAGACCGGCCAGCATCACAACAACTGCAGCCATATTCATAATTATTGCAATCATATTTCCTCATCCTGTCCAGGCAACAAGATTCTGAACGTGCTCCCATTGCCAAGTTCACTCTCCGCCCAGATCAAGCCGCCCATTTCGCCCATTGCTATCCTGCAGTAGGCCAGGCCAAGCCCTGCCCCACCCCGCTCGCGCCCGGAACGCGGCGACTGGAAAAACCTGTCGAAGATTCGGGCAAGATCCTCGGCAGGGATGCCGTCTCCGGTATCGCTGATGCTGATGATCAGGAACTGCTGATTCTCTGAAAATCCCTCCGGAATGTTGACGTACCCAGGTATCTTCGCTTTAGAAATATCACCTCCGGAAATAATCCGGGAGCTGATCGAAATTTCCCCGCCTTCAGGGGTAAATTTGACAGCATTGCCCAGCAGGTTGGCAATAATTCTGGTAAAGGCATTCCGGTCAACATTTACAAATGGAACATTACCGGAAAGATTCAAGGTCAGAGTAATTCGCTCATATTCCGCGGCCTTGGCAAACCTGTTGGCAACGGTCGTGATGATCTCCACCGGATTGTAGCTGCTGATATTCATCTGCATTTTACCAGCTTCAAAACGGTTTATATCCAGGAGATTGTCAATCATGACAACGACTTCATTGCAGCTGTCAATGGCCGACTGGAGGTACTCCACCTGTTCACTGTTCACCGGGCCAAGGCGCCCCTCCCTCATGATGTCAATGGAACCGATCACGGCTGTGATGGGATTTTTCAGATCATGGGAAAGCATGGAGACAAAATCGGCCTTTTCACGCTCAAGACGCTGTTTCTCTATTAGTGCGTGGCGATAGGCGATGGCTCGCTGAACTCGCGGCAGCACGTCATCCAAGGCAAACGGCTTGGGAAAATAATCAATTGCCCCGGCTTTCATGCACTCAACAGCCAGATCCTCGTTACCATGGGCCGTCATCATGATCACAGCCACGTCTCTTCCTGACTCGCGGATGCAGCGCAACACCTCAACGCCTCCCAGACGCGGCATCCTGATATCCAGCAGCACCAATGAGTACTCACCATCGGCCAACATCTCTAGGGCCATCTTTCCGTCCTGTGCCCAGGCAGTGCCATAGCCGGCATCCTCCATGTGCAACTTGAGGATCAATGCGATATCAGGCTCATCATCAACGATCAGTATCTTGTCGGAGAATTGCACAGTCATGGACACTCCTTATTTGGACTGGCCAGAAAAGCTTCCGCCAGGATAAGGTCTTCGGGTGTAGTAATCTTGATGTTACGGTAATCGCCGCGCACAACCCGCACAGATCCACCTCGGCGTTCTACGAGCATGGCATCGTCGGTACCCATGAAACCCACTTTCTCGGCATCCATGTGGGCAGAATGGATGATGCTGAAGCGAAAGGACTGCGGAGTCTGCGCCTGCCAGAGTGCATCCCGCGAAGGGGAATCCACTACTATGCCATCCCTGACGGTCTTGATCGTGTCCTTGACAGGAACAGCTACCAATGCTCCGTCGTTGCTCCGGGCAACAGTAATGGATTCCTGCAACAGGGATTGCGTGATAAACGGCCTGACACCGTCATGAATCAGAATGATATCATCCTTTAGTGCCATTCGTTGCAGTGCGTTCAAACCATTCATGACCGAATTCTGACGTTCCCTGCCCCCGGGGATGATCTCAAGTATCTTGCGGAAGCCACAGGCCTCAACCACATGCTCACGACAAAAGGGGATCTCTTCTTCGGGGATTACCAGAAAGATACCATCGATAAAAGGGGCCTGTTCAAAGACTGAAATAGTGCGGGCCACAATAGGCACGTTGCCCAGTTGCAGATACTGTTTGTTGATTGAGGCGCCCATGCGTTTGCCCATGCCGGCAGCTGGAATCAGGGCGAATGTTTTGAAACCGGTCATCTGTTCCCCTGTGTCAGTTGTGCTGCTGCCCAGCCAAGTGATTCGGATAATGCCGGCAGGTCGCGATCAAGAATCGTGCGAACATCCAGCAGGAAACGCTCACGGTGAAGGCGGCCGATAACCGGCACTACCGCCCTGCGCAGAGTCGCCTCTATCTGCTGGGGAGAAGCACCGGCAATCTTCACCTCAATAAGAGAAGTTTTTAATTGTAACATGGGAAATGAACCGCCGCCAGCACTGGACTCACCCACATGCTTTTCAAGCAAAACTGTGCCGGGCAAAAGACGCCTGAAACGCCGGATGATCCTGTCGGCCCGCCGGGCAAGCTCATCCGCGGTTGTAGTCAGCATCCGCAAGGTAGGAATGTCTGCCAATGCCCGCCGATCGTCGCGATACAGCCTGAGTGTGGCCTCCAGGGCAGCCAGAGTAAGCTTGTCGATCCGCACGGCCCGCAGCAATGGGTGTTTCTTCATCGGTTCCAATAGATTCCGCTTGCCGGCAATGATACCGGCTTGCGGCCCTCCCAGCAGTTTATCACCGCTGAAAGTAACCACATCGGCCCCATAATCCAGGTAATTCCGGATGGTCGGTTCACCGCAGATGCCGTAGGGCGACAGGTCGATCAGGCAGCCGCTGCCGGCGTCGAGCATCACCGGGATACCGGTTTCGCTGCCCAGCTTTGCCATTTCTGCAACTGTTGTTTCGGCGGTGAACCCCACGATGGCGAAATTGCTGGTGTGGACTTTAAGAAACAGTGCGGTGGAATCGGTAATAGCACCAAGGAAGTCCGATACATGTGTGCGGTTGGTGGTTCCCACTTCAACCAGATGCGCGCCGCTCTGGCGCATGACGTCCGGTATGCGGAACGATCCGCCGATCTCCACCAGCTCGCCTCTGGAGACTACAACCTCCCGCCCCATGGCCAGTGATGACAATGCCAGCATGACCGCGGCAGCGTTGTTGTTCACCACCAGGGCCGCTTCAGCTCCGGTCAACTCACAGAGCAGGCTTTCCACATGGGCATAACGTGTGCCGCGTTCGCCGCTGTCAAGATTGTATTCAAGGTTGGAATATCCGCATGCAACGGCCCTGATGGCATCTTCAGCCTCATCGGCCAGGGGCGAGCGCCCCAGATTGGTGTGAACCACAACACCGCTGCCGTTGATCACCTGCACCAGGCTGCTGGATGAACGTCGGCATAGTGCGGCCGTGATCCGGGCGACTATCGTATCAGGCGACCATAGCACACCGGTGTGACCGGTTCTGACCTGATTTCTTAGATCATCCAGTGTGTCCCTCACGGCTGACAGAAGCTCCGGGCGCGAATATGCATTCCGCAAAGGGGCAATCTCAGGCCACTCCAGAACTTTGTCGACCTTGGGGATGCTTTTAAGCATATCCTGCACGGCAACAACCATGGCTGCTTCCCTTTCGATTGTTCCCATACGAAAATTCACCTGGGAACTTAAAGCCTGTCATGGAAATGGAAATATTCCGTTACAGCCCCTAAATATCTACATGCATCATTGCGGACTGAGACACGGTACCGCCCGTCAAAACCTTGCCGCCATATTCAGCGTTCCTGCGCACCAGCTTTTCGGCGCTCGCGCAATCCCTTTTCCGGAATGCCTCTAGGATTTTTTCATGTTCCTGAACCGAGATACTCATCCTGCCCGGAATACTCAGGGACATCAGTCGCAGGCGCTGGAAATGGGTAACCAGATTGGAGATCAAGTCACGGAGCTTATCGTTGTCTGCTGCCTTGATGAACATATCGTGGAAGTCGCCATGAATCTTGAAAAATGCCTTGATATCGTTGTGTTCAGCCAACTCGGAGAGCCGGGTATTTATGGCCTGAAGGCGGTCAAGCTCCTTCTGCGTCAGTTTTTCGCAGGCTCGCCGGGCAGCATAGCCCTCAAGTATGCTCTTGACAGCATAGAACTCTTCCACATCTTTTTGACTGAACTCTCTGACCACGGCTCCACGCCGCGGTATAACAGTCAAATAACCCTCAGATTCCAATTGGCGAAATGCCTCCCGGATTGGGGTGCGACTGATGCCGTAACGTTCTGCCAGTTCAGGCTCGGAAACCCTGCTGCCGGCCTTGAGTGAGCCGGAGATAATAGCATCGCGAATGTTTTCAAGAATCTTTTCCCGAAGTGTCAGATGTTTTTCCATGTGTTTTTTCATACCAAAAACCCCAGATTAGTTTTTCTTTTATTGTATACAGTATGCAATTTTTGTCAATTGCAACCTTGTGATTTTCAGGTTTTTTAGACATTTTTAATGTGTATTATTACAGACACTGGCTATTTATGCGCCTTCACCTGACATGTGGCATACTCATGAATAATCAACCCTTGAATTTTACCGCCCCAGCAGGTAATCTGCACACAATTCGAGGTAAACATGGATCCGGTACGTCACTTGAAAATATCGATGTGTATCCTGCTGATGCTGGTATCGGCAGGGACTATCGGCTTCATGTCCATCGAAAAATGGCGGTTTCTGGATGCCGTCTACATGACGGTCATCACCCTGGGAACCGTAGGTTTCAAAGAGATCCACGACCTGTCGGACAGCGGCAAGATCTTTACCATGATGTTGATCATAGTGGGTGTCAGCGTACTGGGCTATATCGTGGGCAGCCTGGCCCAGATCATGTTTGAAGGGCAGATTCAGCGGGTGATCGGGAGGAAAAAGGTGGAAAAAAAGATTGAGGCGCTGACAAATCACTACATCATCTGCGGTTTCGGCAGGATCGGTTCACTGATCTGCAAGGAATTCACCACCAACAAGCTCCCCTTTCTGGTGGTGGAAAAGGACCCTGAAACCCTGGAAAAGCTGGAGGAGGAAGGCTTCCTGCATCTCAAGGGGGATGCCACCCTTGACGAAACGCTGCTGAAAGCGGGAATCAAGCGCGCCAAGGGCCTGATCTCGGTAGTTACCTCTGACACATCGAATGTCTATATTACACTTACTGCTCGGGGCCTGAATCCGGACCTTTACATCCTGGCCCGTTCCGGCGAAGAAGGGTCTGACATAAAACTCAAGCGGGCTGGCGCCAACAAGGTGGTCTCCCCATACTTTATCGGCGGCACCAGGATGGCCCAGTCCATATTGCGGCCAAACGTGGTCGATTTTATCGAAATAGCCACGGGAAGCGAGCACCTGGATCTACAGATGGAGGAGATCACCATCCCTCCACACTCGGCTTTTGCCGGCGAGACCCTGGTCAGTTCAGGATTTCGCAAGGAGATCGGCGTAATCATAGTCGGCATCAAGAAATCACACGGCAAGATGGTCTTTAATCCCCATTCCCAATCCAAGATCGAAGGTGGCGACACCTTGATCATCCTGGGCGAACCGGGTTCCATTGCCAAGATGGAGGATCTGGTTGGACGCACAGCAACGGACGACATTATCAGAAAGCATAGAAATGAGCACAAACCCCATGAGTAAGAAAATCCACGGCCACATCCCCTATCCACAACTGTCCACCTACCTGGACTTTGTCATCGAGCGAAACATCAATCCCGAGATTTTTTTCTCGGCCGAGACCCTTGATCATATCATTTGGGAAGAGCTGGCCGCGCAATCACAAACACTTCACGCCGCCGGACTGGCTTGCACCATCCATGCCCCTTTTCTGGATCTGAACCCCGGCGCACTGGACCCGACTATCCGAGCAGCCACCCTGCGGAGATTCCAGCAGGTCTTTCAGGCCGCCGACCTGCTGCGCCCCCTGGTCATCGTCTTTCATCCCGGATTCGATGAGCTGCGCTACAACGACAACCGCATGGCCTGGCTCAAGAACAGCATATCATTCTGGCAGGAACTCCTCCCCCGAGCAAAGGAGATCGGCTGCATAATTGCAGTGGAAAACATCTTCGAAAAGGAGCCCTCGACCCTGCGCGGATTACTGGAGGCCATCGACGACCCATTCTTTCGACACTGTTTCGATGTAGGGCACTGGAACATGTTCACCACCGTCAGCATGGAAACCTGGTTCTCCGAGCTTGGCCCTTACATCGCCGAATGCCACATACACGATAACCATGGCAAGCATGATGAGCACCTGCCGCTGGGTGAGGGGTTGATCGATTTCGACAAAACATTCGAATTGCTCAAGCAGTACGCTCCAGACACGGTATGGACAATCGAAGCCCACACCAAAGAACGTCTGGAGCGGGCATTGCAGACTATAAAAAAATACGAATAATTACTTTCATCCGCCTTACAGTTTCCTGTTCTCATCGAAAAAATGGGACTTTTGTCATTCATTAAGGAGCCACCTATGTCAGAAACCATTCTTGTCGTCGGCGGCTGCGGATACATCGGCAGCCATGTCGTCCGCCAACTCAGCGAAGCAGGCCGCAAGGTAGTGGTTTACGACAACCTCTCCACAGGTTTTCGCGCTGCCTTAACGCACGACGAAGAACTGATCGAAGCTGACCTGTCCGACCGCCAGGCCCTTGACGCAGCCTTCCAGCGCCATAGTTTTTCCACGGTCCTGCATTTTGCCGCATCCATCGTTGCCCCGGAATCCGTTTCACAGCCCCTGAAATACTACGGCAACAACACCCGCAACACACTGGGACTGTTGGAAACATGCGTTGTGCATAACGTACAGCGCTTCATCTTTTCCAGCACCGCAGCGGTCTACGGATTTCCCGAAGAAGGCGTGGCGTCCGAGGAAAGTGCCCTGGCGCCGATCAATCCCTATGGCACCTCCAAACTGATGAGCGAGTGGATGCTGCGGGACACCTCGGCTGCCCATGGCATGCAGTATGTTGCCTTGCGCTACTTCAACGTGGCGGGCGCAGACCCACAGGCCCGTATGGGGCAGCGCACCCCCGAGGCAACCCATCTGATCAAGGTCGCCTGTCAGGCCGCACTGGGGATGCGGGAAAGCGTCTCCATCTATGGCACCGATTACCCCACCCCGGACGGAACCGGCATCCGTGACTACATCCACATCGAAGACCTGGCCTCCGCCCATCTCCATGCCCTGGAGTATCTGGAGCATGGTGGCAAGCCCACGGTCATGAACGTAGGTTACGGACATGGCAGCAGCGTACTCGATGTGCTGAAACTGGTACGGGAAGTTAGCGGTGTCGATTTCAAGGTTACTGAAGCAGATCGGCGCCCTGGCGATCCGGCCTCACTGGTGGCAAGTGCCGAGCGCATCAAGCTGCTCACTGGCTGGAGCCCGCAATATGCTGAACTGCGAACCATCGTTGCCGATGCCTGGCGCTGGGAAAGCAAACTGGCCGGGCGCTAAGTATCAATGTTACGTACTTTCTCCGGAGTTTGAAGCCATGCGGGAAAAAATAGTTGGAATCATAATGGCGTTGTTTGCCCTCTGCTTTATCGCCATCATCATTGAGGAGGTTTTCCTTGGTGGGCGGCGCAGGCGGCAGGCGCAAAAGGCCTTTCAGAAACGGAAAGAGGCCGATAACAATGACGAGTGAGCTGCAACCGAACCCTCCGCAAAACCCAACAAGATATTTTACAGACACCCGACCACAGGAACACCGAATTCCAGAAAAACAATAATTGTTTTTCGCTGCTGCTTAATCTGTTTACAATCTCCTGCAGATTCCGGTATAAATAGCTATATTTCGCCACGTTATATTCGTCAATCTGGCGGCAAATTCCAACATGGAGGTATGTATGCGATCAACATGGATGCTGGCCTTTTGTTCTGCACTTCTGATTTCCACATCACTACCCTGCCTGGCCGAAGAACTCCGCGTCGGTGCCGGCGCCGCCCCGACCGAAAACATCCTCAAACCGATCAAGGCCCCCTTTGAAAAGGCGACCGGTATCCTTCTGGCAACAACTCCCTCAGGCCCCAAGGCCGCCTTTATCGATCTGGAGAAGGGCAGTGTTGACGCCGCTGCAGCCGGCCTTACATTCGATGACTGGATGGCGCTGCTGAAAAAGGAAGGGGTGGCTGTTGCTGATCCAAAGGCATATCAGAGCGTCGTTATCGGCAAGGACAAGATTATTGTGCTGACCCACAAATCGAATCCGGTCAAGAACCTTTCCAAAGATCAACTCAAGGGTATTTTTACCGGCAAGATCGTCAACTGGAAGGATGTGGGCGGCAACGACGCCCCGATCCTGATTGTCTGGGGAAAGATGATTCAGGGTACCAACAGCATGTTCGTCAAAAATATGCTCGACGGAAGTAATCCGATCAGTGAAGTCATGGAGGTCGGCACCGCCGCCGATGTCAAGAATGCCGTGGAGACCAATCCGGAGGCGATCGGTATCGGCCCGCTGTCGGTGGCCGGTCCCACACTCAACATCCCCGCAACCCCGGAACTGGGCCGTGCCATAACCCTGTTGACCAAGGGAGCACCCAAGCCGTCGGTGCAAAAGCTGATCAGTTTCATCGCTGGAGAAGGCGCACAGTACGTCAAAAAATAAACCGGCATAATTCAATCATAGCCCCTTAATCCCCTCCCTTGGCTGGGAGGGGATTAGATTGCATCTAATCTATATATACAGGCACCGGACGGGCACATGAAAATCAAAACCAAGCTTACCTTCAATATACTGCTGGTCGTAATTGCTGTCGGCATTGTAGTTGCCACCAGCATTTTCGGGATGAAGTTCGTCAAGGACAAGCTATCCTATCTGACCCAGAAGAGCACACCATACCAGATGCGGACAGTGGAGTTTCAGCGAGAACTCCAGGGGTGCATCACAGACCTGGTCAAGGTTAATGCCGCCCGCAACCTGGAGGAGTACAAGACCTTCCGTACAGAAGCCGAGAAAACTCTCGCCAGCGTCAAGAATGCCCAACAACTATTGGAAGAGATGAGCAGCAGCAAGATGGATGCCTCTGATGAATTGAATCTGATTGCCAAGGAACTATTTGATGCTTCCGCCGCCCGGATTGCAACAGACAATGCAGCATCCGATGCTAATGCCAAGGTATCACAGCGGATGAAGGAATCATCGTCGCGTTTGAAAGAACTGGATAAGCGTATTCGCAATCTGCAGACCAGCCGCACCAGGGCCTTTGCCACCGCAATGGAAGACACCGGCCAGTTTACCAGCAAGCTGAAACATGTCGAGGAACTTCGCAACCTGGTCAAAGATCTGCAAATGATTGCCATAACAGTACAAAATGCCCAGAAAAGCACGGCGGTGCTGATTGCCAAGGGGAAGGTCAACTCTGTTGTGGGTCGCATTACCAAAAATGATTATTATAAATCGAACAAGGCCATCATTGCTGACACCAAGGCAGTCACAGACAGGCTGGACGAGTACATAAAGCACCAATCCGCCTCATTAACCCAAAAAGATGAGGACTCCAAAAACAAAGCGATAGAATCAGGCAAAGATCTGAATGAGAAGCTGAACAGCCTGTATCTTACCCTGGAGCAGGAAACAACCCTGGCGGGTGAAAAGGTGGGGATTGAAACCAGCAAGCAGGGCAACATCTACGGTCAGTCCAATATCGCCAACACCATACTGCTGGCAAATTCCGAGCTTGTGGCACTGGGCCTGATGATCGAAGGCCAGACCACACGATTGTTCACCCTGGAATCGATTGCCGAAATAGACAAGCTTGAGCCGGAGATCCGCTCCCTTTATACAAGGATCACCGAGCGGGCCAAGGTTGTTGACAATGCCCTGGCAAAACTGGGTGCCAAAGAGGAGCAGAAGATCCTCAAGGGTGCGGTCGCCTCCCTGGCGACCATCAACAACGAACTGCATGCAGCTGATGGAATAATTGCCACTCTCAAGAAGAATCTGACAGCCACCGAGCAGGCCCGCATTGCCGGTGACAAACTGCGCACCATCGTCATCAAGCAGGCAGAAAAGGGGAAGGAAACCGTCACCGCTGCCCGCGGCGAGCAGGAGAAGGCAATCGGATCGGTCAACAGGATTGTGCAGACCAGCATCACCCTGCTGATAGCCATCAGTGTGGCCGCCATCGTGATCGGCATCCTGTTCGGCATCTGGGTCTTCCGCTCGGTCTCCCGCCCCCTGGGTGATCTGATACGCGTTACGGACAGCGTGGCAGGCGGAGACCTGCATACCGGCAACATCCAGCATTCCAACGACGAATTCGGTCAAGTGCAGTCATCCATGGAGAAGATGGTACTGAATCTGCGTGACATGGCTGGCAAGATCACTGATTCAACAACCACGATCGCCAGCAGCTCCGAAGAACTTTCCTCCACTGCCACCGAACTGGAGCGCAATTCTCAGACCCAGACGGGTCAGATCGAACAGTCGGTCACGGCAATGACCGAGATGGTGCAGACCATCCAGGATGTGTCCCAGAACGCCTCCAACACCTCGGATGCCGCCGGCAGGATGAAACAGATTGCCACTGATGGCCAGAAAGCGCTTGACGACACCTCCAGAGAGCTGGTCTCGTTTGCCGAGATCGTCCGGCAGTCTGCCGAGAAGATCGAGGCGCTCGGGGTTAAATCCGAGGCCATCAACAACATTGTCGACATGATCAAGGACATCGCTGATCAAACCAACCTGCTGGCGCTGAATGCTTCCATCGAGGCGGCGCGTGCCGGCGAGATGGGACGTGGTTTTGCCGTGGTAGCCGACAGTGTCCGCCAACTGGCACACCGCACCATCGAGTCATCAACCGAGATCAGCCGTACGGTCAAGGAGATGCAGACCGAGGTCGAGGGGTCGGTGACCTTCATGCAGAACGAACGCAAGGCCATCGACAAGATCGTGGCACATGTCGATGCCACCCAGCGTTCCATGGGCGAGATCGTGACCTGTGTCGAGCAGGTCTTTGACATGATCCAGACCATCGCCACCTCTACCGAGGAGCAGTCAGCCACGGCCGAGGATGTCAACCGCAACATGGTATCGATAAACGATATCACGCGCCAGCTTTCCGCTTCGGTGGGCGACATCAAGGGGACGTCGGAAAGCTTTGCCCGTCTGGCATCCGAACTCAATCAGATGGTGAGCTGGTTCAGGCTGTAATGCAGATAAACTGCACAAGGAGGAAACAACATGCTTAAACGTATTGGTCTGTTTGTAACAGCAATGGCATTACTTGCCTCATCCGCCGTATTTGCTGAAGATTTGAAACTGGGTGGAGGTGCTCCCCCTTTTGAAAAAGCGATTGCGCCGGTAAAAGCTGCCTTTCAACAGAAGACCGGCATCTTGTTGTCTTTTAAAAGTTCTGGCGTCAAGTTTGCTCTCATCGACATGACAAGAGATGAAATTGCTGGAGCTATTCTCTTCCTGAAACCGGAAGAAGTCGCTGGCATAATTAAAAAAGAGAGCATCCAACTCGATCCTGCAGCTCTTCAGCACATAGAGGTCGGCAAAGATGTAGCGAAAGTAATTGTTAACAAGGAAAATCCTGTCAAAAGCCTTACAAAGGAACAGGCTAAGGGGATATTCACGGGCAAAATTACCAACTGGAAGGATGTCGGAGGCAATGATGCTCCGGTACTAGTTGTTTATTCACAGATTATCAAGGGCCTGAATGAACTTTTCATGAAACATGTGATGGGAGGCGAACCTTTTACCAAAGAGGTATTGGATGCAGCAAGCGCTTTTGATGTGAGAAATGCGGTTGCCACAAACCCTGAAGCAATTGGACTATCCTCAATAAGCCTGGTTGATGCAACTGTCAAACCTCTGGAAAACCCTGAAATCGCTGTGCCGATCATCATCTATTCAAAAGGCAAGCCAACTGCAAATCTGCAGAAGCTGATCGACTTTATCAAGGCTGAAGGCAAGTAAGTAAATCCAAGCATAGAAAAGAACAGTTTTGATTGATACGAGAAAAGGCCGCTTATGCGGCCTTTTCAATTTCAGGGACAACACGACACCTGGCGACACCCTTGCTTGTCAAATTCCGCATTTGCACATAGTGACCGTAAGCTTGTCCTTATTGTACACCACGCAGTTTTTCCCCAGCATTTTGGCCGAGTAGGTTCCAGCGTCAGCCCGACGGATAAACTCCCTTGGATCATCACCGGGCTGCAACTGGCTGACTCCTATGCTGATGGTCATGGTCACCTTTTCCCCGGTTGAAGGGCTAAACACCCTCTTCTCAAACGACTCACGCAGACGCTCTGCCACCCGCAGCGCCTCTACATGATCGGTTTCAGGAAGCAGCGCCACAAACTCCTCACCGCCATAACGATAAGCAGAATCGGAGAGGCGGATACTTTCCCGGATTACCTGGGCCAGGCCGCTTAATACACGATCCCCTTCCAGGTGGCCATAGGTGTCATTGTAAGACTTGAAATTGTCCACATCCATCATCAGAATGGACAACCGATGCCCATAACGCTCGGCACGTTCCATCTCCACCTGAAGCTGGCCATAGAAATGACGGGAGTTGTAGAGTCCGGTGAGACCGTCGGTAATACTCAGTTCATAATAGCGATGCTCACTTTCCCTGAGCGCCTCTTCGGCAAGTTTGCGTTCCGTGATATCCTGAAGCGTCTCAATGGCGCCGATGATCTTACCATCCCTGTTTTTTGATGGAGCCGCTGTAAAATAGAGCCACTTGCCTCCGGTGCCGAAATGGGGAAAATAATCCTCCGCTTCATAAGCTCCTTCGATAACCCCTGATCTCCGGAATTTACTTTCGTAATAGTGAAAAAGGGAGTCATCCTTGGCACCATAAACTATCAGGTCGGCCATGACCGGTCGCGGGGAGTTATAAAAAGCCTTCCACTGATTGCTGGTGCCGATCATCTCCGCGGCCGGCACCCCGGTAATGCTGGCACAGGCGTGATTCCAGTGAGTTACCACGTGGTTTTCATCGATAACAAAGGTGGCCACGGAAAAACCTTCAACTATCTGCGCAAGCCGTTCACGACTTTCCCGCACTTCTTCCTCGGCCAGTTCCCGGGCGAGACGTTCTCCATACTTTTGGATCACATCAGGAATCAACACCGGCAGCATCGACAGATAGCTGTTTCCCGGATCCTTGATGATATATTCATAAACCCCGGACTTGAGCGCCTCCACCGCCACCTGCTCAGATCCGTATCCGGTAAGGATAATCAGCGGGACCCTGACCCGCCTGTCGATAAGCTTCTTGCATAATTCCAGGCCGTAAATACCGGGGAGATGGTGGTCAACCACCACGACGTCGTAGGGCGGGGCAGCCACGCTGAGGAGTTCCAGCGCCTTCAGCGCATTGGTACAGTTGGTAATCTTGTTGGTGATCCCGCTCAGACGAAAAGTTCGGCTGAATGCCAGCTGATCGTGTTCATCGTCTTCAACCAGAAGGATTCGCAGCGGAGTTTTTTTGACTTTTTTCATGGCCCACCTCCCGGCAGTTCCGTCAGTTGCCAAAAAAGCTGAATTGTCCTGATCGCCTCGGAAAAGTTTTCAAAGCCAACAGGCTTTACAATATAGGCATTTGCCCCAAGATTGTAACTCCGCGCCCGGTCTTCCTCACCCTTGGAGGTGGTCAGCATAATTACCGGGAGGGTATGGAACTCTTCGCTTTCTCGGATATGCCGCAGGACCGTTAATCCGTCCATCTTCGGCATGTTGATATCCAGCAACAGGATGCCGGGACGGGGAGCCGCCCCAGCCTCGGCGAATCTGCCCCGGTGGAAAAGATAGTCGAGACACTCTTCCCCATCGTTGACAACATAAAGCGGATTTACTATCGAGTGCGCTTTCCAGGCCCTTTTCGTCGCAATTATGTCGTGTTCATCATCCTCTGCCATGAGAATCACAAATGGATCACACATCAATCTCCTCCATGTGCCCCCATAAGGGAAGCATCACATAAAATGTACAACCTTCGCCCGGACTGGATTCGAGCCGCACTGAACCATGCAGTCTTGACGCCGCCTTGCGAACGATGGCAAGGCCGATTCCGGTTCCCTCGAATTCCTTATGTGTATGAAGCCTCTGGAGCATCTTAAATACCTGTTCATGATAGCGGGAATCGATACCGATACCGTTGTCGCGCACAAACAGCTCGCAAAATCCATGACCGGCCGGCCGCCAGCCCAATTCAACTCGCCTGCCGGTGGCAGATCTGTTGAACTTGATAGCATTACTGATCAGGTTTCGAAATATCTGTTCAACGAGGGTGCGGTCAGCAGCAATCAAAGGCCAGCTTTCCTGAAGCACCAGATCAACATCCGCTGGTATGATCTTGGAATGAACCAGCTCCCGCAGCAAAAGCCCGGGGTCAATGCGCTGAAAAAGGATCTCCCGTTTGCTGATGTGGGAGAAATCCAGCAGATCGCGCACGAGCTCCTCACCGTGGTTCAGGGCAGATTTGAGTCCACTGAAATACTGTAGCTGATCCTTGTTCAGACCTTCACCCAGCTCTTCCAGCAAAAAGTCGGCATAGTTGCGAATAGCACGTAACGGCGAGCGAAGGTCATGAGACACCACAAAGGCATACTGACTCAGTTCTTCGTTCACCTCCAACAGCTCGGAGGTGCGCTGCTGCACCAGTTCTTCAAGCTGATCGTGTTCTCTCTGCTCGGCCCGCTTACGATCGGTTATATCCTGGAGGGTCTCGATCGCGCCGATGACCTTGCCCTGGGTATCGCGCAAGGGCGCAGCCGTGAAAAAGAACCAGGTGCCCCCCACACCGATATGGGGATAGTAATCCTCCGCCTCGTACCCCCCCTCAACGTGAAGGGATTTGTGCCAGCGGTCGCCGTAATGGCGGTCAAGTTGTTCTTCAGATGCACTGCACAGGACAAGATCAGCCATTACCGGCCGCTCATTTTTATAGAACGGCTGCCACTGCCGACTGGTGCCGATCATCTCCCTGGCAGTTAAGCCGAGCGCATGTTCACAGGCCACGTTCCAATGGGTGATAATATGCCGCTGGTCAATGACAAAGGTCGGTATCGGCAGTCCCTGGAGAATTTCGTACAGTCTCCTGTCCTTTTCCACTGTTCTTCCTCTCTGCATTCAAACAGCTTGTAAGTTGTGGTTCACAATGGCCAGCCGGTTTCCATATCAGGAGGGAAAAAGTTCTCCCGCGTGCGATTGTAATAGCCGAACTGCAGACGCGGGAATTCCTGCTTGAGTTTTTGCAGTAGGCGATACATGCCGATCCCCTTCCCTGTCACCCCCATCTCCTTGTTGTAATAGTCGGGATCGATGGAAAGGTTGCGCATCTGGATCATGTCGACACCAGTGTCAGCCACGAAACGCAGCAGCGCCTCGACCTCTTCCGGGGCATCGGAAACGCCGGGCGATACG
>JBGSQD010000041.1:0-5106 GCA_041738275.1 Geobacterales bacterium
AAAACTCGGATATATACGTGGCAGTGGCCCTGATCGGGATATTGTCGCTGATGATCATTCCGCTGCCGGCGTTCCTTCTTGATATCTTTCTGGCCGCCAACATCACTATCGCCCTCGTTATTCTGCTGGTCTGCCTCTACACCATCCACCCGCTCGATTTTTCAGTATTCCCGTCCATTCTTCTGGTTACCACCCTCTTTCGCCTGGCGCTGAACATCGCCTCAACACGGCTGATCCTTATGCATGGCAGTGAAGGGGTCGAGGCAGCCGGCTCCGTCATCAAGGCATTTGGCCAGTTTGTGGTTGGCGGCAACTACGTTGTCGGGGCGGTCATCTTTTTGATTCTGGTGATTATAAACTTTGTGGTCATCACCAAGGGCGCCGGCAGGGTGGCCGAGGTCACGGCCCGTTTCACCCTGGATGCCATGCCTGGCAAACAGATGGCAATCGATGCCGATCTTTCGGCCGGCATGATCACCGAAAAGGAAGCCCGGACCCGTCGTCTAAGAATCTCCCGTGAGGCAGATTTTTACGGTTCCATGGATGGTGCCAGCAAATTTGTCCGAGGTGATGCTATCGCCGGCATCCTGATCGTACTGGTTAACATCTTCGGCGGTCTCATTATCGGAGTATTTCAGCAGGGAATGCCGATCCAGGCCGCCCTGACAAACTACACCCTGTTGACCGTCGGTGAGGGGCTAGTGGCCCAGATTCCGGCATTGATTATCTCTACCGCAGCCGGCATCATCGTGACGCGATCAGCCGACGAGAACAACTTCGGCACCGAGATCAGCGGCCAGTTCCTGAACTATCCCAAGGCCTTCTATGTATCATCCGGGGTGATGTTTCTGTTTGCGCTCATCCCCGGACTGCCTCACTTTGCCTTTCTGCTGCTTTCCGGAGCGACCTTCCTGGCCGGAAAAATGGCCCGCGAGAAGGCCCAGGTTGTTGAAGATATGGCCCTGCCCGAGGTCGGTGAAGGAGAAGAGTCACTTGACCAGGGTTCGGCGATCCGGCCGCTGGATGTATTGGAGCTGGAGGTGGGCTATGGCCTGGTTCCGATGGTGGATGCCTCCCAGGATGGCGAACTGCTGGAGCGTATCCGCTCCATTCGGCGCCAATATGCCCAGAAACTCGGATTTGTGGTGCCTCCTATCCATATCCACGATAACCTGCAGCTCAAACCGTACGAATATAACCTGCTTATCCGCGGCGCCCGTGTCGGTGGCAGCGAGTTGACCGGCCAGTATCTGGCCATGGACTCAGGTTCGGTAACCTCTGCTGTCAGCGGAGTTGGTATCAAGGAACCGGTCTTTGGGTTACCGGCTGTCTGGATCAGCGGCGAGAAACGTGATGAAGCCCAAATCAATGGGTATACCGTGGTGGACAGCACAACGGTGGTGGCTACCCACATCAGCGAGATTATCAAACGTCACGCTCACGAACTGGTGGGACGGCAGGAGATTCAGCAACTGTTGGATAACGTTGCTATTACTGCCCCCAAGGTGGTTGAGGAACTAATCCCCAACCTGCTCAATCTGGGCACTGTCCTGCGGGTCGTCAAAAACCTGCTGAAGGAAGGCGTCTCTATCCGCGACATGCGCACCATACTGGAAACCCTGGCGGATTACGCAGGACTGACCAAGGACCCGGATGTGCTCAGCGAATTTGTTCGTCAGGGACTGGGTCGTTTTATTGTAGATCAGTTCACGATGGAGGACGACAGCCTCAGCCTGTTTACCCTTGACCGCGAAGTGGAGGATATCATTGCCGAAGCGATACAGCCTTCGGATCAGGGTAGTTATCTGGCCATAGAACCTAATGTTGCCCAGCAGATCATCACCTCCATTCGTTCCATGTCCGAACGTTGTGGTATGAGCGGTGCCCAGCCGGTTCTGCTGGCATCTCCATCCATCAGACGGCATGTCAGGAAGTTGATTGAGCGTTTTGTGCCGCATTTGGCAGTGCTGTCACATAATGAGATACCACAGAATGTCAAAATACAGTCACTTGGGGTGGTGAACATACATGTTGGTTAAAACCTTTCAGGCAGCAAGCATGGCTGAGGCTTTGCGCATGGTCAAGGCCGAACTTGGTCCCGATGCCATGATTCTCTCCACAAAAAAAGACAAGACCGGGGGCTTTTTGGGCTTCTTCAGCAAGCCGGTCTACCGGGTAACGGCTGCGCTTGACCCTGCCCGCACATCAGCTCCGAAGGCAGCCCCGCCACCTGTTCCTTATCGTGAGCGTCCGGAGCGGGAGCGAACCGCCAAGGAAGATCTTGAAAATTCGATGCTGGCGCCATTGGCGCGTGAGCTTAAGGAGTTGCGGGAAAAGGTTGAGGCGCTTTCAAGAAGAGAAGAAGATTTGCGCAAGGAGGAAAAACCGGACGAAGGTGAGAACCAGGCCGGCCAGCAGGAAACCGGTTTCAACCTCAAGAATATTCCCCGCGGAGACCTAGAGGAGATTAAAAAACTTCTGCTGAATACTCTGGCCAAAAGTCAGGAGGGTGGGGTCCGGTCTGTGCAGTGGCCGAATGCGTCGGATATTCCAGCAATTGCGGGACAGTCCGGCGAGGATATCCTCCCGGAAGACTCACCCTTGGCCCAGGAATTGGTCAAGGGGGGGGTCTCGACCGAGTTGATAAGAAAGATTCTTGATACCCTCAACACATTGCCGGTGGATGGCGGCAATCAGACACTCAAGAGTCGACTTGGTGAGACCCTTGGACGATTGATCAAGTTCGCCGGCACCCTCAAGATGCGGAAGAATTCTCCTCGCATTATAGCCCTAGTGGGGCCGACCGGCGTCGGCAAGACCACTACCACCGCCAAGCTGGCTGCCATGTATGCCCTGAACCGCGGCAACAAGGTGGCGTTGATCACCATGGACATATTCAGGGTTGGTGCGGTGGAACAACTTAAGACCTATTCCCGGATCATGGGAATCCCCCTGGAGGTGGCTTCTACCCCCAAGGAGTTGGAAAAGGCAGTGGAAAAACATTCCGCCTGTGACTTGATCTTTATCGACACAGCCGGTCGCAGCCACAAGGACAAGGAAAAGCTGGACGAGATGAAGAACTTCCTTGATAACAAGATACCCATCGAGGTCTACTTATGCCTGTCTGCTACGACAAAAGACCGTGAACTTGAGGAAATCCTCAATCGATTCAGGATTTTCCAGGTCAGCAAGGTGGTCTTCACAAAAATTGATGAATGCGAAAGTTTCGGCAACATGGTCAACCTCCTGATGAAAGACAACCTGCAAATTGCATATTTTACCACAGGACAAAGGGTGCCGGAGGATATAGAGGTGGCCACCTCTGCAAAGCTGGCTGATATGATTCTGCGGGAGGCGGCCGAATGAGTGCTTTAAACAAAACTGGCGACCAAGCTGATACACTGCGTCAAATGGCCCGTGATGCTCGTAAGGGGCCGCAACCAGGCCAAACACAAGCGAACAGCGGCACTGACCTGAAGGGAATCAGGGTTATCTCGGTGACGAGCGGCAAGGGGGGGGTTGGTAAAAGCAATGTGGTTTCCAATCTGGCCATTGCCATGTCGATGCAGGGGAAGAAGGTGCTGGTCATAGACGCCGACCTGGGACTGGGTAACCTGGATGTCCTGTTGGGGCTGTCACCGGCATACAATCTTAATCATGTGCTCAACGGCGAGAAGAGTCTCTCGGAGATCCTTATCGACGGCCCGGCCGGCATCAAGATTATCCCGGCCGGATCGGGAGTTCAGGAATTCACCAGTCTGGGTCAGCACGAAAGGCTGATGCTGCTGGATGAGTTGGATATGCTGGAGGAGCAGTTCGACATCATGATTGTCGATACCGAGGCCGGCATTTCCGAAAATGTAACGTACTTTACGGTAGCCGCACAGGAGATCATCGTAGTGGTTACTCCCGAGCCAACCTCTATCACCGATGTCTACGCCCTGATCAAGCTGCTGGCCACACGCTATTCTGAACACCACTTCAAGGTACTGGTGAATATGGCCAAGGACAGCGAAGACGCCCTGGAGGTTTTTCGCAAGCTGGCCAACGTGGCCGGCCGCTTCCTGGACATCTCTCTGGATTACCTGGGCTGCGTTGTCAAGGATGAAAAGGTGATAGAGGCGGTCAAGCGGCAGAAGGCGGTCTCGGAGTTGTTTCCTGAATCAGAGGCAGCCATATGCTTTACTACGTTAGCCAGGCGAATTATTGAGAATGCTCGTCAAACACGCCTTAAAGGGAATATCCAGTTCTTTTTCAGCAGATTCCTCGACAATCAGCGGGGTGACTAAACCGTGACTGCGGTTAAGGCAAAGCGTCAATACATCGGGGACAACCCGGCAGACCGTGAGACGTTGATCATCGAGCATTTGTCGCTGGTCAAATATCTGGTAGGGAGAATCGTTCCCCAATTACCACCTCATGTCGATCCACAGGATCTCATGAGTGCAGCGATGATTGGCCTGATAAATGCAGCGGATCGGTATGACCCTGAGCGGGGTGTGCTCTTTAAAACCTTTGCCGAACAGCATGTGCGCGGAACAATTCTCGATGAATTGCGATCCTATGATGTTCTCAGTCGTTCCATGCGTGATAAATACAAGCGTCTGGAGCGGGAGGTGGTGAGCCTGGAGCATCGCCTGGGACGGAATCCCACCGGAGAAGAGGTCGCCGGCGCACTCAATATTGACTTGAACGAATACTACGCATTGCTCGATGATGTCCATGTGTTCACATTCATCAGCATCGATGACAGTTGGGAAGATAATGAAGGAAGTCCGTTCAGCCTGGCAGATGTGTTGTGCGAAAGTGAATCCCGCAATCCACAACAGCAGGTAATGAAAATGCAGTTGGCCGAGGCGCTGGGCCAGGCTATTGAAAACCTGCCGGACAAGGAACGACTGGCGGTAACCCTGTATTACAGCGAGGATCTCAACTTGAAAGAGATCGGAGAAACACTGGGATTGACCGAATCCCGCATTTCGCAGCTTCTCAGTCAGGCCATGGTAAGACTGCGGGGCAAATTGAAGCTGCATAAGGCATAAAGGAGGCTAGCAATGAATAGCGGCATGTATTCGGCACTGTCCGGCAGTATTGCAGCAATGAAGC
>JBGSQD010000124.1:0-4348 GCA_041738275.1 Geobacterales bacterium
GTCAAGATGATGAACGATCTGCTTACCCAGACCGACATCCTGATCAAGGGCGCTGCCGACGGCGAACTCGATAAACGCGCCGACGCCACTCTCTTTGTAGGCGGCTGGAACCAGTTGGTAGCAGGCGTTAATGACATCGTAGTCAATATTGTCAACCCCTTAAGAGTAACCGCCGACTACGTGGATAAAGTGGCCAAAGGCGTAATCCCGCCCACCATCACCACTGAATACAAAGGCGAGTATAACGTCATTAAAGGCAATCTCAACAACATGGTCAAGATGATGAACGATCTGCTTGCCCAGACCGACATCCTGATCAAGGGCGCTGCCGATGGCGAACTCGATAAACGGGCTGACGCCAGTCTTTTTGTCGGTGGTTGGAACACATTGGTCTCCGGAGTCAACGACACGGTGACCAATATCGTCAATCCATTGATGGTCACCGCCGATTGTGTCAACAGGGTTTCCAAGGGCGATATGCCGCCGATCATTACCGATGTCTATAAAGGACAATACAACCAGATAAAGAACAATCTCAATGTGCTGATTGAATCCACCAACAGTATCACCGCCAATGCCAAACAGGTTGCCCAGGGCAATTTGATGGTTGAGTTGAAAAAACGAAGTGAAAACGATGAATTGATGGAGTCGTTGACTAATATGGTCGACAAGCTGAAAGAGGTGGTCACCGAGGTGCAGGTCGCGCCCGACAACGTCGCCTCCGGTTCGCAGGAGATGTCCGCCACGGCGCAGCAGATGTCACAGGGGGCAACGGAGCAGGCCGCCAGTGCGGAAGAGGTTTCCTCGAGCATGGAACAGATGGCGTCGAACATTCGTCAGAATACCGATAACGCCATGCAGACTGAGAAGATAGCGATCAAGAGTTCCTCGGATGCCAAGGAAGGTGGAAAGGCGGTGACCGAAACCGTAGCCGCCATGAAACAGATTGCCACCAAAATTTCGATCATTGAGGAGATTGCCCGACAGACCAATCTCCTGGCCCTGAACGCCGCTATCGAGGCGGCCAGGGCTGGGGAGCATGGCAAGGGCTTTGCCGTGGTCGCCTCCGAGGTGCGGAAACTGGCGGAACGGAGTCAGTCCGCAGCAGGTGAGATCAGTCAGTTGTCCACCACCAGCGTGGCCATTGCCGAGCAGGCGGGCGAGATGCTCACCAAGATGTTGCCCGATATCCAGAAGACCGCAGAACTGGTTCAGGAAATCAACGCTTCGAGCAAAGAACAGGATACCGGTGCCGATCAGATCAACAAGGCTATTCAGCAGTTGGATCAGGTCATTCAGCAAAATGCCGGATCCGCCGAAGAAATGGCCTCCACCACTGAAGAGCTCTCCAGCCAGGCTGAACAGCTCAAGGCTACTATCGCTTTCTTTACGCTGGATACCGGTAAGCAGCGGCGCGTGATCACCGCGCCACCGCACCGGCCGAGTAAACCGCAGGCAATCGGCTATAATCCTCCGCATGAATCAGCAGGCCGTAAGGCGGCTACGGTCAAGGCGGTGAAACCTGTCAAGGGAGAGAAAACCGACAAGGGGATCATGCTCGATATGGGGGGAAAAGGTGGAGCCGATTATCTGGATCAGGAGTTCGAACGATTCTGATCCGGGCTGCAAGCAACCAGGCTGGAACTCAAGAGGTCAGGTCTGGGCGGACCTGAGGGTTTCAGCCTGTACCTTATTGTATCCACAAAGGAGGAACATTCATGAGCGTGGCTGGAATTACTGAAACAGTTCAGTATTTGACTTTTAAATTGGCGGATGAAATCTTTGCCTTTGATGTGGCCAAGGTACGAGAAATACTGGAGTTAACATCTATTACCAAGGTTCCGCAAACGCCCGATTTCATGCGAGGGGTCATCAATCTACGCGGGAGCGTGGTGCCAGTCGTTGATCTGCGCCTCAATTTCGGGATGCAATGCACCGAACAGACCGTCAACACCTGTATCATCGTGGTGGAGGTGAATCTAGCCGAAGAGACCATCGTGCTTGGTGTTTTGGCCGATTCTGTTCAGGAAGTGGTTGAAATGGAACCGGAGCACATTGAACCACCGCCTCAGCTTGGCACCAAGTTGAACACGGAATTTATCAAGGGAATGGGCAAAGTTGAAAACAATTTCGTCATGATTCTCGATATCGACAAGGTATTTTCTGCAAAAGATCTGACTGATATCCAGGGAAATTCGATCACGAATTGACTATTTTCGTGTCACCAACAGTGGAAAAAGCGAGCAGTCCTATGAGTATCTATGCGCCTGCAAGGATGAAGGACAAAGACTTTAATCAATTCAGCTCTTTTATCTATGAGAGGGTTGGCATCCAGTTGCCGCCAACCAAAAAAACCATGCTTGAGGCTCGCCTGCAGAAGCGACTGAAAGCCTTGGCCATGGAAAGCTTTGAAGAATATGGCACCTACGTTTTCAGTTCTGAAGGACAACATGATGAATTGGTCCACATGATTGATGTGGTGACCACCAATAAAACCGACTTCTTTCGTGAGCCAGCTCATTTTGAGTACCTGACCAAGCACGCACTGCCCACAATCATGCAGCAAAGGGGGCATAATCTTTCCGAACCGGTACGGATATGGAGCGCCGGCTGTTCGAGCGGCGAAGAACCATACACCCTGGCGATGGTGTTGTCGGAATTCGCAGCCCAGCATCGAGGTTTTCGTTTCACCATAATGGCCTCGGACATTAGTACAAAAATTTTGGAAACAGCGCAAACCGCGGTGTATCCAGAAGAACGGACTGAAGGCATCGCCACGGCGCTGAAGAAAACCTATTTTCTGCGCAGCAAGGACAGAAGGCGTGCCCTGGTCAGGGTATGCCCAGAACTTCGCGGAAAGGTTGTTTTTCGCCGGATTAATTTCATGGACAGCGATCTCGGCATTGCCGAGAAAATGGACATAATATTTTGCCGTAACGTGGTCATCTATTTTGACAAGCCCACCCAGCAAAATTTGATGCAGAAATTCCATCGGCAGTTACGGCCCAATGGATATCTGTTTCTTGGCCATTCCGAGACGCTTAACGGTTTGGATGTCGATTTTGAAAGTATGGGATCAACCGTGTATCAAAAGAAATGAGACGCATCATTGCTGATCATAGCTGCAATGCCTTCCTCAAGCCCGGCGAGGTTATCATTTCGTCCAATCCTGTCCTGGTAAGTACCGTTCTCGGGTCATGTGTGGCTGTCACCATGTACTCACCGGAGAAAAGGATTGGTGCCATATGTCATGCCATGCTGCCCAACACTATCAAACACAAGGAAAACCTCCTCTATGTTGAGTCGGCGGTGCGCTGTATTCATTGTAAGATGATAGAGTACGGAGGGGCGGGTGATTTGGTGATCAAACTTTTCGGCGGCGCTCAGGTATTGGCCGGATGTCACTCCACTGGCACCAAGCGGTCGGTGGGCGAACAGAATATTGCCCAGGCAAGAACAATTCTCGGGCTGCTCGGGCTTGCGATAGCCACGGAAGATGTTGGCGGCAACCTAGGGAGGAAACTGTTGTTTTCTATAAAAACCGGCGATGTCTATCTGCGTAAGCTCAAGCTCGGAGGAATCGATTGTGCGTATCCCCAAGGAGTAATGTAATGCGCAAAATCAAGGTGATGGTTGTTGATGATTCGGCATTGGTCCGGCAGACACTTTGCGAAATCCTGAATTCTGATCCTGAAATTGAGGTCGTCGGCTCTGCGGCAGACCCATTCATGGCAGCGGAACGGTTACGCTCCGTGGTTCCCGACGTCATTACGCTGGATATCGAAATGCCACGGATGGACGGGTTAACTTTTCTCCAGAAAATAATGAACCAGCATCCCATTCCGGTGGTGATGTGTTCCAGTTTGGCTGAAGATGGCAGCGAATCCGCACTCAAAGCCATGGAATACGGTGCGGTAGATATCATCACCAAGCCCCGCATGGGTACTAAGCAATTCATTGAAGAGTCCCGCATTACCATCTGTGACGCGGTCAAAGGCGCCGCAGCGACTGGATCCAGCCCGAGACCTTCCGTTCGCAGCACCTTGAAGGAGATTTCACCTAAATACTCCGCCGACGTGATCATGGACAAACCCAATTCCAAGGCCATGATCCAGACCACCGAGAAAGTGGTGGTCATCGGTGCCTCCACCGGTGGAACCGAGGCCCTGCGAGTCTTCCTGGAAATGCTGCCTGAGGATACTCCGGGGATGGTGGTTGTCCAGCACATGCCGGAAAATTTCACCGCCGCCTTTGCCAGACGGCTCGATTCACTCTGTCGGGTCACGGTCAAAGAGGCGGCAGACAACGATACCATTGTCCGCGGCCGGGTCCTGATCGCCCCGGGCAA
>JBGSQD010000133.1:0-7727 GCA_041738275.1 Geobacterales bacterium
GAACATTCAGTGATCTGATTGGTCGTTGCGCTGCATGGAGTCATCATGTCGATCCTCCTGTCCCACTGATGTCATCCTGGTTTCGGAAAATCATGCGCGCTATCCGGACAAACCGGCGGCAGGTCTTCAAAGATGACGATATTTCGCAGATCTGATCGGAGGGTTCTCTCGCAGGCCAACTGTTTTTCTACCCTGGAGAGGTTCATCAAATGTTTAATTAGTATACCATATTGGTAAAAAATGTTTTCAAGTTATCACGCGAATCATCTCCGACCAATTAGAAACAAAACCAGCCGGATCAGCTTCCTGAGGCGATCTTCCTGCTGCGGCCTGATGATATTCCCTCAAACCTGAATTTTCCCCAATATTCGCCGTTTCGATACAGCGCGGTATCACCGGCCGGAAGATGGTAATTTGCTGTATTTGTCAGCACAAAGGAAAAGGATGGCCGCACCCCGGTTCCAAACTGCTCTTCACTCGTTGGCAGGCGATACTCTGCCAGACGACCGGCTACAGCTGGAACAGCTTGTGCGGCAGAACTGTCGGCCAGGGTGGCAGGCGATATCCGTAGCAGCCAGCCATCGAAAGCAGCCGGCAGCTGCCCCATGAGTACGAGCTGTGCATTTCCGTTACCATTCAGACGGAGATCATAACTGGGCGTCCATGCCACCTTTTCCAGGCCATAACGTACCTTGATTCGCCCGTTTCTGGGGGTAATTGCCACCCTCGCAACCAGTTCCCCACCCTGCCCTCCTTTTTTTGCGGCCGCAATGACAGCATCAAGACGCCGCATATCAGCCTCTGTTTTTCGCCTGGCAGTGTAGACCGCTTCCAGCTGGGCAATGGCAAATTCGGTGCCTTGGCGGATAGACTGCATCGGCTCCGGATTGGCCTTGGTCTTGCGGGGCGCCTTACCACTCTGCGACTTGGCGGCAGCCTTGAAGATCTCCTCCCGTGTCGTCAGGGCTAAAAGCCGGTCTTCCAGACGATTTTTCTGCTCGTAGAGCGAGTCCAGTTCTTTGGCACGCCTCCCCTCCTGACGGGCTGTCAGGATCTCTACCCGCTGAATAGCTGCATTTCCCAGCGGCTTGATCCTCAGGCTGTTCTCTATCATACCTGCTGCAAGAGCAATCTCGGTAATGCCCTTGTTTGCCGTAGCCTCTATCTCGACCAGGGCACCGTCGTAGAGAAGCGTGACGGCCTTGCTGTCCGCGAGGGCGATTCCGGTTGTCGTTATCAGCAGGGTAATCACCATAAACATATATCTCATGTAGATCTCCTTTCCCTGTTCTGTTCAACTTACTTAAATTAATTGTACTTCAGTATCTAATCTGGCGGTTGCGCTTGCTGTGTGTTGGCGCTATAATTCCAAAAATTTTCAAAAGGCGTGCCATTATGGATATAGATGCAGAAGTATCCGTCAAAGACATAGTAAATTTCTACATAAAAATCAATGATGCCGCCAAGGCAAAAAAGGATATCGCACAGCTGTCCTCCAAGGACAAGCTGGTTGCCTTCGATATCGTCACCACATCGGCAGCTTCTCGTGAATTCAAGATCGAGGTGGCCAAATACTTCATCTATGACCTTGACAGCCGTGTGCGCAGAAAATCGGAAATAGCGCTGGAGACCCTTGTGCCGGGATGGGTCTCCGACCCAGCGGAGAGCATCCTGAAACTGCTCAAATCAGCCGACAGCAAAGGAGCGGCTAGGCGCAACGCCGCTGTCAAATTCCTCTTCGGCATCATTGATTCCAGCAGCCTGCGGGAAACCTTCATGACCCTGCTTAACAGCCGGAACAGGGCCCATATGGTTGAAATCATCACCATCCTGGAAGATTATATCGACTCATCGCGGGATGAAGTGGAACAGGTAAAGATCTTTGATGCCTGCCTGGACATCGTTCTTTCCGATGATGCCGACCATAATATCAAACATCATGCCTCCAACCTGCTAAGTGTGTTCTTCAAGAAGGTCGAAAGCACAAATCTTGGTGAGACCCTGCGACAAAAATATATCGAGAAGCAGGTGGAAAAAGCCGAAGGGGTATATCGCTATCTCTGCAGCGGCACGTCCGGGCTCAACTCAACCTTCCTGGAGGATCTGTTGAGACCGATCGAAGATGGTGGAAAAACCTTTCAGACCAAGATTCTCACCTATTTCACCTTTATACTGGAAAGGTTAAGAAACCCAGACGAGATTGATACCGCGCTGGACATCTACCCTGATTACTGGAATCAAAACGAGCCGTCAAAAGAGGAAAAGGTTAAAGCCATCCACCGCAGGATCATGCAGGCGGTCGAGAAACTGTACGACCGAACGAGTGACAGAGAGGTACGCGGTCTGATCATCCAGATCAAATATTGCGAGTACCCCAACAAGCGCGAACTGTACGAACAGATCAAGGGCAGGATCGAAACCGAGACCCTCAGCGATTCGGCACAAGAAAAAATTGCCATGATGCTACGCTGTTTTCTGCTCCCTGATCAGGACGAGGCGCTCAAACTCCTGGCGGCCCACCAGCTGCTGTTCAAGATTGGCGACAGCGAAGACCGCCTGGCGGCCTTGGAATTCCTTAAATTTTACACTGAGAGCCGAAGCCTCAACTATGCCGAGAAGGGGGGCATTGCCGCGGTGATGGAATCGTTCTTGAAGGATGAGGGACTGGACGAAGCGTGTCGCGACAGGGCCCGCAACATCCTGTTCATTACAGATCCTGCCCGGTTTGTTACCGAAGACGATCAGAGAGCGATCCTGTCTCACCTGCGGACGATGGTGGAATGGAGCGGATTCAGCAGCGACGCTGCTGAAGAACGGGTATTGCAGGCGCTCGGCCTGTTCGCTGACAAGGTGGCGGCAACGGAGAAACTCAAAAAGGCGGCCCAGTACCTGGAATTCAAGATCAAAAATCCGAAGACTGTTGCCGCCAAATAAGCGTCACCACATCATAAAGGCAAGGGCTCAAAAAAGACCTCCGGGGCAATAAGCCGCGGAGGTCTTTCATTGTCGTCAAGCAGCGCTGTGCTCCTTGACAGACCCCACTATCCTGCCGCCACCCAGCACCTCGTCATCCTGATAGAAAACCACTGCCTGCCCTGGTGTAACTGCTTTCTGCGGTTCGTTGAACAAAACGCTGCAGCCCCCATCACCCAAAAGCCTGACGCGGCATGCTACAGGATGATGACGATAACGGATCTTGCAGGTGGCAACGAATTCATCGGCCGCTGGTTCCGTAATCCAGACCACATCCTCGGCAACCAGTCCGTCGGCAAAGACATGCGGCTCCTCTCCGACTACAAGCAGGTTCCGTTCAATATCGATGGCAACCACGTAAAGCGGTTCGCTCCAGGCAATGCCGAGTCCTTTTCGCTGGCCGATGGTGTAACGATGCATTCCGTGATGCTGTCCCAGCACCTTGCCGCCAACGTGAACGATGTCGCCCGGCTTGCACACCAGAGCGCCGCTTCCCTCCAGGAAGGCCACATAATCATCATTGGGTATGAAGCAGACCTCCTGGCTGTCTCCCTTGTCGCTGACCAACAGACCGAATTCCCGCGCCAGGCGGCGCACCTCATCCTTGCTCTCGATCTCACCCAGTGGAAAGATTACCCGTGCCAGCCGTTCCTGGGTCAGGGTGTACAGAAAGTAGGACTGGTCCTTGGGGATATTGCGCGCCATGCGCAGGTGGCAGGTACCGTCAGGATCGACAGTCTTTCTGACGTAATGTCCCGTGGCCAGCAGCTCGGCTCCCAACTCCCGGGCCTTTTCCAGCAACAGGCCGAACTTGACATGGCGGTTACAGCGGACACAGGGATTTGGGGTATGCCCGCTGCAATATTCGTTTATGAAGTCGTTCACAATCAGATCGCGAAAATCCGGTTCAAAATCCGCCACATGGTGGGGAATACCCAGGTGCCGCGCCACGGCGGCAGCATCATGAACCGCCGAGCCGATGCCGGTAGAGCTGGGTGCAAACAGGCGCATGGTGATCCCGATCACCTCGTGTCCCTGCTGTTTGAGTAGGGCCGCGGTGACCGACGAATCCACCCCGCCGCTCATGGCAACGGCTATTGTATGTTTCCCTTTAATCTCTATCAAACGTCATCCTCCCCCAGAACTATGCGCACCACCTGATTGGCCTGGTGACTGGCGGCAATACCAACTCGCGGCGCCATCAGCCCCCTGCCCGGTACCGCTTCCGAGACCTCATCCCCCACCAGATAAAGCCTGGCTGCGACCCGGCGGGTAAGGATGGTATTGTTGGGACCATAGCCGGCCAGACCGGAGGCGGCAATAACAGTGGTCTTTGGCATCCGGCTCAGCACCGTGTTCACCAGCATGCCCTTCATCTCGGCGCGGTCAAATGCCTCAACCACTATTGAGCAGGATGCGAAGATGGCGGGAATATTTTCCGGGTCAAGCATGACAGGATGGGACTCAACCGTGACATAGGGGTTGATGCGCTTGAGGTTTTCAACCAGCGCCTCCACCTTGAGGAGGCCGATCTGATCGACAAAGTATTGCTGACGGTTGAGATTTGAGGGTTCCACGACATCAAAGTCGGCAATGACCAGACGACCGATACCGACCCGTGCCAAGGCCACGGCCACCGCCGAACCCAGGCCGCCGACCCCGGCGACCGCCACCACGGCCTGCTTGAGCCTGGCATGGACACCAGGTGTGTGCCGGGAGGCCATGAGATACTCCAGCTCCTCTTCGTCAGGCAGCTCGCCGCGCCGGATCAGGAACAGTTCGTCACCTTCTTTTAACAGCGTGTCAGGTGGGGCAGGAAAACCGTTCAGGATCAACACATCGGCGCCAGGCTTATGACGCCTGGCCAGTGCGGACAGGGTCAGCCCGTCTTCAACTTCAAAAGATTTTTCGTTTATCTTGATTTTCATGTCACCATTTATAGCGTAATCCCGATCCCATATAAACAGGATAAGTGCTTGAGCAAAGTTATTTCAGAAAAAACTCAGCAGTCATATTCCGGTCCCTTCGTCTTCGGACAACCTGTTTCCGGACGTTGTATCCCTCTTGAAGATCAGTATACTAACCCCATCCGCGGTGCGATCAAATTCAAATGACAGTGTCTGTTCAAAAGCCAAAAACGCCACCGCACCCAGTTGCCCCATATCCCGCAGACGGAAAAGAACCCGGTTTCCCTTGCCAAGGTAGTCCATGAAGCTCTTTGACACATCGAACTCGATTGGACCGAATTCTCCGGTCAGATCAACCACGCTCACCCCCATGCCGCTGACGGAGGCTTCACTCAGGCTGATACGTCGGTGAAGGTCGTTTCCTGCGACCGGCAGATCCGTCAGCACTGCTTTCTGCGGCTCCATAGGCGCCGCCGTGATCACCATGCCCGCAGCCACGGTGGCGTTGCTGAAACGGTCGATCAGGATAAAGCTGCCGGTGTCCCGGTTCTGTTGGTAGGTGTCGAATGAGATCGGGCGGTCCAGCTCCAGGCGGACAACACCGATTTCATTCAGACCTAGAGTCGACGCCTGTTTCTGCTCCAGGGTATTGACATCCACCGCATACTGCACGGCAGTGACCCGGCCAGGGGTCACGCTGGTAGCTGTCTTGACCAGATAGATCTGTCCCGGCTGCAACGGTTCGTCGTGCATCCAGACCAGGTGCGCCTCCGGGTGCCGGGCATGGAACGGCGGGGCATCGGTCGCAGTCAGCATGTCCCCCCGGCTGACATCGATCTCGTCCGCCAGAGTCAGGGTCACGGCCTGGCCGGCGGTTGCCTCGGTCAGGTCGCCATCCATGGTGACAATCCGGGCCACCCGGCTGGTGCGTCCGGATGCGGCGACCAGCAGTTCATCACCCGGTCGGACCGTACCGGCGGCAACAGTGCCGCAGAAACCGCGAAAGTCGAGATGGGGGCGGTTGACCCACTGTACCGGAATCCGGAACGGTTGATCCCGGTTGTCCCCTGCCACCTGGAAGGTCTCCAGAAAGTTCATCAGGGTGGGGCCACTGTACCAGGGGGTGTTAGGGCTGGCTTCGATCATGTTGTCGCCATTCAGGGCCGAAAGCGGGATAGGGGTGATGGAGGCAAATCCCAGCGGCGCAGCGAACTGTTGGTAATCCCGCATAATATCCTCAAAGCGCTGCTCGTCATAGCCGATCAGGTCCATCTTGTTGACCGCAAGCACGGCATGCCGGATACCTACCAGGGAGACCAGAAAGCTGTGACGCCTGGTCTGGGTCAGAAGCCCCTTGCGCGCATCCACCAGAATGACCGCCACTTGGGCGGTGGAGGCGCCGGTGACCATGTTGCGGGTGTACTGTTCATGGCCCGGGGTGTCGGCAACGATGAACTTGCGTTTGTCCGTGGAGAAGAAGCGGTAAGCCACGTCAATGGTGATCCCCTGCTCCCGCTCCGCCTGCAGCCCGTCCAGCAGCAGGGCATAGTCGATGGCGCCCCCCTGGGTGCCGACCCTTTTGCTGTCCGACTCCAGCGCCGCCAGTTGATCCTCGAAGACCATCTTGGAGTCCCACAGCAGCCGCCCGATCAGGGTGCTCTTGCCGTCATCGACGCTGCCGCAGGTAATGAAGCGGAGCAGCGATTTCTCTTCCTGGCTCTTGAGGTATGCCAATATATCCTGTTCTATCAATTCCGATTGGTGTGCCATAGGAAACCTCTTTAAGGCTGAAGGCTGAAGGTAAGGGCGGTTTTACTTCAGCCTTCAGCCTTCGGACTTCAGCCTGCTTTTAAAAATATCCCTCTTGTTTTTTCTTTTCCATACTCCCGGCCGAGTCATGATCGATCAGGCGCCCCTGGCGCTCCGAGGTGCGGGTCAGCAGCATCTCCTGGATGATCTCGGGCAGGGTGTCCGCCTCCGATTCCACGGCGCCGGTCAGGGGGTAGCACCCCAGGGTACGGAAGCGCACCGATTTGTACTGTACTTTCTCTCCCGGCTTCAGCTCCAGACGGTCGTCATCCACCATGATCAGCATGTTGTCGCGCTCCACCACCGGCCGGACCGCGGCATAGTAAAGCGGCACGATCGGTATCTGCTCCAGATGGATGTACTGCCACACATCCAGCTCGGTCCAGTTGGAGATGGGGAAGACCCGGATGCTTTCCCCCGGCTTGACCCGGGTGTTGTACAGGTTCCAGAGCTCCGGACGCTGGTTCTTGGGGTCCCAGCGGTGGTTGGCGCTGCGGAAGGAGAAGATCCGCTCCTTGGCCCGTGATTTCTCCTCGTCCCTGCGGGCACCGCCAAAGGCGGAATCGAACTTGTAGCGATCCAGCGCCTGCTTCAGCCCTTCGGTTTTCATGATGTCGGTATAAAGGGCCGAGCCGTGGGTGAAGGGGGAAACCCCCTGCCGGACCCCCTCCTCGTTGACGTGCACGATCAGGTCCATGCCGCATTCAGCGGCCATCCGGTCCCTAAACTGGATCATCTCGCGGAACTTCCAGGTGGTGTCCACGTGCAGCAGGGGAAACGGCGGCGGTGCCGGGTAAAAGGCCTTGCGGGCCAGGTGCAGCATGACCGCCGAATCCTTGCCGATGGAATAGAGCATCACCGGATTGGCGAATTCGGCCACTACTTCACGGAGGATGTGGATGCTTTCGGCTTCCAGCTGCTGTAAGTGTGTTAGATTTTTGTTCATTTGCTTTACTCCTCATACTAACTCCCCCTAACCCCCTCTTAACCTAAGAGGGGGAATATACGTTCCTCCCCTTAGGTTAAGGGGAGGACAGG
>JBGSQD010000136.1:0-6990 GCA_041738275.1 Geobacterales bacterium
CGCGGTCATCGAATCCCATGTAGGTCTCGACATATTGTTTCCAGGAAAATCCCAGGCCACGAGGAATGAGAATCTGCTGAAATGCCTTGTAATGAAGCGGCTCGGTGTCCACTATCACACCGTCAAAATCAAAAATAACGGCCTCTGCCTTTAATCCTCCGGGAAAAATTACCATTTCCCCCCCAACGCCAGGCAATCTATGCTCACTGAGCCGAAAAAGCTGATGAAATCCATTTGAATGCTTAACCTCTTGCTATGAAATTTGAAAGTCAGGATTGTCATCACCCGTGAGCGGATTAAGCGGCAGCAGGATGAAAAATGACGATCCCGGACAGGTTGCCGGATCGTAACCAGGTGACTCGACCCACAACTCGCCGCCATGCATTTCCACAATCCCTTTTGCAATAGACAGCCCCAATCCTGCGCCGCGGGATTTGAAGGCTACTTTTCCCGAGCTGTGTTCCTCGATGTTGCACGCCTCGTAAAACTTATCAAAAATGCGTAAGCGATCATCTGTATCCAGGCCGATTCCGGTATCTGAAATAATAATTTCCACATAGCTGTGATATTCTTTTCCGATGTTTAGCGACCACATGTTGTTGAAGCTTGAGACCTGCTTGTTGCGCATGATCTGCCTGACAGATGTTGACACGGAGATCTTGCCGTTATCCGGTGTGAATTTGATGGCATTGCCGATGATGTTTGAAAGAAGCTGCAGAAGTCTGGCCTGGTCACCACGGAGCAGGGGGAGCGTTGGATCGAAGTTCGTGGTGATTTCTTGTTTGCGCAGGGCGAGGAAGAAACGCAGTTCCTTGATGGCTGTTTCAGCGAGTGAGTTAATATTTACATCGTCAAGCTTGAGCTCCAGTTGTTTATGGTCGATCATGGAGACATCAATCATATCCTTGACGATGCCGTCCAGTCGAGACGCCGCTCCGGAGATGTTTTCAATCATCTCGAATATTGTTTCGTTCAGCTGGTCTTTCATGTCGCTGAGTAATAGCTCCGAATAGCCCATGATGACGGTAAGTGGGGTTTTCAGCTCGTGTGAAGCCAGTCCGAGAAAGGAGTCCTTCATCTTGTTCAGTCGTGACAGGCCGGCAGCACTTTTCTCCAGATTCGCCAGGATCTCACGTTCTTTGGTAACATCGCGGATCATTACCTGTAGCAGATGGTTGTCTCCCATGGTAACGCTGCTGGCGTGAATCTTACCGATCAGTTGCTCATTGTGGCTGTTGGTGATGGTGATTTCCTCGGAAATATGTGCGCCGCTATACGCTTCGTTGAATATGGTAAGAATATGCGAGATATTGGGAGCTTTCAGCAAAAGCAGCAGCAGTGAAATGTGTTGATTGACAATGTTTGCAGATGGATAGCCGAAAAATTCCTCCGCTTTCTTGTTGGCAATTATGACGGTTTCATTCGCGTCGAGAATGATTATGGTATCACCTGCATCTTCCAGCAGCTTTTTATAAAGTTCTTCAGATTTCTCAAGATCGGCACTGAGTTTTTCCAGCTTCAGATAAGAGTTGTGAAGCTGGTTATGGGTTGCGGACAGCTCTTCGTAGTTGTTGCGAAGCTCGGCATCCCTTGATTCAAGTGCGATGGACATGGCATTAATCTTTACGCCGAGTTCGTTCAGCTCAAAGACAGGCAGTTCTTTTATGGGGGTTTTGAAGTTGCCTTGGGATATGAGTGTAACCCCTTCGAGGAGCGTTGCAATTGGTGTGATAATGCTGGACTTGACAAAATATACAACCAGTGCAAAGGAGACCAGGAAAAAGGCCAGGAACACGAAGGTAGATCTTAGTATGATGGCGTTGACTTTTTTATTGATCGTGCTTTGGGGGGATCCTATGTGAACGAAAGCAACTGTTTTGCCGTCAAAAGACCTGACCGTGGAGACGGTATCGTAGAACACACCTTGTTTTGTTCTGATTGTGGCAGATATAAGTCTTTTTGTCGTGTCTTCGGTCTGGACAATCGATGTCTGGGAAAAGTCAAAGTGTTCAAAACTGCTGTCGCTGCTGAAAAGTGGTTTTGCATCAACTCCGGTAATCACACAATATGAAATTTCCGGATCGGACTGAACCGCTTCGCGGCATTTTTCCGACAAGCCGCTTACATCCTTGATGTCGATGCCAAGTGCCAGAACCTTTTCAATACTTCCTTTGAGAGCTGTTCCAACACTTTGTGATCTCAGCAGAATCTCTTTTATATAGTCCTTGCGAAAAACCACGATGTCCATGCCGGTATTGGCGAGGATCGTCAGGAAGAGGATGACGAAGGAAAAAAGTATGATGCGCTTTTCTAAAGATTGTTTCATTAGGTGAGTAGATTCTGTGTTTAAATAAGAGCAGACCTTTTGAATTTCATGCATTCTAACATGATATTGGTGAATTTAAATCATTATTTCTGGTAGTAGAAGGATTTTTTGAGGGCATAATTCCGCAATTTATTGTTGACGATTCGTAATTATGTTCTATTATTAGTTTGTTTGTCGTAAACAATAATGTGTAACGGTTGCAAAGCGGAATAGTTTTAATACACCACACGAGGAGGCAGTTCATGGCATTACGGGTAGCGATCAACGGGTTTGGCAGAATCGGCAGGATGGTACTGAGGGCGGCTTGCAAGGAAAAGGGCATAGAGTTCGTGGCAATCAACGACTTGACCGATGCCGCAACCCTTGCGCATCTATTCAAGTATGATTCTGTACACGGCATCTTCCCAGGCAAGGTCGAGCATACGGCTGACAGTCTGATAATCAACGGTAAGGCCATCAAGATTTATGCGATCAGGAACCCGGCTGAGCTGCCCTGGAAAAAGGACAAGGTTGATCTGGTTCTGGAATCAACCGGACTTTTTACCTCAAAGGATAAAGCCGAACTGCATATTCAGGCCGGTGCCAAGAAAGTGGTAATCTCAGCGCCTGCTACCAACGAGGACATCACAATAGTTATGGGGGTTAATGACCACCTGTACGATGCAAAAAAACATAACATTATTTCCAATGCATCCTGTACCACCAACTGTCTTGCGCCCGTTGCCAAGGTGTTGCAGGATACCTTCGGAATCGAGAAGGGTCTGGTGACTACGGTTCATTCCTATACCAATGACCAGAATATTCTCGATCTGCCCCATAAGGATCTGCGCCGGGCACGTGCCGCGGCCATGTCCATGATACCGACCACCACCGGAGCTGCCAAGGCGGTTTCGCTGGTATTGCCCGAGCTCAAGGGGAAGCTGGACGGTATGGCTATTCGCGTTCCGACTCCCAATGTCTCGGTAATCGATCTGGTGGCAACTCTCACCAAGAAGGCCGACGCGGTCAAGGTCAATGCGGCCCTCAAGAAGGCCTCCAAGGGGGCACTCAAGGGGATACTCGGTTTCAGTGAAGAACCCCTTGTCTCCATAGATTTCAATGGCAACCCGCTTTCATCAATTGTTGATGCCTCCTGTACCAAGGTTATCGGCGACAACATGGTCAAGGTTATCTCCTGGTACGATAACGAGGCTGGTTTCTCGAATCGGGTGGTTGACTTGTTCAAGCTGATTGCTTCCAAAAAATAAAATATTACATCTGTAGGGACATGAGGGGGAATTTGATTCCCCCTCTTTTTTTGCCAAAACAATATGAGCTTGAAGGGGGATTTCATGCCGATTCGCTACATCGACCAGATCAAGGATCTGAAAGATAAAATGGTTTTTATCCGTGTTGACTTCAATGTTCCGCAGGATGACAAGGGGAATATCACCGAGGACACCCGTATAGCCGGGGCAGTGCCCACCATCAGATATGCCGTGGAACAGGGGGCAAAGGTGATCCTGGCTTCCCATCTTGGCCGGCCCAAGGGAGAAAAGAAGGCCAAATACACCATGGCGCCGGCTTCCAAGCGACTCTCGGAATTGCTGGGCAAGAAGGTCAAGCAGGCGCCGGACTGTTTTGGTGAGGATGTGACGAAGATGATCGCCGCCATGAAGTCGGGCGAGATATTAATGCTTGAAAACGTCCGCTTCTATCCCGGTGAAGAGAAGAATGACGCCGGTTTTGCCGCATCTCTGGCTAATGACTGCGAGATATATGTCAATGATGCCTTTGCCGTATCCCATCGGGCACACGCCTCGGTGGAGGCTATTACCAAGGTAATCCCGACCATCGCAGCCGGTTTCCTGATGAGAAATGAAATGACCTTTTTTGACAAGGCAATGCAGAACCCGGTTCGTCCCCTTGTGGCCATTCTGGGCGGCGCCAAGGTATCCGGAAAGCTGGAAGTGCTGGAAACGCTGGTGAACAAGGTGGACAAGGTCGTTATCGGCGGCGGCATGGCCTTTACCTTTCTCAAGGCCATGGGGTATTCGGTCGGCAAGTCGCTGGTTGAGGATGAGTTGATCCCGACAGCCAAGAAAATCATGGAAAAGGCCAAGAAGAAAGGGGTCATGTTCTACCTGCCGGTTGACTGTATCGTGGCCAATGCCTTTGAGGCAACAGCAACCAATTTCATCACGACCGTTCAGGAGATCCCCGAGGGATGGATGGCGCTGGACATCGGTCCGGCCTCTGCGACGCTTTTTGCTGAAACCTTGCGTGACGCCAAGACAGTGATCTGGAACGGTCCCATGGGGGTCTTCGAGATGGACGCCTTTGCCCGCGGCACCTTCTCCGTTGCCGAAGCCGTGGGAAGCGCCTTTGCCACGACCATTATCGGCGGCGGCGATACCGACTCGGCAGTGCGTAAAGCCGGTATGGAGAATAAGGTCAGCTATATTTCCACCGGCGGAGGTGCTTTCCTGGAGCTGTTGGAAGGAAAAATCCTGCCGGGTGTGAAGGCTCTTGATATCAAAGCAAAGAAATAGGGGGAAATATGCGCACACCGGTTATTGCAGGAAACTGGAAACTTTTTAAAACCATTGGCGAGGCCACAGCTATGGTGGGTGAACTCAAGGCGCTCGTAGCAGGAACAACAGGGGTTGAAATTGTTGTGGCACCGGTGTTCACAGCGCTCAGCAGCGTGGCGTCTGCCCTGGCAGGCTCAAACGTGCATGTGGCTGCCCAGGATTGCTTCTGGGAGGAGGAAGGGGCATTCACCGGGGAAGTATCTCCCAAGCTGCTGAAGGATGCAGGCTGCAGTCACGTAATCATCGGCCATTCCGAGCGGCGCCAGTATTTCGGCGAAACAGACGGTAGCGTTAACAAAAAGACCAGGTCAGCCATTGCGGCCGGGATGACCGCCATTGTCTGCGTTGGAGAAACCCTGGCTGAGCGTGAGGGGGATAAAACCTTTGCCGTCATCGAGGCCCAAATAACCGGTGGCCTGAGCGGGCTGTCAGCTGACAGCCTCAAGCAGGTTGTTATCGCGTATGAACCGGTCTGGGCAATCGGTACCGGCAAAACCGCAAGCGATGCCCAGGCCCAGGAGGTTCACGCCTTTATTCGCGGCTTGACGGCAAAACTTTTTGACCGGACCGCTGCGGATGCGATCCGTATCCTCTACGGTGGCAGCGTCAAGCCGGACAACGTCAAGGGCTTGATGGCGCAGCCAGATATCGATGGGGCCCTGGTTGGTGGCGCCAGTCTCAAGGCGGATTCCTTTGCCGCCATTGCGAATTTCAGTATTTAACAAGATTTGACTGTTGTTGAGTTGCTTCATAATATGCGGCGGGCAATAAACCTTTTGCAAAAAAACGAGTCCTGTGGTACATAAGTTAACTTATTAATACCAGTCAGGGGATACGGAATGACTATTCTGCTAACAATATTGCACGTTGTGGTAAGCTTTTTTTTGATTGCCGTGGTGCTGCTGCAGTCTGGCAAGGGTGCCGAGATGGGCGCATCCTTCGGTAGCAGTGGCAGTCAGTCGGTATTCGGGGCAGGCGGAGGCACAACCTTTCTCAGTAAGATGACCACTGGAGCGGCTATTATTTTCATGCTGACGTCACTAACGCTGGCAGTGATATCCGGACGATCATCGTCTTCGATCATGTCCGGAAAGAGTAAGCCTGCGGCAGTAGACAAAGCACCGGCACAGGCTCCCGCAGGACAGCAACCCGCATCATCTGCACCGGTCCAGGGCCAGCCGGCGACGGCTCCTGCTGCACCGATCGTTCCGACTCCGCCGAAGTAGTGTTTTTGTTCTTGATTGCATAAAAAGGTTGTGTTATAGAGTACGTCCGGTTGCCGACACGGCAATGTTAATACATACGGTTAGCGTCTTTAGACGCAAATGAAATGCGGTGGTGGCGGAACTGGTAGACGCACCAGCTTGAGGGGCTGGCGGGGGCAACTCCGTGATGGTTCGATTCCATTCCACCGCACCATTAAAAAACAACCACTTATGAGATTTCATGGGTGGTTGTTTTTTTTGGCTGATTCCGTATCCACAAAATTTCCACTAATATTTCCACTAAATTATTTATTTGTAGTGTTTATGCAAAAAACCGAAAAAAGCTCTACCCTGTAATTCTTCAAATTATTACTAAAAGGATCAGCTTCCCAAGCTGAAGATCGCGGGTTCGAATCCCGTTTCCCGCTCCAATTAACTAAATAGAATCATTCGCGATTCTTGACGATTTACCCCGACTATCACTAAAACTTTCACCAAAAAGTTTTAAAAGGTATCTTCGGGGTTTCGTTTATCTGAGGTAAATTGAACGGTTGCGACTGGAAGGGGAATTGTCTGACTGTACCCCATCCTCATGCGCACCGCCGCCGAAGCGCTCCTGACGCTCGGCCTTGATCCCAAGTACGTCGGCGGGCAGCTGGGGATTCTCTCCGTACTCCACACCTGGAACAGGATTCTCGACTTTCACCCTCACGTCCATATGCTCGTTCCAGCCGGTGGCTTGGATACAGGATTGTCAAATGCGAAGTCCAGATACAGAGGCGAGGAAGTCAACCATAGAGTTCGACGGTGATCTTATGATTACGGGCGATAAGGTCGCGCCATGCGCCGTGCAGATCTGGTTTGCTGGTAATTCGTACGATCCCAT